>VBFV01000168.1 GCA_005881335.1 Chloroflexota bacterium
GGCTTCGAGCGTGCCGGCGCCGTGGCGCGCGCACAGCTCCTCCGGCGAGCCGTCGGCGAGGACGCGGCCGCCGTCGAGCATCAGCACGCGGTCGCACAGCGCGGCCGCTTCGTCCATGTCGTGCGTGCAGACGAGGACCGTGATCTGGCGCTCCGCGCGCAACGTCTCCAGCACGACCTGGACTTCCTTCTTGGAGCGCGGGTCGAGACCGGTCGTCGGTTCGTCCATCAGCAACAGCGACGGCGCCGTCAGGAAGCTGCGCGCGATCGCGACCTTCTGCTGCTACCCGCGCGACAGCTGTTTCATCGGCTGGTCGATGACGTCCTTCGGCATGCCGAGCACCTCCAGGATCTCGACCACGCGCCGGCGGGTCCCGCGTGAGTTGTTCCCGTACAGGCGTGAGGCGTAGACCATGTTCTCCCACGGGCTGAGCTCCTTGAAGAAGGCGGCCTCGACCGAAACTCGATTGACGTGGCGGCGCACCTGAAGCGCGTCGGTCACGACGTCCCATCCGAACACCTTCGCCGTGCCGACGTCTGGTGTCAGCAGGGTGCCGAGGATGCGGATCAGCGTCGATTTGCCGCTTCCGTTGGGCCTGAGGATGTCGGTGACTCCGCCGGCATCGACCCGCAGGCCCAGCTCGTGGAGCGCCACCTTTACCTTCCATTCGCGGCGCCACCAGGGCGCGCCCGCTTCGCGCTCGCGACGGCGAAACGCTTTTCTCACCCCCTGGATCTCGATCGCCGGCTTGCTCATGGCTGACTCCTAAAAACCTCGAAATGGCAAACAAAAAGGACCGTGGCGGTGCCCAACAACCGCACGGTCCTGGTTTGACTTTCTGGCTTCTAGAGTTCGGTTACCAGACCAGCGTCAATGCGCGGTTAAGGGCAGGCGTGCATCACCCGTTTCGGTGAAGACGACCAATCCGATGCCTGCCATGAACCGGCTCCTTTCGAAGGTGGGCACACCCGGGCGGGTGTGCAGGCCAGCTAGATTACCCCTGCTCAGGCTCAACCGTCAAGGCCGAGCTGCGAGATGACGAACGCCATCACGAAAGCTTCCTCGCGCCACGACTCGTAACGTCCCGACGGACCCATGTGACCGGCGCCCATCTGCGTCTTCAGCACGATCGGGCGGTCCCCACGGTTGACCGTCCGCAGCCGGGCGACCCACTTCGCGGGTTCCCAATAAGAGACGCGCGGGTCGTTCAGCCCGCCCATCACGAGCAGCGCCGGATACTCGACCGATCGCAGGTTGTCGTATGGCGAGTAGCCCTTGATGTAGCGATAGAACTCGGGCTGGGCCGGGTTGCCCCACTCGTCGTATTCGTTGACTGTGAGCGGCAGCTTGTCGTCGAGCATGGTGGTGAGCGCGTCCACGAAGGGAACCTGGGCCACCGCGCATGCGAACAGGTCAGGGCGCTGGTTCAACACGGCGCCGATGAGGAGTCCGCCGGCGCTGCGACCCCGGATCGCGAGCCGCTGGGGAACCGTATAACCCTGGGCGAGCAGCTGCTCGGCGCATGCGATGAAGTCGTCGAAGGTGTTGCGCTTGTGGAGCAGCTTGCCGTTCTCGTACCACTCCCTCCCCATCTCGCCTCCACCACGCACGTGGGCGATCGCGAAGACGAAACCGCGGTCGAGAAGGCTGAGGCGGGCCGGGTCGAACATGGGGTCGTTCGAGAGCTCGTACGCCCCGTAGCCGTATAGCAGTAGCGGTGAACCGTGGCGACGCAGGTCTCGCTTGAAGACAATCGAAATCGGAACGCGGACGCCATCTGGAGCTGTCGCCCACAGCCGTTCGCTGACGTAGTCCTCGCGGTTGTAGCCGCCGCGAACGGGCTGCTCCTTGACGATGGTCCGTGCGCGCGTGTCCATCTCGTAGTCGACCGCGGACCAGGGCGCCGTCAGCGACGTGTAGAAGAAGCGCATCACGCTGCTGTCGTAGTTCGGGTTCGAGCCTGGGAATGCCGTATAGGCCGCGTCGGGCTGATCGACCAGGTGCAGCGCCCCCGTCGTGCTGTCCAGCACCTCGAGGCGCTGCAGGCCGTCGGACCTCTCCCCGAGCACGACATGGCCTTTGTGCACGTCGATGAAGTTGAGCCGCACGCCCGGCCGCTCCGGCACGACCTGAGTCCACGAAGCCCTGCCCGGGCTCGAGACCGGCGCGGCCATCAGCCTGAAGTTGGTCGCACCATCGTTGGTGAGGATCAGGAAACGATCCTCCTGGTGGTCGATCGAATATTCGATATCGTGCCGCCGAGGCTCGATGAGCTCAGGCGTTTGCTCCGGCTCGTCGCTGCGGAAAAAGCGGCACTCGCTCGTCACCTGGCTCGAGCTGGTGATGAAGATGAAGCGCTCGCTCTTGGAGAGCTCGACGTTCAGCTCGAAGCGCTCGTCGTCCTCCTGGAGGACAAGGACATCGTCGCCGGCCGGCGCTCCGAGCCGGTGACGCCAGACCTGGTACGGACGCATCGCCTCATCAGGCCTGACGTAGAAGAATGTCTTGCTGTCAGCCGACCATGCGGCGCCGTAGTAGACGCCGTGCACCACGTCATCCAGGTCGCGGCCCGTGGTGAGGTCGCGAAAGCGGAGCTCGTGCTTCTCGGAGCCGTTGAAGTCGGCCGCGTAAGCCGCGAGGTTCTCGTCGGGGCTGTGTTCGACATAGCCCAGCTCGAAATAGTCATGTCCACGCGCGAGCTCGTTCGCGTCGAGGATGACCTCTTCTGGTGCGTCCATCGAACCCCGGCGCCGGCAGTGGATCTCGTAGTCGAGGCCCTCGACCGTCCGCGTGTAGCTCCACCAGCCTTTGAAAAGGACCGGGGCGGAGGTGTCAGTCTCCTGGACCCGGCCGATGATCTCGTGATAGAGCCTGTCCTGGAGGTCGGCCGCGTCGCCCATGACCCCGTCGGCGTACGCGTTCTCGGCCTCCAGGTATGCGACCACCTCAGGGTTCTGCTTCTCCCGCAGCCAGTAGAACGGGTCGATCCTGCGGTCTCCGTGCGCCTCGAGCAGATGCGGGCGCTCGGGCGCGGCCGGCGGCCGAGCGGGTGTTACCTTCACCCGCTCCACTCTAGAGAAGGCTTCAGACGCCGCCCGCCAGCTTGAAGGCCTTGCGGGTAATCGCCTTGAGGAAGGCCGCCTCGGCGTCTGCGGGCGTGCGCAGGTTCACGAATCGGGTGTCCTTGCCGCTGCCCTGCAGTTTGCCCCTGCCGTCCTCGAGCTCGCGACCGCGATAAAACCAGATGTTCACGTGGTCCGGCAACGTGCCGATGCCAACCACGTTCTTGCCACCGGTCGCGAAGCGGACGTGCTTCCACACCATCCGGCTGGAGCGCGGAGCCTCCATCGCGTAAACGATCTCCTCGGCTCCAGGCGCGATCTCTCGCACCATGCGGATCGCGGCCTGCAGGGTCGGGCGGACAGCTGTTGGAACTTTCTTCACCTGCTCGGCGACCGTGGTCATCACTTACCTCCTTACCAACGGCGAAGGTCCTGCAGCGAGGGGACGAAGTAGTAAGAGCCGGTGAGCGCGCGCGCGAAGAAGGTCAGACGATCACGCACGCCATCGGTCTTCCCGGCCATGTTCTCCAGCATCGCGACCAGGCGGCGCTGGTCGGCGCTGAAGCCGACGAACATCGTCCCGTGGTCGGTCACGGTGCCGTAGGGCATGTTGCGGCGAAAGATCTTTCCGAATTGGTCCTGATCGGTGCGCGCCGCGTGCGAATCGGCCGGTCGGTCATCCAGCTCGACGCTGTCGGGCTTCGTGCGCCCGATCACCTTTTCCTGTTCCGGGATCGGCTGTGACTCCCAGGCGACTGCATCGTGCGTCCATTTCTGAAGCAGGAGGATCGAACCTCCCGCGCCGGGACTGCCCTCAGGGATGAGTGCGATGTCAGGCGCGTCGATGAGGCTGGGATTCTCCGTTCCATCGATGAATCCAGTGAGGTCGCGGTCGTGGTGGTACGGCCAGCTCGAGGTCTCTTCGGCCACCTGCGCCACCGTGTCCAGCGCCGCGATCGCCTGCCTTGCCACGTCGAAGACGACGTCGTAAGCGCTGCCGGAGATCCACAGCACGGCGTCGTGCTGGGTGGTCGGCATCCGATAGTCGCCCGGTCCCACGACGTCATGATTGAAATCCTCGACCCCACGTGGTGAGGCATCGGCAGCGACCTTTCGCCACAGCTCCGGCCGAAACCCGGCCACGAGGTTGACGCCGCCCATCGTGGTACGTGGCTCGCGCAGGCTGGTGATTGCCTTGACGAGCTCAGTCGCCTCCACCCCACTCCGCACCGCGAACTCGACGTAGCTGTGCGACGCCGTGCCGAGGGCGAAGATGCCGGCCTGCGGGCTGATCGCGGTGGCGTTGATAAGGCTGATGGTAAGCCCGGCTATCTGGCGGAGCGGTTGATCAGCAGGGTCCCCGCGACGCCGGCCAACGCAAGGATCTCGACCGCGACTCCATACCAGAGCGCGGCGTCGTGAAGGCCGACGCGAGTCACTGCGTAACCCGCTACCACCGCGGGAATGGAAAAGGACAGATAGGCGACGATGAAGATGGCGGCGAGGAGCGCGCCGCGTCCCGTCGCCGAGGCCAGACCGACCAGGCTCCGGAGCACGCCCAGCCACGCGACGCCAAATCCCACGCCCGTCGCTGCTGTCCCGATAAAGAACAACACTGGAGCCTTGAGAGCCACGGCCGCGACGGTCAGCGCCAGTCCCACAGCCTGGGCGATCGCGCCCGACCTCATTGCGCGGCCGGCAGGCCACGCCCGGACCGCGATGATCGATAGGGCGCCAACACCTGCCAGGAGGGCGATCGCGATGCCGCCGAGAATCCGATTGGACGACACCGCCAGCTGCAGCGCAAGGCTGGGCCCGAGCGAAAGGTAGAAACCGCCGACGCCCCAACCCGCGATGAGACTGGGCAGGGCGGCGACGAAGGCTGGTCTGACGGCCGGTTCGACGCCCACACGCGGCGTCAGATTGAGTGCTCTCCGCGTCGTCGCAGGCTCCGGGATCAGCGCGATGGCCGCGGCGGCCACCCCGAAGCCGGCCAGCATGAGCCAGTAGACGAGATGCAGCGGATCCGGGCCGTACTGCACGATCGCTGCGGACACCAGCGCGCCGAGCGCCAGACCGAGAATCGGTGTGGCGCTGTTTACCGTCGAAGCCAGCGTCGGATGCTCGGGAGGCTGCAAGTCGACGGACGCCGCCGAGAGCGCACTGGTTACGACGCCAGTGGCGATTCCCTGCGTGATGCGAGCGGCGAAGAGCCACTCCACGCTGGAGGCGAGGACGAACATCAGCATGCCCACAAGCTGGATCGCAAGGCCGGCCAGGATCACGGGCCGGCGCCCGACCGAATCGGACAGCGACCCGGTGATCAGCAGCGCCACCAACAGCGCGATCGCGTAGACGGCGAACACTTCGGTCAGCGAGATGGCCGAGAAGTGCCACTTGGCGGCATAAACGGCGTACAGGGGCGAAGGCGCGGCGGCCGCGAACAGAAACAGCCCGAAGGTCGCCGCCACGATCCAGAAGGCCTGCCAGCGACCGACCCTTGCCTGCGCCCGAGCTACGCCGACAGTCAAGCCCGCGCCCGCTCCAGATCTACGCGATCGCCGCGCATCGGCACCCCGTCCTCAATCAACAGATTCCGCTGCCGCTCTCCTTTCGGAATGGTGCCGTCGGCGCGAACAACACGAAACCACGGTAGGTCATCGTGCGTGGTGGCCAGGACGCGGCCCACCAGGCGCGGCGCGACCGGGTCGATGTCGCCGTAGGTCTGGACGTGACCGCGGGGAATGTCCCGAATCCTTTCGACGATCGCCTCCACGCGAGCCTCATGGCGTTGACGCTTGATGGAGCCGGCCACAGCGCCGGAGCTTACCGACTGCTACCAGGTCAAGGTCGACTCGACGGGCGATTCGGCCGCCGGCCGCGCATCGGGCGGGGACGCCGGCCAGAGCGCGCGGGGGTTCGGCCCGCAGCCGGCGCAATCGTGTGCGCGGTGTCTTCGAGATATTGCCAATCGCCGACACGGGCGAACGCCGACGCGTCCACATTGCGCAGCGCAGGCGCGCCCTGGCGACGCAGCTTCGCCCACTTCTCGTGGTCGTCGGCGGTGATAAAGGTGAGGGCGCGGCCTGTATTTCCGTTGCGAGCGGTGCGGCCGATGCGGTGAGTCATTGCCTCGGCGGTGTCGGGCAGCTCGTAGTTGATGACCAGGCCCACGTGGCTCAGGTCCAGCCCGCGCGCGGCGACGTTCGTGGCCACGAGCACGTCAGCACGCTGGTTGCGGAACGATTCCATGACCTTGTCGCGGGCGTTCTGCGCCATGTTGCCCTGCAGCTCGACCGACTTGTGGCCCAGCCGCAGCAGCTCCTTGTTCAGCTTGCGCACGCCATGCTTGGTGCGGCCAAACACGATCGCGTCGCGATGCCGGCGGAGGATGTCGCTGAGCACGCGTAGCTTCAGACCAGCGTCGGTATGGACCAGGCCATGCTCCAAGAGCGATGGACCTTCGGTCACGATCTTCACCCGCAGCGGATCCTGCAAGTGCTTCTCGATCATCCGCGAGACCCAATCCGGCATCGTCGCCGACGCG
>VBFV01000169.1 GCA_005881335.1 Chloroflexota bacterium
CGTCAACGACACCGGTCTGCTGCACTTCTCCTACCGGCGCTATCTCGAGAACAAGATCCGCGAGCGCTTCGGCCTCGCCGGCAACCCGCTGAAGCTGGTCCTGCGCTCAGAGGAGAGCCGCCGCAGCCCCCTCAGGGGTACCAGAGTGGGAAGTCGGACCACAGGAGGTCATGGTCGACGTCAGGGTTCGACCCGGCGCTGAGCATGTACTGCCAGGCTGTGCCGTGCTCGGGGCACTGGGTGTTGTATGCCAACCAGCCAGGCGCGTTTCCCCTGGAGTAGCCACCCCACAACGAAGGCTGGAAAGTCCACAGATGGGAGTTGTTGGCCACCTCCGGCCGCGCGGTCACGGCGGCACAGTAAGCGTTCGCGAACTCGCTTCCGGCAGATCCGTTGCCGTAGTAAGCCGGCACGTAGCCGGCCGGGGCGACGCCGTCGTACCAGCCCTGGATGAAACCGCCATCGACGTTGACCGCGCCCGGGCAAGCCGCACCCGGCGGTTCGATGTCGATCGTCAAAGCGACGCCTGGCGGGATCCCGAGCCGCTGCGCGGCCGCCACCGCTTCGGCGCCATACTGCCTGCCCGTGTCATACCCGACCACGTTCGAGCAGTTGTAGTCGTTGTAAATCGGCAGGATGCCCATGCTCGTGTTGTGGGCGGCTGCAATCTCCGCGCCGCTGATGCCGGGACATATGGTGTTCGTTAGATAACGCCCCCAGAAGTCGGGCCGACCAAGATTTGCGGCTACCAGCGGGTAGAGTCCGCTGCCTGCGCCAGGATCACTGGTAAAGGACTTGCACGAGTCAACGCCCCAGAGCAGGCGGGTCTTGTGAACCGTTGGCACGTTCAGAGGAGACTCGGCCACGATGTTGGCCAGCTTGCCTGGCGGCGGTCCAATCTTCTGCATAAGGCGTCCGAGCACGTCCATGCCGGCGGTTGTCACCGAACCGACGGCGGCTTTGAACGAGGGCATCCTTTCGGTGATCTTCACGTCGGCGATGCAATTCCTTCCCGTTTTGCAGAAAGGAGCCACGCGCTGCCCGTGGTCGTCATAGATGCCGATGCTCCAGGGGCTGTTCGTCAGGTCTGCGTTGACCGTGGCGACCACGTGAACGACGCCGCCCGGTTGTGAGCTGTTGGTTATGGCGTTGACTGAGACGGACAGCCACGTGGCTGTGAAGACGTCTGTCTGAGCCACTACCAGCTCGGCCGGCGGAGCCGACTGCGACGGTGGGGCGAGAACCGCCACCAGGAACGACATTCCACCCGACGGGCGCGTCAGACTCAGGCTGCAAGTGTTGCCTCCGGCACAGTAGGAGAGACGTGCCTTCGTGGGAACGTCGTAGAACTGCATCAGCCAACCGGTCTTGTCGATCGCGACCGTTGAGGTTGTTGTCAGAGTGATCGAGCTGCCTGGCCCTACCAAGGGGTGATTCGTGACCACGCTCACAGCAATCCAGCTGACCGTCACCGGCTTCGAGGTCATCACCGACGTGGAGGTCGGGACTTTCGGAGTCGGCGGAGTCACGAACGCCATGAATCCATGCGTTCCTGACTTTGCCGCGTATGCGACCGCGCATTGGCTGCCCTGACTGCATGAACCCGCCAGCACCCCGGTGCTGGTGTCGAAGATCTCGATGGCTTGACCCGTTCCTGTGATCGGAGACTCTGCGGTCGCCGTGAGAAGGACGGTGTGTCCGGGCATCACGGTGTTCGCGCTGACGGTGAGCTCGAGCCGCTTGGTCTTGGCCTTGTCCGGCGATAGCACCGTATCGGTGCAGGATGCCGGCGCGCCTGCCGGTGCTCCCGCGCATGGCGTCGTCCCGTCCGGGGTCGATGCGACACCCTGATCGGGCTTCAGGGCGTCAGAGCGCCCGCATGCGACGCCCGCGCCAGAATTGGCGCAGCTCTGGACGCCGGACGGCAGTGTTAGCTGTAGACCGTCAACAATGGTGGAGGCGCAGGGGGCCTGAGAGCAGCTCGCCGCGGCCGGTGATAGGGTCGTTCCCGCCGCCAAGGCTGGAACACCCTGGAGCGGCAGCGCGATGAGGCTGAATGCGACGCATGCTGTCGGCCACAGGCGAGTATCGAGATGGAGTCGACGGAGTGGATTCACTGCTTACCCCCGCTTGATCGCGCCGCACGGCGATGGGCGCCAGGCCGGTCAAGCTAGCCGGGGGATGACCAGGCAGCTGCAGCAGTCGGGTTAATTTTCTTCAAGCAATGTCAATTCAGCCTTGGACGGCGACCGGTACACGTTTTTGCGGCGCCCTAATCGGCTCGGGATCTAGGCGCAGAGAATCGTTCTACTGGTGTGGCACTTGGGGCAGCCGTGGGTGTGCTCTTGCTCGGGCTGGTCGCGGCCGGGCTGTGGTTGACGTGGAGGCGCCCCTTCGTCGGAATCGGACTACTCGTCGCGGGCATGGCCTTCCACAGCTTTGTCCTTATGTGGTTGCTCCATGTCGGCACCCCGCGGTCCTGGTCCGCGCTGTGCAGGGCTGGAAGGAGCTCATCCTGCTGGTGCTCGTGGGCGTAGCGGTCAGCCGGCTCTGGAGGTCAAGACGCGATGGCAGTCTCGGGCGGCTCATCCCGACCGACTGGTTGATGATCGCGTTCGCGGGGGTGACGGTAGCCTATTTCCTCGTCCCATCGTCGGCTCTTCACTCCGGAATCAATTTCTCGCAGCGGCTGGTCGGCTTTCGCATTGTGTTCATGATTCCGCTCGTCTACTTTCTGGGGCGAAACCTGGAAGCGAGGAGCGATCGCGAAAGACTTGCCGTCGTCTGGCTCACTCTCGGAGCTGCAGGGGTCGTGGCTTCGTTTGGCATCTTCGAACTGTTCTTCGTCCCAACGCGGACCTGGCTCGACTGGGGCGTGAATCAATACACGTCGTTTATGGGATTCACCTATCACGGGCCTGCGGGCCTGCCCGAGAACTTCTTCCTCACACTGCCCGACGGCACGTTGATCCGACGCATGGTATCCACCTACATCAGCCCGCTTGGGATCGCATACACCGCCATCGTGCTGTTTCCGCTTGCGGTCGCCGTCGTGGACAGGCGGGTCCCCCAACAGACGGCTCGATGGATCGCAATGCTGATGACGCTGCTAATCGTCGCGGTCGCTCTATCCATCACTCGCCTTGCCCTGCTCGCTCTTGTTGGCGAAGCCGTGTTGCTGTGGCTTGTTCTGCGAAGGGCGTGGATCGCCGGCTTGGTACCAGTGCTTCTCGTTGGCGCGCTGCTGGCCTTCTTCCCTTACACAACCATCGCTCCCGCAGTTGACCGTGACCTCGGAACCGTCAATCGGCCGGGCCTGCAGTGGGGACTCTCCAATGACAGCTCGGCCCGCGAGCACTCTGGCTATTTGATCCAGGACCTGAAGTTCGACCTGGGCCATCCCCTCGGACTCGGCACGGGCGCTTCCACGATCCGCTACGGCAATCTGGTCGGCACGGGTGAGAGTGCTGTGCTCGGCATGTTTGGTGACCTGGGGTGGATCGGAGGCGGCCTTTACCTGACCTTGTACCTGCTGGCCATCTGGCATGGATGGCGAGCACTCCGCATGTCGCGCAAGGCTTCGCTGGAGGAAGTGATGCCTTTGGTAGCTTGCGTCGGGGGATTCGGCCTGTTCGCGATCACCATGACGAGTGACGTGTGGGGTGATCTTTCGGTCACGTATCTGTTCTGGTGGGCCGCGGGTGCGACCGCCACCCTGTCGACCCGGGCGTTGCGTGCTGCGCCGCGTGAGGTCTGGCAGAAGCCCGCCGTCCAAAAGGCGGCCTGAACCTCAGCGCCACCCTTTACAGTTCCCTCACGTTTGTAAGACAACCGGTTGATGCCGCCATGATGAATTTGACGCCATGGGCGGAGCGATGAGCTCGAGGATCATGGTCGTCGACGACGAGAAGCACATCGTCGAGCTCGCGCGCCTCTATCTCACGCGCGAGGGCTATGAGGTGGAGGGCGTGGGGGATGGGTCGCAGGCGGTGGCGAGGTTTGGCCAGCTCAAGCCCGACCTGGTGATCCTGGACATCATGCTGCCCGGGACGGACGGGCTGACGATCTGCAAAGAGATCCGCAAGCTGAGCCAGGTGCCGATCATCATGCTCACCGCGCGCGACGAGGTGACCGACAAGGTGGTCGGACTCGAGGTGGGCGCGGACGATTACCTCACCAAGCCCTTCCACCCGCAGGAGCTCGTGGCGCGCGCGAAAGCTCTCCTCCGACGTGCCCGCAGCGAACCCGATCAGCCGAAGCTGGTCAGGGCCGGCAAGCTGGAGGTCGACATCGAGCGCCATGAGGTGCGGCACGGCAGCGAGCGTGTGCACCTGAGGCCCAAGGAGTTCGACCTGCTCGCGCTGCTGGCGCGCCACCCCGGACGCGTCTTCCAGCGCAGCGAGCTGCTCGACCTCGTCTGGGGTTACGACTTTCCCGGCTACACCCGGACGGTTGACGTGCACGTGCAGCAGGTGCGCGAGAAGCTCGCGGCCGCGAGCATCACCGATCCGAGCATCCAGACCGTCTGGGGCGTCGGCTACCGGCTGGAGCTGGCAGGCAGCTGAGCTTGCGGCTTCGCCTTCTCGCCGCGGCAGCCGGCATCGTGGCCGTTAGCCTGGTCCTGGCGGGTGCCCTGACTTGGGTGTTCGTGCGGGACCTCGAATTCCAGGCCGTACAAGACCAGCTCGATCGCCAGGTTGCGCAGGTCGGCATCGCGGTCAAGCATCAGGAATGTTTCATCAAGCCCGTTCAGGTGACGCAGCCTGGCGCGGCGAACTGCCGGCTCGACAGTGCATCGGACTTCGTGGATCGCCTCAACGGCATCGTGGTCCCCAACCTGGGCGGCGACCGTCTGCTGCTCCTCGACTCAGAGCGACGGATCGTTTACGACAGCGCGCTCGACTCGAGCACGCTGGGGTCGCAGATCCCGATCGTGCAATCGAAACGCGTGGCCAACATCGCGGAGGCGCGCACCACGTTGGGCGGACAAGCCTACTTTGCCGCGGGGATCAAAATCGCGCCCGTGCACGACCCGATCTTCGCCAGCTATGTGGTCATCGCGCAACCTCAGTCGCTGGCCGCCGCCGCCGCGGCAGGGGACCTGGCGAGCAGGCTGCTCGAAGCCGGCGGGGCTGCCCTGGTCGTCGCGATGCTGCTGGTGCTCCTCGTCAGCCAGTCGGTGACGAGGCCTCTCACACAGCTGGCGTCGGCCGCCGAAGACATCGCGGCTGGCAACTATTCACGTCGCGTGAGCATCAAGGGTCAGGACGAGATCGGGATGCTTGGCTCGGCGTTCAACCACATGGGCGAAGCGGTCGAGCGCGCACGGAAGGTGCAGCGCGATTTTCTCGCCAACGTGTCACACGAGCTGAAGACGCCGCTGACCAGCTTGATCGGCTTCAGCCAGGCCCTGGTCGATGGCAGCCTGCTCAGCGAGACCGAGCGCACGCGCGCCGCGACCATCGTGCATGAGGAATCAGAGCGCGTGCTTCGGATGGCGCAAGAGCTGCTCGACCTGGCACGCGTGGAGGCAGGCACGATTTCGATGCACATCACAGCGGTCGACCTGGGCAGCCAGCTGCAGCAGGAGCTCGAGATCGTACGACCGCGTGCCGGCGCGCGAGGGCTGTCGCTCCACCTCAACGTCCCGGACGACATACCCCCGGTCGCGGCCGACCCGGAACGCCTGCATCAGATCCTCGACAACCTGCTCGACAACTCGGTGAAGTACGCACCCGAGGGTTCGACCGTCAATGCTGCGGCGCGTCTCAGCGGGGGCGCGGTCGAGACGGTGGTTTCCAATCCCGCGGGCCCGCACCGCCCTGATCCCGATCGGATGTTTGACCGCTTCTACCGCGCCGATCTTTCGCGTTCCGCCGCCGCGGGCGGGGTCGGCCTCGGGCTTTCGATCTCTCGCGAGCTGGCGGCCGCGATGAAAGGTCGGCTGTGGGCCGACTTCGACGACTCGGGCAACCTGCGCGTGCATCTCATGCTTCCTGCGGCGCGCGATATCAAGGCCGAGCCCAACTCAGCCGAGGCGGCGGTCGCCTAAGCGCCGCTAAATCGCTGGGCGTTGCCCATGTGCGGCCACACATATGCCTGCACGTTCGCGTAGGCCTGGCGCAAGTGATTCGCATCGTGGTGAATCCACTCGTGAAGCAGATCCTCCACGGTCAGCCGGGCAACCTGTGGATGGATGCCTCCTCGACTCAGCTGGGCCGGCTTCAAGAATCGGACCAGGGTGAGGCTTTCCATCCGCAGGGGTTCGAACTCCGCCAACAACTCGCCTGGCTTGCGGTCGCAATCATTTCTGTCGGCTGCAACCTTCGGCTGATCCCAACCCTGGAGTTGCGGCTCGTCTGAATCGAGCATGAGCCGTATTCGGCCGGCGAAACCGCGTCGTTCGGCTTCGATGATGTGGCCGACGATCGCATTCACGCACCACTCTGACGGAGCCGGCCGCCACAAAGCGACCTCAGGCGGAATGCCTCGAAGTAGGTTCGCAAACGCGTGGCCCGAAGTCTCGAGTAGATCCGCGACTTCGCCCGGAGTCACGACCCCGAGACGAGGAGCGTTACCGGGTTCTCGATCAGGCGCTTGACCTCGGCCATGAACTGGGCCGCGGTGGCGCCGTAGAAGACGCGGTGGTCGACGGACAGCGTCATGCGCATGACCTTGCCGGGGACGATCCTGCCGTCCTCCACGACCGGAACGTCCTTGATCGCGCCGACCGCCAGGATCGCCGCCTCGGGCGGGTTGATGATCGCGGTGAACTCGTCGACGCCGTACATGCCGAGGTTCGAGATGGAGAAGGTGGCGCCGCTCAGGTCGCCTTCGCCCGGCCGGCCGGATCTCGCGCGTTCGATGACCTGACGGGATTCGATGGAGATCTGGATCAGGTCCTTGATGTCCGCATCGTGCACGACAGGCACGAGCAGGCCCATGCCCTGGCTCGGCGCGACCGCCAGCCCGATGTTGACCGCGCGCTTGCGCTGGAACTTGCCGTCGACCCACGAGCTGTTGACCTCCGGGAACTTGCGCAATGCGAGCGCGCAAGCGCGGACGAGAAAGTCCGTCATCGTCACCTTCTCTGCGCCGGCGACCGAATCCTTCAGCTGCTGGCGAAGGCTGACCGCCAGGTCGACCCGCGCCTCGACCGTGACCTGGAACTCGGGCACCGTCGATTTCGATTCGGCCATCCGGCGCGCGATGGTCGCCTGCATGCGGGTTGGTTCCACGACCTCCACGTCGGGCCCCGCCGCCCTTTCCGTGGTCGGCATGGGTCGCCGCCTGTCTGACTTCGGCCGCGAACCGCCGGCGG
>VBFV01000170.1 GCA_005881335.1 Chloroflexota bacterium
CTCGCGCAGGATGCCGGACACAGGAGCGGGGACTTCCGCGTTGACCTTGTCGGTGTCGACCTCGAGCATCGGCTCGAACTCGACCACCTTGTCACCGGGCTTGACGAGCCACTTCGAGATGGTGCCCTCGTGCACCGACTCGCCGAGCTGAGGCATCACGACGCGCGTCGTCTTGGCGGCCATCAGTACGCCGCCAGGTCCTTCAAGACCTTGGTGATCTTGTCCGGCGTCGGCATGAAGTACTCCTCCATCGGCACTGCGTACGGCATCGACGGTACGTCAAGCCCGCCGAATCGCTTGACCGGCGCGTCGAGCCAGCGCCACGCCTCGTCGGCGATGATCGCCGCAACCTCCGACCCGACCGAGACGCTGAAGTTGTCCTCGTAGAGCACCAGGCACTTGCCCGTCTTGCGCGCGGAGGCGAGGATCGCCTCCTTGTCGAGCGGATAGACCGTGCGCAGGTCGACGATCTCAACGCTCACGCCTTCGGCTTCGAGGTTCTTCGCCGCCTCCATCGCGTAGTGGACCATCAGCCCGTAGCAGAACACCGAGATGTCTGTTCCGTCTCGCGCGGTGCGCGCGACCTGCAGCGGGATCAGATACTCGCCCTTCGGCACCGCTTCCTTGAACATGCGGTACAGCCGCTTGTGCTCGAAGAAGAGGACCGGGTCGGGGTCGCGGATCGCGGCGAGCAGGAGCCCTTTCGCTTCGTAGGGCGTTGACGGGATCACGATCTTCAATCCCGGCGTTGCGAAGCGCGCCTCGATCGACTGCGAGTGATAGAGCGCGCCATGCGCGTGTCCGCCCATCGGCGCACGCACGACGAGCGGCACCGACCAGTCGCCGTCGCTGCGGTAGCGGTACTTCGCGATCTCGTTCGTGATCGAGTTGAAGGCCATGTGCGCGAAGTCGGTGAACTGCATCTCGGCGACCGGTCTTTTGCCCGCGATGGCAAGGCCGAGCGCGACACCCGCGATCGATGACTCTGCGAGCGGGGTGTCGATCACGCGCGCCTCGCCGAAACGGGCGCGCAATCCGTCGGTGACGAGGAACACGCCGCCTTTCTTGCCGACGTCCTCGCCCATCACCATGACCCGCGGGTCGCGTTCCATCTCCTCAGCGAGACACGAGCGGAGCGCAGCGACCATGTTCATGTCTTCGGTCTCGACGCCGCTCGCGGGTTCGATCGCCGTGGGGACTTCTATCGCGTAGACGTTCTTCAGCGCGTCCTCGGGAGCCGGATCCGCGGAGTCCATCCCCGCCTTGGTGGCGGCGGTGACCTCTTCTTTGACCGCATCCTCATATTCGGTGGCCTGCCTGGCGGTCAGCACGCCCTCGTCGAGCAGCCGCTTCTTGAAGCGCGCGAGGCAATCGTTCTCGGCGAGCAGCTCGATCTCTTCCTGCGTGCGATATCGACGCTGGTCGTCTTCCGAGGAGTGGGCGCCGAGGCGGTCGACCAGGCACTCGATGAGCGTCGGTCCTTCGCCCGACCGTGCCCGCGCGACGGCTTCGTTCGAGACCGCATAGCAGGTGACCGGGTCGCGTCCGTCGACTGTGATGCCCGGGAACCCATACCCCGCCGCCCGCTGCGCGACATGCTCGATGGCGTACTCCTTGTTGAAAGGCGTCGAGATGGCGAAGCCGTTGTTCTCGCAGACGAAGACCTCCGGCAGCTTGTAGATGGCCGCGAAGTTGAAAGCCTCATGCGCGTCGCCTTCCGCGCCCGCGCCTTCGCCATAGCATGTGAGCAGGACCTTGTCGGTGCCGTCCATCTTCAGCGCGTAGGCGACCCCTGCACCGCGCACCATCTGCGTCGCCACCGGCGATCCGCCCGACGTGATGTTGTGTCGCGAGTCCGAGAAGTGGCCGGGCGTCTGCTTGCCCCCCGACGCGGGGTCAGCGGCCTTGGCCAGGACCGACAGCATCAGGTCCAGAGGCGTCATGCCCATGCGCATGCACAGCACCACGTCGCGGTAGTAAGGGGCGAGCCAATCATGCTTGGGCTTGAGCGGCCAGCTGACCCCGATCTGAGCCGCCTCGTGTCCGGCGCAGGAGATGATGAAGGGCGCGCGCCCCTGGCGGTTCAGGACCTGGAACCGGTAGTCGATCTGCCTCCCCAGCAGCATGTAGCGGAACCACTCCCGCAACGTCTTTTCGTCGAGGTCCGTGTCACGCCATGCGACCGGCTCCTGGAAACGCCAGTCAGGGCTGAAGGACTGCCCTTTCGTCTTGGTGATTTGCGCCATGACAGGCCCTAGAAGTGGATGGCGTGGCCGTCAACGGCCATCGCCGCCTCCATCACCGCCTCGCTGAGGGTGGGGTGCGGGTGGATGTTGCGACCCAGCTCCCAGGCGTCGCCCTGGAAGAGCTGGGTGAGCGCCGGCTCCGCGATCAGCTCGGTCGCGTCGGCGCCGACGATGTGGGTGCCGAGCAGCTGTCCTGACTTGGCGTCGGCCACGATCTTGACGAAACCGGCGGTCTCGCCGTGGATCTGGGCCCGGCCGATCGCGGAGAACGGGAACTTTCCGACCTTCACCTCATGCCCGCTCTCTTTCGCCTGCTTCTCGGTCAAGCCGACCGATGCGACCTGCGGATGCGAGTAAGTGCATCGGGTGATGAGGGTCTGCTCCATCGGCGCCAGTCGCTGCCCGGCGATGTCTTCGGCGGCCACGATCCCCTCGTGCGACGCCGCGTGCGCGAGCAGATAGCCGCCGACGACGTCGCCGATGGCGTGGATGGAGTCGACCGACGTGCGCATCCACTCGTCGACCTTGATGAACCCGTTCGGGTGCAGCTGCACGCCCGCCTGCTCGAGGCCGAGCTCTTTGGACACGGCGGCGCGGCCCACTGCCACTAGCAGCTGGTTGGCCCACACCTCGCCCTGGTCCGTGTCCACGCTGACGCCGCCACGTGCCTTTTTCGCGCCGGACACCTTCACGCCGAGGCGGCAGTCGATGCCGGCCTTCTTGAATGCGGTGAGCAGCTCCTTGGAGACGTCCTCGTCCTCGAGCGGTACGAGCCGGTCGAGGGCTTCGAGCAGCGTCACCTTGACGCCGAGCTGGTTGTAGAAGGTGGCGAACTCGACCCCGACGGCGCCTGCGCCGATGATGCAGATCGACTCGGGGGCGCTCTTCGAGAGCACGGCGTGGTCCGACGAGATGACGAACTGGCCGTCGAGCTCGAGCCCGGGCAGTGTCTTGACCACAGACCCCGTGGCGACGATGAGGTTTTTGCCTTTGACCTGCTTCGCCCCGACCTCGATCGTGTTGCGATCGCGGAGGCGGCCCTTGCCCTCCACCACCTCGATCTTGTTCTTCTTCATCAGGTACTGGACGCCCTTGTAGAGCTGGTTGACCACCGCGTCGCGCCGCTCGGCGATCCGCGGATAGTCGTACCCCACGACCTCTGCTTTCAGCCCGAACTCGGACCCGCGCGTGGCAACTCGGTGGTATAGCTCCGACGACTCGAGCAGGGCCTTGGTCGGGATGCAGCCGATGTGAAGGCAGGTCCCGCCGAGCTTGTCCGACTCGACGAGCGCGACCTTGAGCCCGAGCTGCGAAGCGCGGATGGCGGCCGGATAACCACCCATCCCGCCGCCCAGGATGACCACGTCGAAGTCCAATTCGGGCACTGCAGTTAATAGTAGGAAGCTTTAGCAGCCGGCCTTGCGAAGATGGCTCACGCCGGCCTCGAACGAAGGCTGGTCGACCAGGGGCATGCCGGCCCTGGGATCGCCAAATCGGTCGACGGCGCGGTAGTACAGCGCCGGGCTCGTCTCGGCCGGCATGACCAACAGGTCGACCGCTCCGTTCGGATCGAGGCATGGATCGGAGCGCATCGCCGCCAGCGCGTAGTAATCGGCGACCTGGCGCTGGGTGAGGACAGTCTTGGCGGTGGCGAAGGCGAAGAGCAGGACGCTGCTGCTGAACCACGCGACGAAGACGCAGGCGACCAGGGCAGGCCGCCAGGTGCCGCGCCAGGGCAGGCTTCGCGCGGCGTCGGCCAGCAGGATCAGCCAGAGCAGGGCGCCGATGTACACGTACCGCGACGCGCCCGATTGCTGGAAGCCGAGCTGGGCGCGGGTCAGGCCGATGACGAGGTAGAAGGCGACCAGCGCCACGGCCACGCTGATCGCGAAGGCATCTGTCCCATGGCGCTTCCACCGCCAGCCGATGGCGGCGGCTCCCGCGACGAGCAGGGGCGGTCCGAATGGGCCGCCTTCCCCGATCAGCCCGGCGGCGCTCTGGCCCAGGCCCCAGGCGGCGTACAGGGGGTCGAGGAACAGGTTGGCCGGGCCCGGCTGTGGGTTGGGGTGCTCTCCGAAGCGGCCGAACGCGGCGTACCACGCCACGAGCGCCACGGCCACAGGCGCCAGCCAGAGCACCTCTCGCCTGCGCCCAGGCGTCAGAAGCAGCCGCGTGCCGGCGGCGATGGCGAACACGACGCCGATGGCCGAGAAGGCGAGCGACACGGCGACCAGCGCCATGGCCAGGGGGATCCTCGAACGGGACTCCAGGAGAAGCAGTGCGCCCAGCCCGCAAGCGACCGACGCCAGCCACGCCATCTGAAATGCCCACAGGACGTCCTCCCAGCCGGCCCCGAGCGTCAGCAGCAGAGCCGCCGCCGCGATGGCGATCACTTGCCCGGCGCGCCGCCGCACCAGCTCGAAAAGCAAAAGGACGTTGGCGAAGTGACCGAGCATCAACAGGGTCATGTACGGCACATAGCTGCGCAGCCCGACGGTGTTGAGCAGCGCGGCGTAGACGGCGCGGAACAGCATCGAAGGGTGCTCGTTGTGCGGCTGGAAGTAGGTGGCGAGAGTCCAGTCGGGGGCTGTGTTGATGAACGTCCACTCGTCGAAATAAAAGGTGTAGGCGCGCGAGAACCACAGGACGGCCGCGCATCCGAGGAGGGCCGCCACGGTCACGATCAGTCGCGCGCGAGGCACGCGCACATCAGCGGCGATCAACGTCAGACTGTCGCCGGAGCGGGTTTGGAGACGGTAGTTGGCGGCGCGACCAGAAATGCAAGCCACACCGCGACGCCGACGAGGACGGGCACCGGCGTGATCCCCCACCCGAACTCAGCGCCGGCCACGACCACCAGCAACCAGGCTCGCTGCCACGCGGGCGGGCGGTCACGCCAGAACAGCCACGCCGCCACGACCAGGATCGTGAAGTCCTGCAGATGCCAGTAGGTGGCGGCCAGCATGCTGGCCACAAGGCCGAGCGCAAACAGGCGGGCGACGCTTGCGTGGCGGTTCAGGTAGGCGCCCACGCCGGCGACGATGACGACGATGGCCGACCACACGTAGGCCGCCGCACCCGGGCCGAGGAGGTAAGCGAGCGTGAAGTAGCGGTTGTTCGCCATCTGGCTTTGGTGAGCCAGGGTGGCTCGATAGTCGTTCAGCCCATCGCTCCCCAGGACGGCGAGCGAGAGGAGGACGAAACCTGCGGCGATCGCCGCCCACGGCAGCACGATCCGCCACCTCCCCGTGGCCAGGAGCACGACCGGAAGCACCAGCACGAGCTGGGGCTTGATCACCGAAAGTCCGAGCACGGCCCCGGCGAGGTACGGCCTGCCGCCGTCCGACAGCCGCCAGGCGACGGCGACGACCAGAGTCATCACCAGCCCCGGCTGAACCAGGGCGAGCCCGTACAGCAACGGATACCAGGCCAGCGCGCCCAACAGCCAGAGGGCACGCGTGGTTCCCGCGCCTGGAGCCGCGATCCACCAGGTGGCGGCCAGCGCAACCAGTGAGATCGCCAGCCAGATCACGACGGCGGCGGCGGGGCTGAACAGTGTCAGCGGCGCGATGAGCCAGGCGTAGGGTGGCGCCGACGTGAACCAGGCGCCGTCGTTGAA
>VBFV01000171.1 GCA_005881335.1 Chloroflexota bacterium
GTGTTCGGAGTCTGGATGCTCATCATGACCGTCGTGTTGTTCGGCATCGGCGCGGCCAGCAGCGTGGTGGTGGCCTTGTTCCAGGGCCACGCGATCACGGGGCCGGCGGCCACCGACCTGGCCAAGGGCGTCGGCGCGATCTGGCTGGTCTTCATGGTCAACGGGAGCATCGGGCTCGCCCTCGGCGTGCTCATCCGGCAGTCCGCGGCCGCCCTGGGCATCGGCCTCACCTACGTCCTGGCGGTGGAGATCATCGCCGTGAGGATCATCAACCTCATCAACAACGGCCAGTTCAAGAACGTCACCGAGCAGTTCGTCAACCAGAACGCGACGGCGCTGACGCAGAGCTTCACGTCACCCGCGTTCGCAACCATTTCCCCTCCGGCGATCACCGCCGACCACGCGGTGCTCGTGCTCGCGGCCTGGGGAATTGGCCTCACAATCGTGGCCGCCGGACTTCTCCGGCTGAGGGACGTCACATAAGCCTGAACTCCGCCCGACAACCGATGCGCGGCCGGCCGTGGTCATGGATCACAGGCCGGCCGCGGCTTACCGACGGACTGATCGTCGGGTTCAACCTGCTGATCGGCAGCGTCGGTCTGATCGGCACCTTCTATCGGCATTCGTTGATCGCGTCATTGATCGCGGCAGTCGTCCTGCAGGCGGCCGCTCTCTGGTGGCGCCGAAACCATCCGGTCGCGGTCTTCCTCGTCGTGGTCTGCATTGAAACCGCGACGCTTCTCATCAGTGCGGATCGCGAGCCTTCCAGTCTCGCCCTGGCCTTCGCGGCGTACGCGGTGTCCGTGTACGACAGTTCCCGCTTTCGCCTGGTGCTCGCCGGTGGTGCGATCGCCATCATCCTGGCCGCAATCGGTTTCCTGTTGGTGCCGGGCGCTTTTCAGACCGCCCGCATGTTGCTTCCGATCGGCGCCCTCAGCCTGGTGGCCTGGGTGATCGGCGACTACGTCCGCTCGCGCCAGAGCTTCTTCCGCGAGATCGTGGCGCGCCACCAGAAGGAGCGCGAGCAGGCCACCGAGGAAGAGAGGTTGCGCATCGCACGCGAGCTGCACGACGTGGTGGCGCACAACGTGAGCGTGATGGCGATCCAGGCCGGCGCGGCGCGCGTGTCGGGCAAGGCGAACGAAGAGACGCTGCAATCGATCGAGCAGGGCGCGCGCGAAACGCTGAGCGAGTTGAACAAGCTTCTCGGCGTCCTGCGGAAGCCCGGCGCCCCTGAGCTCGTGCCGCAGCCGACGCTCGACGATATCGATGCGCTGCTCAAGCCCGCGCGCGACGCGGGCCTCGCGGCGACAGTCAAGGTGTCGGGCGAAAGGCGGCCGCTACCAGCCGCGGTCGATCTCTCTGCATACCGGATCGTCCAGGAGGCGATCACCAACGTGCTCAAGCACGCGAACGCCAATCGGGTCGAGGTGCTGATCGATTACGCGCCCGCCGCACTTCAGCTGACGATCAGGGACAACGGCAGCGGTCCGGCAGCGGCTCCAGGAACCGGCCACGGCCTGGTCGGAATGCGCGAGCGGGTCGAGCTCTTCGGCGGTGAGGTGAGCACCGGCTCGTCCTCGCTGGGCGGGTTCACCGTCCGCGCCAGGCTGCCGTTTCAGAGTTGATCCGCGTCGCAATCGTCGACGACCAGGCGATGGTGCGCGCCGGGTTCCGCCTCATCGTGCAGTCTCAAAAGGACATGCAGGTCGCCGGCGAAGCCGCCGACGGCCAGGAGGCGAACGACCTGGTCCGCCGCGAGCGCCCCGACGTGGTGTTGATGGACATCCGCATGCCGCGGGTCGACGGGATCGAGGCGACCCGCCAGGTGGCGGGCATCACGCGGGTCGTGATCCTCACCACCTTCGAGCTGGACGAGTACGTCTTCGACGCGCTGGCCGCCGGGGCGTCGGCCTTCCTTCTCAAGGCGGCGCCACCCGAAGACCTGATCCGAGCTATCCGGGTCGTGGCGGAAGGCGATGCCCTCCTCGCTCCTTCGGTGACGCGAAAGCTCATCGAAGAGTTCGCCAAGCGACCCGAGCCCGCGTCGCGCATGCCGAAAGAGCTCTCCTCACTCACAGAACGAGAGCGCGAGGTGCTCCGCGAGGTCGCCGGCGGATTCACCAACAACGAGATCGCCCAACGCCTGCACGTGAGCGAGACCACGGTCAAGACCCACGTCGCCCACCTCCTGGACAAGCTGGGCCTCCGCGACCGCGTGCAAGCCGTCATCCTGGCGTACGAAGCAGGATTGGTCGGCTAGAAATTCAAGGCCAACTCTTCCCCATGCATGGGGAAGTACCCGCCGTAGGCGGGGGATGGGGCCGCCACCGGATTGGGAGGAGGGGTTGGTAGGCTAGCCATTCCGATGGCCGTCTCCACCGAAGAACGCCGCATCGTCACCGTCCTCTTCGCCGACATGGCGGGCTCGACCGCGCTCGGCGAGGAGCTCGACCCGGAGGAGATGCGCCGCCTCCTCGCCCGCTACTACGGCATCGCGCGCGAGTGCGTGGAGCAGCACGGCGGCACGGTCGAGAAGTTCATCGGCGATGCCGTCATGGCCGTCTTCGGCCTGCCCTCCGCGCACGGCGACGACCCGGACCGCGCGGTGGCCGCTGCCCTGATGATGCGCGACCGCATCAGAGAAGACGAACTGCTCAACGGCCGCCTCGCGATCCGGTTCGGCGTCAGCACCGGCGAGGTCGTGGCCAGCCGCGACCAATCGGCCGGTGACTTCCTTATCACCGGCGACGCGACCAACGTCGCCGCGCGCCTGCAGCAGGAGGCCGAGCCGTGGGCGATCCTGGCCAGCGACCGCACGGTGAGAGCGGCCAACAACTTTGAGTTCGGCGAAGAAGTAGAAGTCAGAGCCAGAGGCAAATCCGCGCCGGTGCCGGCAAGACAAGTGATCGGTCCCAAGAAAGCGAAAGCAACCAGACGCGTCCGCCTCCCGCTCATGGGCCGCGAGAACGACCTGGCCCAGCTGCAGCTCGTCGCCAGAAGGGCCGTCAGCGAGAGAAGGCCGGCTTTGGTCAGCGTCATCGCCCCCGCCGGCGTGGGCAAGACGAGGCTGGTGGAGGAGTTCCTGGGCTGGCTGCCGAGCCTGGCCCCCGACGCGACGGTGGCCACCGCGCAGTGTCTGCCCTACGGACAGCAGCTCACCTACTGGCCCATGCGCCAGGTCATCTTCACGCTGACCAACAAAACCGAAGACTCACCGCCGGCCGAGGTCCGCGAGGCGATCGGGTCGTGGCTCCGCGACGTCGGCGTCGAGGACGCGGACAGAGACGCGCGGCTGCTCGCGGCGACGATCGGCGAGGCCGGCACCGAAGGCGTCGACAAAGACCTGCTGTTCGCGGCATGGCGGTCGGCCATCGAAGCCACCGCGCGAAGAAACCCGCTCGTGATCGTGTTCGAAGACCTGCACTGGTCCAGCGACAGCCTCCTCGACCTGGCCCAGTTCGTTATGCAGCCGCGCGGCGATGCGGCGGTGCTGATGATCGTGCTCGCGCGGCCCGAGCTGCTGGACCGGCGCCCGAACTGGGGCGGCGGCAAGCTCAACCACCTCGCCATCGCGCTCGAACCGCTGGCCCCCAACGCCATCGGCGACCTCGTGCGCCACCTGCTCGACAGCGACGCGCCGGACGTGGTCAAGCTCGTGGCTGAACGGGCCGAGGGCAATCCTTTCTATGCGGGCGAGCTGGTCCGCTCATATCTCGAGCACGGATCGCTCGAGCGCCTGCCCGACACCGTCCAGGGCACCGTCCTGGCGCGTCTCGACCTGCTTCCGCCCGAAGAGCGGCGCGTGCTCCAGCTCGGCAGCGTCTTCGGACGCGCGTTCCGCGCGGCCGGCGTCGCCGCGCTGGAGCTTGGCGAGGCGCCGCAGGTCGCGGCGCTGTGCGAAAACCTGGTCGACCGCGATCTCATCCGCCCAACCGAGAGCGACCGCTTCGCCTTCCGCCACATCCTCATCCAGGAGGTCGCCTACGGGACGCTGCCGCGCACCGAACGAGCACGCCTGCACGCCGCGGCCGCGCGGTGGGGCGAGTCGACCGCCGGCGAGCGCGAGGTGGCCCTGGCCGAGGTCCTCGCGTTTCATTACCGCGAGGCGGCAGTCCTGTACACGGCGCTCGAGCCGAACACTGAAGCGACGCAGCAGACGAGAAAGCAGGCAGGCAAATGGCTGCTCAAGGCGGCGGACGTGGCGGCCGCCGCGGGCGCGACTCCTGAAGCTGTGCGTCACGTCCGCGCGTCGTTCGATTTCGTCGAAGCCGGACAGCTGCCGCGGCTACATGAACGCATAGGTGACCTGACCGCGGGCGACAGCGGGCTCGAAGAGTATCGATTGGCGCTGGAGCAGTACGAGGCCGTGAACGCTCCCGTCGAGGACCAGCTCCGCGCGCTGGCTGGAATGCTGATGGTCTCGACTCGCTGGGCCGGGTCGGTCGGTGATCGTCCGTCGGAGGAGTGGATGGCCGACCTGCGCGCGCGCGGACGCCGGCTGCTGAAACGTGCGAACGACCGCTACTCGATCGGCCGTTTTCTTGCCGCCGACGCGTTCTTCCCGTTCTGGATCCAGGGAATTCGCGAACCGACCCCGCAGGAGCTGGTGCTATCCAAAGCGAGTGCGGATCGAGCGATAGAGATCGCCACCGAGCTCGACGATCCCGACCTCTTGAGCACAGCCCTGGATGCGACGACCGGGGTGAGCCAGGCGACCAACGACTGGGCCGGCGGGCTCGAATCCGCGCGCCGGCGCATCGCCTTTGAGGAGCGTCTCGGACTTTACGAGCGGCTTGACGCGCACTCGATGGTGGCCTGGATGACCTACCGCATGGGCGACCTGGCCACAGCTGAAAAGGATTCGGGCGAGATGGCCGGGCGCCTGCTGCCCGGCCAGGCCCCGTACCCGGCGCTGCACCTGTTCGCCTGGCGCTCGCTCACGCTGATGATGCTCGGCCGCTGGGACGAAGCGGTCCCGGTGTTCTACCGGGCGCTCGAGGCGTGGAACGACGCTGGCCGCCATGCGGCGGGCTATGGATTGCGCGGTTTCATGGCGGGCCTGGACATCGGTCGAGCGAGGGGTGACGCGAGGCTCGTCGGAGCAGCCGTCGAGGCCATGGAGTCGATCCTCGCTCGCTTCCCGGCCAGCCACAGCAACCAGCTCTTGCATGCGTACATCCGCGGCGAGTCTGGCCTGACGGCGAATGATCCGATCATGCAGGGACGGTATTGGTTCGAGGCGGCGGAGCGGCGTGTCAGCCTGGCATGTGACCACCGAGAGCAGATCCCACGTGAGGTCCTCGAAGAAGGACTCGCGAGGGCGATACAGGTCGGGGTTCCTTTGCTCGAAGCGCAGATCCGGCGCGCGCGCGGACTGGCCTACCGAGACGCGTCGGAGCTTTCGCTGGCGATCGAGACCTGGGAGCGGATCGGCGTGGTGCCGCAGCTGGGCCGGGCCAGGGCCGAACGAGGACTGATCACCGGCGATGCAGCCGAAACGGACGCGGGCCTGGCGATGTTGAAGAAGCTGGGCGACGTTGACTACGTGGACAGATTCGTGACCCGGGTCTGACCGGCGTCAGGCCATCTTCATCCGGTGCCCGCCCGGCAGCTTGATCGTGTAGGTCCCGGCGCTGGTCGCCAGCGTCATGGCAAGCGCGAAATCTGCGTAGGTGTTGGCCGGGGCCGTCCCCGGGTTGGTGCATTTCCACCCGGTCGTGAATTTGATCGTGCTCTTGGATCCCGAGCTCACGCTCTTCGGCGAGAACGTGACCTGGTCGTCGCCGCTCTTCTGGCCGACCGAGATCTCCCACTTCGGGCCGTTGAGCTTGGTCACGGTCGCGGTCGTCGTCATCGACTTGATGGTGATGTTCTGGCTCGTCTGGTTGTCCGCGTCGATCGATCCCTTGAGCGAGTAGGCGTAGTCGGTCGCGTTGACGGGACAGTTGAAAGATGAGGGGCCGACCTGGGCGTTCGAGAGGTTGAGCTTGCCGTTACCGCAGAGGGGGCCGCAGGCGCCCACGGCCCCCACCAGGATTGCGATCGCAATCCACCTGCGTATCACTAGTAGGACAGGACGCAGCCTCCGCTTCCGCCGTTGAAGGCGTTGCTCCACAGCGATTGGACGGCGTAGTTGTTGCCACCCAGCGAGATGTTTGCCGCGGCTCCCTGGCCGGAGCTGATCCAGGCGCACTTGTCGCTGTTCTCCGCACCGCGGCCGTCCAGCCAACCGCTGTTGGGATAGGGGTCCGTGATCGTCTCGGCATACTCGTGGCCGCCGACGATCGAGAAGCCGTCGAAGTAGCCGCTGTTGCCGGGGTTGACGAAATTCATGCCGCACGCTGCGCCCGCGTCGGGCTGGTAGGGCATGTACGAGTAGGACATGTTGCCGCTCGAGCTGTGCCACGCGCACCAGGTCGTCTCATTCCAGACGCCGCCGCTGAGTTCGTTCATTGGGTTGGTCGGGTGGAGGCCGGTCGTACCGCACTGGACAGTCCCGGAAGGGACGCCCTGGCAGTACTGGGTCGTCGAGTTGGCCCACGAGCTGCCGCCGACGCCGTTGAAGAAGCCCTCGATGTACGACCGGGCCGCGGTGTTCGCTCCCCAGTCAGAGCCCCAGTAGACGATGTAGACCTTGGCCGTCTGCTCGATCGCCCCGCCGTGTGAGAAGAGGTTGTTGGTGCCGTGGGGCTTGCCCCCCTTGGCGGCCTTGATCTTCAAGATGTGCATTCCGTCCTGGTGGGCGGAAGACGTGCCGGCCGTGGCGACAAGAAGGACAAGAACGGTCAGCAGCGAGAAACCGATGTGGACAGATCGGCGCATGTGGTTCCCTCCCACGCGGTTTGTGATGGCCGG
>VBFV01000172.1 GCA_005881335.1 Chloroflexota bacterium
CCACCAGACGGACCAGGTCTTTGGTGAAGTAGGGGACCCGGTCGAGCGGGATCGATGGGTCCGCGGACTCGACGACGAAGCGTCCGCCGCGGCCTTTGCGAATCTCGTTGCGCGCGCCCAGCGACATCTCGACGGCGCGGACGGTCGCCTGGTCGCCGCCGACGCGGGCCTGGGACACGCTGCGCGAGGGCGCGGCGGTCTGGGTGCCGGTGCCGGAACCGGCCACGCTGGTGAGGGGGCCGGCCGGCCGCATCGGCTGGCGAAATTTGCCCTTGGCTCGCTTTTTGCCCTTGCGACTCATAGATCTGCAAGTCTAGATGGGGATGCAAAGGCAGTTAGGTTCGCGGTTCCCGGCCGACACATCAGCCCCTCCGGCGCCTTCGGCGCCACCTCCCCACACGGTGGGGAGGACACTCCGGCCGGCTCCGCCGGCCACCTCCCCACGCGGTGGGGAGGAGTTATGACAGGCTCGCGGTTCCCGGCCGACACATCCAGCCCCTCCGGCGCCTTTGGCGCCACCTCCCCACACGGTGGGGAGGAGTTGGACTTCCTTTTTAGGACAGGCAGGCGGTTGGGGGAGCTGGTTCTGCGTCGTTGGGTGCGACTTGGGAAGGGTTCCGCCCGCCTGTCGTTGGGCCGTGGGACTCAACCTGCTGGGTCGTGGGCTACGATATGTTGTGTCCCGGGTGCAGTTATAACCCCGAATGTAGTTGCTGTCAAGACCTTTCGCTGTTTAGGGGTATGAACAGGCAGTTGCGCTGGCTACCTTACCTGTTTGCCGCAGGCGCGGTCCTCTGGCTCGTCGAGCTCACCCGCTTTGCGGCCTACCTCGTGGCGCCGGCCGGGCGTGAGGTGCTCAAGCAGGCGCTGATCGACGGAGGGATCACCCGCAACCTGGACGCGACACTCACGACCGAGTCAGTCTTGATCTTCTTCCTGGGCACGGCCGCCGTCGTGCTGCATGCGACCGCTTACTACGGGTTGAAGCGGCTTCGCGTCTGGGGTTGGATCACGGCTGTCATCGTCTCCTCGGGTTGGTCACTCGTGATCGTTGGAATTCCGATCCTCGTTCTCCTGCTCCGCCGGTCGACCCGTGAGGCATATGGCCTCACTTAGACCTCTGTGGTCAGGTCGGCGTACTCCTCCTCGCTGATCAGCTCCTCGAGCTCGTTTGGATTTTCAATCCGCACGCGCAGCAGCCAGCCGTCGGAGTAAGGGTCGCTGTTGACCAGGTCGGGATTCGCTACGGCCTCGGTGTTGATCTCGAGGACCTCACCGGTGATGGGCGCCTCGATCGGTGAAAAAACGTCTTCGACTTCGACCTTGCCCATGCGGCGCGTGGCGCGGATGAGGTCGCCGATGTCGGGCAGCTCGAGGGAGGTGATCTCACCCATCTGGTCCTGGATGTAATCGCTCAGGCCCAGCACCGCGTCGGGGCCCTCGACCCTCACCCAGACGTGTCCAGAGCTGAACTTCAACTGGGCCATGCGGAAATTCTCGACCCTAGCGCCCGATGCGGAAGAAGATTACGTCGCCGTCTTTGACCCTGTAGTCGCGGCCCTCGACGCGAAGCTTGCCGGCCGCGCGCAGCGCGTCCATCGAGCCTGCGGCCACAAGCTCGTCGACCGAGGTCACCTCTGCGCGGATGAAGTGCTTCTCGAAGTCGGTGTGGATCTTCGAGGCTGCCACCGGCGCCGGGGCGTCGCGTTCGCAGGGCCAGGCCCTGACCTCGGGTTCGCCGGCGGTGAAGTAGGTGATGAGACCTCCGGCCTCCCAGACCGCGCGCGCGATGCGGCCGAGGCCCGACTCGTCGATGCCGTAGCCGGCGCGCATCTCGGCCTGCTCCGCGGGATCGAGCTCGGCCAGCTCCGCCTCGAGGCGGGCCGAGAGCGCGATCGACGGCGCGCCTTCCGCATCGGCCAGCTTTTTGACCTTCGACGCAGGCTCGCCGCCGTCAGGCAGAGGTTCTTCCGCGACGTTGGCGACGTAAACCGCGGGCTTGAGAGTCACGGGGAAGATGCCCAGCAGCATCGCGCGCTGATCCGGCTCCAGAGTCATCGTGCGCAGCTGCTGCCCCGTGTCGAGGTGCTGCTTGGCGCTGTTCAAGACGTCGGTTTCGGCCTGCGCATCCTTCTTCCCCGCCCGCGCCTCCTTGGCCACGACCTCGAGCCGTTTCTCCACGGACGCCAGGTCGGCGAGCACGAGGTCGAGCGCGAATTCTTCGAGCTCCGCGGCGGGATCCGGGGCTTGCCCGAAGCATCGGGCGACCTTCAGCAGGACATCCGCCTGGCGCGCGAAGGCCACGCGCTGCGCACGGCTGCCCGGGGGCGAGTCCTCCACACGCACCTGCGCGGCGGTGACCTTGGCCGGCTTGACGGCGTCGGCAAGTCGGGTGAGCCGCTCGTCAGGGATGTCGACCATGCCCACGCCATCCGCGCCACGGCCTGCGGTCAGCGCGTTGAACAGCGTGGTCTTGCCGGCCCCGGCCGGGCCGACGATGGCGACGTTTACCGGCAACTACTCGATGTCCAGCTCGAATGCTTTGTGCAGGATCCGCACGCCTTTCTCGACCTGGTCGCGGGAGACCATGCACGTGATGCGGATCTCCGACGTGCTGATCATCTCGATGTTGACTCCCGCGTCCGCCAGCGCGCGAAACATCCGGGCCGCGATGCCCGGCGCGCCGAGCATGCCGGTGCCCACGATGGAAAGCTTGGCGATCCCAGCGGCGGACGAAACCCGCGTTGCGCCGACGCTCTTGGCCGCAACCTTGACGAGCTTTTCCGCCGCCTTCAGGTCAGACTCGGCGACCGAGAACGTGAGGTCCGTGTGGCCTGACCGGCCAATGTTCTGCACGATGACGTCGACCGAAATCCCCGCGGCGCCGAGCGGTTCGAAGATCGCGGCCGCGACACCCGGACGGTCGCGCACCCCGACGACCGTGATCTTCGCGACGTTGGTCTCTTGTGCGATTCCGCGCACTCGTTGGCGGTCTTCCATCGGAACCTGGGCGACGATCATCGTACCGACGCCATCGTGAAAGCTCGAGCGAACGTGGATCGGCACGCCGTACAGCTCTCCGATCTCGACCGCGCGCGGATGCATCACACGGGCACCGACAGCTGCCAGCTCCAGCATCTCGTCGTACTGGATGTGGGTCAGCTTGCGTGCGGACTTCACGACCCGCGGGTCGGCGGTGTAGATGCCGTCGACGTCGGTGTAGATCTCACAAGCGTCCGCCTGCAACGCGGCCGCGAGCGCGACGGCGGTCGTGTCCGAGCCGCCGCGACCCAGCGTCGTGATCTCGAGCGCCTCCGTCACTCCTTGAAAGCCCGCGACGACCGGGACCTGCTGGTTGCGAAGGGCCTCCACGATGCGGTCGGGCTTGATGTCACGGATGCGCGCGCGGGAGTGATGCTCGCTCGTGCGGACGCCTGCCTGCGCTCCGGACAACGACACCGCCGGCACGCCCATCCCCTGCAGGCACATCGCGACCAGGGGCGCGGTGATGGTCTCGCCGTTGGCGACGAGCATGTCGAGCTCGCGCCCCGACGGCTCGGGGTTGATGCTCTGGGCGAGGGCGATCAGGCGGTCCGTGGTGTGGCCCATCGCGGACACGACCGCGACGACCTGCTGACCTTGCTTGACGGTGTTGGCGATGCGCCGGCTGACGCGGCGGATGCGGGCGGCCGATCCGACGGATGTGCCGCCGTACTTCTGGACGATCACAACGTGCGGAACATGCCCTTGTCGGTGATCTTGGTCACCAGGGCCCGTCCGCGAAGGGGATGCGCTTCCTCCATCGCCTTGGCGATCCGGTTCGCCTGCGACGGCGCGCAGAAGGCGAAGACGCTCGGCCCGGCACCGCAGATCGCCGCGCCGTACGCGCCGGCCGCCTCCGCGACGTGGATCACCTCTTCCGCCCACGGATAGAGGTGCAGGCGGTATGGCTGGTGGAGACGATCGCGCAGCGCCTCGCCCAGCAATCCTGGTCGCTTCGACATGATCGAGCGGACCAGGAGCGCGGTGTGGGCCGCGTTGAAGGTCGCGTCGCCCAGGGAAACCGTGTCGGGGAGCACGAAACGCGCCTTTTCTGTGGGCAGAGGCTGGTGGGCGATGAAAAGCGCGAGTCCCCACCCCGGGTTGGGCAGTTTCTCGTCCACCTTTTGGGACACGATCCGGATCCCGCCGGAGGCCGCCGCGGCGACGTTGTCGTAGTGACCCTCATCGGCCCCGGCATCGACGACGTGGCTCTTGACGTCCCATGGGCTGCTCAATGCGGAGGCGGCGAGCCGGGCGGCGGCGCTGCTCCCGAGACCGACTCCCAGCGGGATCTCGCTGCGGACCCGGCCTTTCATGTTCAGCCGGGTGAATGGATTCTCGTGCGCGTACAGGTAGTCGGAGCCTTCGCCTTCGTAGTCCCAGGCCGGCCGGTTGGCCTCGTTGGCCTCGACCTCGAGCCACAGGTCGATCGCCATCGCCATGCAGTCGAAGCCCGGGCCGATGTTGGCGATCGAGGCGGGGACTTTGATCCGCATTTACAACTTCAAGACCTTAGCGAGTGTGCGGGCGTCTCCGTCCAGCTCGATCGGAGGTTCCACGTTCTTCAGCGCTGCGTCAGGGTCTTTGAGACCGGACCCGGTCAAAACGACGACCGTGGCGGAGTCCTTGTCAATCTTGCCGTCGCGCACCAGCCGGAAGAGCAGCGCCAGCGGCGCGGCCGAGGCCGGTTCGGCGAACAACCCTTCACTGGCGGCGAGGCGGGTCTGGGCGGACAGGATCTCGGTGTCCGTGACCGCCGCGATGATCCCGCCCGATTCGTCGCGTGCCGAGGTCGCGCCCTCCCAGGACGCGGGGTTGCCGATCCGGATGGCCGAGGCGACAGTCTTGGGGTTGGCGACCGGCGTGCCGGTCACGATCGGCGCCGCCCCCTCGGCCTGCGCGCCCACCATGCGCGGCAGCCGGGTCGCCCGTCCTGTGGCGTGGTACTCCTTGAAACCCTTCCAGTAGGCGGTGATGTTGCCTGCGTTCCCGACGGGCAGCATCACGTAGTCGGGCGCGTCACCGAGCGCGTCGACGATCTCGAACGCGGCCGTTTTCTGACCCTCGATGCGGTGGGGATTGATCGAGTTCATCAGCGCGACAGGGTAGCGGCCGGCCAGCTCGCGGACCGTCTCGAACGCGAAATCGAAGGTCCCCTTGAGCGCGACCACCTTGGCTCCGTACATCAGGGCTTGCGACAGCTTGTTGAGCGCGATCTCGCCGGAAGGCACGACGACGATCGCGCGCGCCCCTGTGCGTCCCGCGTACGCGGCCATCGACGCCGACGTGTTGCCGGTCGACGCGCACATGAAGACGCGGCTGCCAGCCTCGAGCGCCTTGGCCACCGCGACCACCATGCCCCGGTCTTTGAAAGAGCCGGTCGGATTGAGGCCCTCGTACTTGAAGTAGAGGTGCTTCAGGCCGAGCGCGCGGCCGATGTTGCGGCTCGGCACCAGCGGCGTCGAGCCCTCGCTGAGGTCCACCTCCGGTGTGGCGGGTCCGATGGGCAGGTGCTCGCGATAGCGCGCTATGACACCCATGCGTCGCTTCTTCTAAAAGACGCGAAGGAACGACGACACCGCGTGCACGGGCTCGAGCCGCTCCATCCGCGCCCGCGCGTTCTGCAGGCTGGCGTCGAGCGATGGATGGGTCGTGACCACCAGCTCCGCCGTCGTGTCGTGCGACCACGCGTCCTTCTGGATGAAGCTCGAGATGCTGACGCCCTCTTCGGCGAACACCTGGCCGATGGCCGCCAGCACGCCGGGACGGTCGTCGACGCGGAAGGACGGACGGCTCTGCACGCCCCGCCGGATGGATCGAGCCAGGTCGATGAGATCGCCGACGACTGCTGACGCGGTCGGCCTGCCCCCCGCGCCCTGTCCCATCAGCAGCACCTTCCCGACCAGGTCGCCTTCGACGAACACCGCGTTCTCGGCGCCTTCGACACGGGCCAGCGGATGGTCGAGCGAGATCATCGCCGGATGCACGCGCGCCTCCACCCTGCCGGTGTGACGCTGCGTGTGCGCGACCAGCTTGATGGCGTAACCGAGCTCGCGCGCGTATCGGAAATCGACCGGCTCGATCCCTTCGATCCCCTCGCGGTAGATCTCGTCGGGCCGGACCTTGATCTCGTACGCGATCGACGCGAGGATCGCGAGCTTGTACGTCGCGTCATATCCGCCGACGTCTTCGGTCGGGTCAGCCTCGGCGTAGCCCGCGTCCTGCGCCTCGCGCACGGCGTCCGCCATCGACAGGCCGGCC
>VBFV01000173.1 GCA_005881335.1 Chloroflexota bacterium
AACAGGGTCCAGCGCTCGCTCACCGTGCTCCAGAACGCCTACACGGAAGGCAAGCAGGCCTCGGCCAAGATCCGGGCCTCCGCGCAGGGGGTTCAGATCTCATCCCCATCACATGAGGTCGGGGCTGTGGACCAGCTTTCCACAGGCTCCCCCGATGCAGCAGCCGAGGTTTCCACAGACACGTTCCGCCTCGCACTGCTCGACTCGGTCCAGTAGGTCCGGTTTTGCCCCTTTTCCCCCAGGCAATACCCACCCTGTGCCCAACTCGTCCCAAGGGATATCCACAGGTAATCCACCAACATGTTGGGGTTGGGGCCCCGTTGGGGCCAAATATGTTGTGTTTAGGGCTTGACAAGCCCAAAAGCCGGTCGTATATTTTGGGTCGTTACAGCGAGGCCCTGGGGCATAAGTGGCGGGCATGCTCTGGGGCCTCTTGCATCCCCAATCAAATAAGGTCAACGACCCAGCACACGTCCCAGCAAAGCGATTCGAAAACACCCACACCGGGGATGATTTAAGGAGGCGTTTCCTAAGAAAAATGGCCAAGAATCTCGCCGACCTCACGGGAGCCCGCGCACCCAAAAACGGCAATGGGCATCACAGCAAGGCCAAAGGGCTGCGCTTTGGGCGTTTCTTCACGCCTCCGGGCAGCCATGCCTACGACCTGGTGGAGTGGGAACGCCGGACAGCCGCCATCACCGGCGAGAAAGGCCAGGTCATCTTCGAGCAGAAGGACGTCGAGGTCCCCCGCTCCTGGTCGCAGCTGGCGATCAACGTCGTCGCCCAGAAGTACTTCCGGGGCAGCCCGGGCAGCCCTGAGCGCGAGACCAGCGTCCGGCAGATCATCGACCGGGTCGTCGACACCATCGCCCGCTGGGGCCGCGAAGGCGGCTACTTCGCCACCGAGGAAGACGCGGAGAACTGGGCTGAGGAGCTGCGCTACCTGCTGGTCACCCAGCACGCGTCCTTCAACAGCCCCGTGTGGTTCAACATCGGCATCCCGGGGCGCTCCCAGCAGGCCTCCGCATGCTTCATCAACTCGGTCCAGGACTCGATGGAGTCGATCCTCGACCTGGCCAAGACCGAGGGCATGCTCTTCAAGTTCGGGAGCGGCACCGGCACCAACCTGTCCGTGCTGCGCTCGTCCAAGGAGCAGCTGTCGGGTGGCGGCACGGCGTCCGGCCCCGTCTCCTTCATGAAGGGCTACGACTCCTTCGCAGGCTCGATCAAGTCCGGCGGCACGACCCGACGCGCGGCCAAGATGGTCATCCTCAACGCCGACCACCCGGACGTCATTGACTTCATCCACTCCAAGGCCGAGGAAGAGAAGAAGGCCTGGGCGCTCATCGAGGCGGGCTACAACGTGGGCTTCAACGTGCCCGGCGGCGCCTACGACTCGGTGCAGTTCCAGAACGCCAACCACTCCGTGCGCGTGACCGACGACTTCATGCGCGCGGTGATCGACGACAAGGAATGGAAGACGAAGGCGGTCGTGGACGGTCGCACGATCGAGACCTACAAGGCTCGCGACATGTGGCGCGAGATCGCTGATGCGGCATGGATCTGCGGCGACCCCGGCCTGCAGTTCGACAGCACGATCCAGGATTGGAACGTGGTGCCGAACACCGGCCGGATCAACGCCACCAACCCGTGCTCCGAGTTCGTGTTCCTCGACGACACCGCCTGCAACCTGCTGTCCCTGAACCTGATGAAGTTCCAGACCGAGCAGGGCACGTTCGACGTCGAGCGCTTCCGGCACGCGGTGGACGTCTGCTTCACGGGCCAGGAGATCCTGGTCTCCAGCGCCTCCTACCCCACTCCCGCGATCGGCAAGAACTCGGAGGCGCTTCGTCCGCTGGGTCTCGGCTACGCCAACATCGGCGCGCTGCTGATGTCGATGGGCCTGGCCTACGACTCAGACGAAGGCCGCCGCTTCGCGGGTGGAATCACCGCGATCATGACCGGCCGCGCTTTCGCCCAGTCGGCGAGGATGGCGCAGGTCAAGGGTCCGTTCAGCGAGTACGCCAAGAACCGCGAGCCGATGCTCCGCGTGATGGAGAAGCACCGCGCCGCGGCGTACCAGCTCAGCACTTCTCCGGAATCGGCCGACGTCCTCCAGGGCGCGCGAGAGACCTGGGACGAGGCGGTCAAGCTGGGTCGTGCCCACGGCTATCGCAACGCGCAGGCCACAGTGCTCGCGCCGACCGGCACCATCGGCCTGATGATGGACTGCGACACGACCGGCATCGAGCCCGACCTGGCGCTGGTCAAGTACAAGAAGCTAGTCGGGGGCGGACTGCTGAAGATCGTCAACACCACCGTGCCGGCCGCGCTGCGCAAGCTCGGCTACGACGAGGTGAAGGTGAAGGAGATCGTCGAGTACATCGACGAGAACGACACCATCGAGGGCGCTCCACACCTGCAGGACGAGCACCTGAAGGTCTTCGACTGCGCATTCAAGCCGGTCAAGGGCGCGCGCTCCATCGCACCGATGGGCCACGTCCGGATGATGGCCGCGGTGCAGCCCTTCATCTCGGGCTCGATGTCCAAGACCGTGAACCTGCCCACTGAGGCGACGGTCGAAGACATCGAGCAGACATACCTCGAGTCGTGGAAGCTCGGTCTCAAGTGCATCGCGATCTACCGCGACGGATGCAAGCGCTCGCAGCCGCTGTCTACGTCGCTGGACAAGGAAAAGAAGGCGGTTGCGGCGGCTCCCGACGTCGAGTACCGAGCGATGCGGCGCAAGCTGCCCGACGAGCGCAAGGCCGTCACCCACAAGTTCGACATCGCCGGCCACGAGGGTTACCTGACCGTCGGCCTTTACGAGGACGGGATGCCGGGCGAGCTGTTCGTGACGATGGCCAAGGAGGGCTCGACCATCTCGGGCCTCATGGACGCCTTCGCCACGCAGACCTCCTACGCGCTGCAGTTCGGCGTACCGCTCAAGTTCATGGTCGACAAGTTCAGCCACATGCGCTTCGAGCCATCTGGATTCACCAAGAACAAAGAGATCCCGATCGCGAAGTCGATCGTGGACTACATCTTCCGCTGGATGGCGAGCCACTTCCTGCCGGTCGAGGACCAGGACGAAGCCGGTGTGATTCGACGGGATGAGACGCCCGCGCCGATCGCCGACCCGAAGCCCGGTACGACAGAGTTCAAGGTCATCGCGGCGCCGTCCACGGTCCAGAAGCTCACTTTCGTCAACACGGGCGACGCTCCCGCATGCGCCGACTGCGGCGCCATCACCGTCCGCTCAGGCTCTTGCTACAAGTGCTTGAACTGCGGAGCGACCACCGGCTGTAGCTAATTTCCCTCCCCAGTAAAAGCGCCGTCCTCACCAGGCGGCGCTTTTTTATTGTGTCCGCGATTGCGCGTTGTCCATACGCACTTTTGGCGCCAAAGAGACCTATGGCAGGCGATCGATAGGCACTTTTGGCGCCAAACAGATCCCTTGCAGGCGAGCGACAAGATGTTCGGGCGCCTTAAGGCTCGCTGCCTTTGTTAAGCATCCTTGTCACGTGTATCCACCGGCCATCCAAGCTGACTGTTCCCTCAAATTGAGTTCCATTTGCTTCGGCGACAAACGACCAACCTTCGCTTCCCCGCTCTCCCCTGATCATCGTCGGCGTGGGGCAGTTGAATGCACCTGATAGACATTGCTCAAAGGAGTGCCACGCCGCCTCGTGAGTATCCGCTCGAACAAGCAAGGGCATCGCTTCCGTTGGCGGTTTGATGAGTTTCGCCATTGCGGCACGGATTAGGTCTACCGTGAGGATCGAACCGACTCCCGCAAAGTAGGCGATCAGGATCTCTTGCGTATAAAGGCCCGTGGCACCCCAATGCGTCTGGCGCTGCAGTTCTTGGAACGTGTTGGGTGAGCCGAGGACTATTCGTCGACTCTCTTCAACCAGCCGGCGCGCATCAAGGCCATCTGAGGGGCCTAAGGCGATTTGTATTGCTTCCGTTCGACCGTCGTCACCGTCGCCCTGATCGGCTACGAAAGTAACTCGCTGTAAGTCGGGCTCTGGAAGCGTCCATGCGGCCATCTTGTGAAGAAGATAGCTGCTGCAAGCGCGGCTCAAGCCGCGCCGTTCGAACTGCCGAATATCTACGGACCGTTCTTCATATTGGTGGAGGTGCGCTGCCCCTCCGGCCCTTCGGGCCACCTCCCCATAAATGGGGAGGAGTTATTTCGAGTCGAAGGTGACTTCGATTAGCGGGCTGTAGCGGACCATCCTATCCAGGTCGTTGCGATTCCAGGCCCGCGCGATGTGGGGCAGGATCTCCCGGCGCTCGGCTTCGTCGTCGATGACCCGCGCGGTGGCCGGCAGGTCTGCGCTTGTCCTTCCCTTCAGGTGAAAGATGAAGTGCGGGTCTGCCTCCAGGTTCAGCAGCCAGCGGCGCTTCCTCGGATACGGGGTGCCGCTGATGTAGATGCGCCCGCCGATGTTGTGAAACACGATCTCGAGCCGCCGCGGCTTGCCGCTCCGGCGCCCCGTGGTCGTGATGTCGATCGTGTGCCCGCGCTCGAGCGCCGCCTCGACCGCCTCTTTCGTCGCAGCCATTCTGTCAATGGCCTATCGGCGGAGCGCGATTTCTATTCCCCGCGCACCTCGGCCAACGACCTGCGCTGAACGCCTGACGGATCGAAGTTCGCAGGGGCAAGCCAGGCTTCGAAGGCCGCGCGGCGGGCCGGCCACTCCGCGTCCGTGATCGCGTACCACGCCGAGTCTCGGTTGCGCCCCTTGATCACCATGTGCTGACGGAACACTCCCTCGAAGGTGAAGCCGAATCGCTCCGCGGCGCGACGCGAGGCCGTGTTTTCGGCGTTGCACTTCCACTCGAGCCGTCGGTTGCCAAGGTCGTCAAATGCATAGCGCGACATGAGGTAGATCGCCTCGGTGGCCTGCCGCGTCCGCTGCAGCTGGGGTGAGAGCCAGATGTGGCCGATCTCGATCACGCCGTGCTCGGGCACGATCCTCATGAAGCTCGCCAGGCCACGGGCCGCATGCGACTCGCGGTCGATGATCGTGAACGTCAGCGGATCGTCAATCGGCGCTCTTTGCTCGAGCCAGGCCATGAACTCGCTCTTGCCCCCGAAGGGTCCGTAGGGCAGGTAGTCCCAGGTCGAGTCGGCTCCGGCGCTCGAGGTGTACAGCTCCTCGCCGTGGCGCGCCACGTCGAGCGGCTCCAGCAGCACGCTGTCGCCCACGAGCGGCGCGCGCTCCGGTTTTTTCGCCGGTCGCCAATTTAGCTCGATCTCAATCCGAGGCATCAGTCAATCCGGCCCCCCCGGCGCCTTCGGCGCCACCTCCCCATGAATGGGGAGGGGTGCCTCTATTCTCCCGGCAGTGGACCACACCGCACCCGCCATCCTGGAGCTCGGCCTTCTGCTCCTGCTGGCCGCGCTGGCGGGCAAAGCCGCGCGCTCCATAGGCCTTCCCGCCGTGATCGGCTATCTCCTTGTCGGAGTCCTCGTGTCTCCCTTCACGCCCGGCTATGTCGCGAACCGCGACCAGCTCTCGATCCTGGCGGACGTCGGGGTCGTGCTGCTGCTGTTCGAGGTGGGGATCGAGATCAATCCACTACGGCTGGCGCGCGAGGGCCGGCGGCTCCTCCTGCTCGCCCCGCTCCAGGTGGCGGTGACCTGGATCCTGAGCGCCGCGGCCTGCGTCGCGC
>VBFV01000174.1 GCA_005881335.1 Chloroflexota bacterium
CGCGCATCTCGGCCATCTTCAGCCACCACTGCTCGCTGATCAGGGGCTCGATGACCGCGTGGCATCGGTCGCAGTGGCCGACCTCGTGCGTGTAGGGCTCCTGTTTGACCAGCAGGCCCTGCGCCTTCAGCTCCTCGACGATGCGCTTGCGTGCACCGAGCGCCGGCATTCCGTCGTAGGGCAGGCCGGGCACGTGCATGCTGCCGTCTTCGTGCATGGCGTTGACGATCTCGAGGCCGTGCCGCTGCCCGATCTCGTAGTCCATCGGGTCGTGCCCGGGCGTGACCTTCAGCGCGCCCGTGCCGAAGTCCTTCTCCACCGCGTCGTCGGCGACGATCGGCAGCTTGCGGCCGACGAGCGGCAGCACCGCGGTCTTGCCCACCAGGTGCCGGTATCGGTCGTCGTCCGGGTTGACGGCCACCCCGGTGTCGGCAAGCATGGTTTCGGGACGCACCGTCGCAATCACCACCTCGCCGCCACCCTCCACCGGGTAGCGGATGAAGTAGAGGGTGTCTTGATGCTCCTCCCATTCGATCTCGAGGTCCGAGATCGCGGAGCGGTCGTGCGGGCACCAGTTCACGATGCGCGGCGCTCGGTAAATCCAGCCGCGATCGTAAAAAGCGACGAAGGCCGTCATCACAGAGCGGACGTATCTCGAGTCCATCGTGAACCGCAGCCGGCTCCAGTCCATCGACGCTCCGAGCAGGCGAAGCTGGTTGATGATCGTGGCGCCCACCTGCTCGTACCAGGCCTCGACGCGGGCCGCAAAGCGCTCGCGGCCCAGCTCCTCTTTGGTCGTCCCCTCGCGGGCGAGCTGCTTCTCGATCACGTTCTGGGTCGCGATCGCGGCGTGGTCGTAGCCGGGTAGGAACAGCACCTCCTGCCCGTTCATGCGCCGGAAGCGCGCGATCAGGTCATAGATCGCGGTCTGCAGCGCGTGGCCCATGTGGAGCTCGCCCGTGATGTTGGGCGGCGGAAAGCACATCGTGAATTTCGGCTTATCGCTGTTCGGGTCCGCGACGAACAATGCGTCCGCCTCCCAGCGCGCGTACCAGCCGGCCTCGACAGCCAGTGGATCGAACGCTTTGGGCATCTCGCTTGTCATTGGGCGTGCTTCATTCATAGGAGTGGTGATGTGTCGCCGGCGCGATGGTCGCGGTTAGCGCGACTGAGCCGGCGAGGGTACAGATACGATCCCTAGATTCTCCGCGCGGCTCATGGTTTTCGAAATTCTACCGTTTGTCGCGCTGGCGCTCGTCGAGGTCCTCATTCGGACGCGTGGCGCCCATCCATCTTGCTGTCGTCGCGAACACACCCGGTGTCAAAGCCTGCAGCTTGAGGACTGTCCGCAGCTGGATCGGCACGACGTCCATCTCGCGCCGGTTCTTCGTGATCGCGGTCCAAACGGCGTCCGCGACCTGCGCCGGCGTGACCTCGCCGGCGATCGGATTGGGCTTCAGACCGGTCACCGCCCACATCCCGGCCTCGCTCACGAACGTCGGGCTGATCACAGAGACTCCGACCCCCGTCCCCCAAAGCTCTTCGCGAAGCGCTAGGCCAAATCCGCGTATGCCGAATTTGGTTGCGTTGTAGATCGTCTCGCCGCCCGAGGGGATCTTGCCCGCAATCGAGGACATGAAGACGAGATGGCCAGACCTGCGCTCGACCATGCCGGGCGCCAGCAATTTCGCGAGCACGATTCCGGCGCGGAGGTTGACTCCTATCGCGCGGTCGATCTCTTCCTGCTTAAACGTCTCCAGGCGTCCCGTGGCCGGAATTCCGGCGTTGGAGACAAGCACATCGACAGAGCCGGCTTCAGCAGCAAGTCTCTCCGGCTCCCCGTCTCGCGAGAGGTCCGCGACGATGACTTTCGCACCGCCCAGCTCATCCGCGAGTTTGTTCAGCGACGCCTCGTTGCGAGCCGACAAGACGAACTTCGCGCCCGCCTGGTGCAAACGGCGAGCGATGTGCGGGCCGAGGCCCGTTGACGCGCCTGTCAGAAGAACGATCTTGCCGCGGAGCTCGCCCACGGGTCAGGACGTATCGCCTAGCAAGCGGTGTCGTTGTCGAAGCCGCTGCTCGTGAACTGACTGAGCCAAACCGGCTTGCCGTCGAACGACGTGCTGCACGATCCGCCGGCAACCCAGTCGGCGGAGCTGCCATTCGGGCTGAAGCTTCCGCCCGTGATCGTGTTCCAGGACGACGCCGTCGAGTAGACACCGACCAAACCGGCGCTGGACAGGCGATCCACGGCCCCCTGGATCGTTTGCCGGTTCAGGGTCGAGTTGCTGGTCGACCAGCTGTTGCCAACTTCGACGTCGAGCCACCACATCGCAACTTTCAGGCCGCTCGCCTGGCTCACGGCGTAGTCAGCCTCGCTGCAGCCGATCTCCCAAGCCTGGTTTGGCCCGGCCGAGCATTGCGGCCTGATGTTCCTGCGGTACGCGCCAGAGTAGCCGGTGTTGAAGTAGAGAGATGGCGTCGAGAATTGCGCCGCCGCCTTGTACTCCGTGCCAAGGCAGGCGTTGCTCGTGAATGGACGGCCGTGGGTCACGCCGACGATCCCAAAGTTGAACGTGCCTGGTGGTGGTGATGTTCCAGGGCACTGTGGATACGAGACGTCGTAACCCGTCTGTCCGCTCGTGTACGGACCATAGGCGCTCGCTGGGACGGCACCGAATGTGAGGCCGGCGATGACAATCGCCGCCACGATGGGCCCCCTGAGCAGTCGGATCAGGCTGACTCTCCGACCGCGCGCACCGGGCCTTCGGTTTCGTCGACGACCTCGAACTCCGGTTCGAGGGCGTCGCGGATCGAGCGCTCCGAGATGATGCAGCGCTTGATCTCGGGTCGCGAGGGGATCTCGAACATCGAGTTGAGCAGGGCCTCTTCGATGATCGACTTCAGCGCCCGCGCGCCGGTGCCGCGAAGCAGCGCCAGCTCCGCGATCGCATCGAGCGATCCCTTCTGGAACACAAGCTCGACGTTGTCGAGCGTGAAGAACTTCTGGTACTGCTTGACGAGCGCGTTCTTGGGCTCGGTGAGGATGCGCACGATGTCCTGCTGGTCTAGGTGGTGCAGGGTGACGATGATCGGCAGGCGGCCGATGAACTCCGGGATGAAGCCGTACTTCAGGAGGTCCTGCGGCTGGAGGTGCTTCAGGGTCTCGGAGACGATCTTCTTCTCGGTCCGGTTGTTCGCCGCGCCAAATCCGATCGCCCGCCGCCCGATGCGCTGCTCGACGACCTTCTCGAGGCCGTCGAAAGCGCCGCCGCAGATGAACAGGATGTTGGTCGTGTTGATCTGGATGAAATCCTGGTGCGGGTGCTTGCGACCGCCCTGCGGGGGGACATTGGCCACGGTGCCCTCGAGGATCTTCAGCAGCGCCTGCTGCACGCCTTCGCCGCTGACGTCGCGTGTGATCGAAGGGTTGTCCGACTTGCGCGCGATCTTGTCGATCTCGTCGATGTAGATGATGCCGCGCTCGGCGCGGCTGATGTCGAAGTCAGCGGCCTGGATGAGGCGTAGCAGGATGTTCTCGACGTCCTCGCCTACGTAGCCCGCCTCGGTGAGGCTCGTCGCGTCCGCGATCGCGAACGGGACGTCGAGGATCTTGGCGAGCGTCTGCGCGAGATAGGTCTTGCCGCATCCCGTCGGCCCGACGAGCAGCACGTTCGACTTCGTCAGCTCGACGTCACCGACCGACTTGGAGGCGCTGATCCGCTTGTAGTGGTTGTAGACCTGGACCGAGAGCACTTTCTTCGCGCGCTCCTGGCCGATCACGTACTGGTCCAGCGCGGCGCAGATCGTCTTCGGGTTGGGGATGAAGCCGGTCTTTTGCTTCTTGGTGCCGGCGGAGCGATTGTCGTCCTCGAGCACTTCCTGGCAGAGGTCGATGCACTGGTCGCAGATGAATACGCCGGGGCCCGCAACCAGCTTCCGCACCTGGTCCTGGCCCTTCCCGCAGAAGCTGCAGCGGGTGTAGCGACGGCGGTCTTCTCGTTCGTTCATTGGTCCTTTTTCGTGTCCTTAGGGAGATGCTGGCGCCGGGGGATTATGGCCCCACAGAATCTCGTTGGCAAGGCTTATGCACTCGCTGCAGATGAAGACTCCCGGGCCGGCGACGAGACGGATGCCTCTTTCGCCTTGATCCTTGCCGCAGAACGAGCACTTGGGACGGTGTCGTTTGACCTCGTCGCGCTTCGTCCTGCGTCGGAAGATCATCCGGCGGCTACCTTTTCCTTTTCTTTTTCGGTTGTCTTGTCTTTGTCGGTGGCCTTGTCTTTTTCACCGGGCTTGGTCGGCGTGAGGATGATGTCGTCGATCAGCCCGTACTCCTTCGCCGCCTCTGCGGTGAGGAAGTAGTCACGCTCGGTGTCTTGCGTTACCTTCTCGATCTTCTGGCCTGTGTGCCGGGCCAGGATCTGGTTCAGCTGCTCACGCGTGCGGAGGATCTCCTTGGCGTGAATCTGGATGTCGGTCGCCTGCCCCTGCATGCCGCCCCACGGCTGGTGGATGAGGATGTTGGCGTGCGGCAGCGCGAAGCGAGCGCCGTGCGCCCCTCCCGCCAGCAGCACCGCGGCCATCGAGTAGGCCATGCCGATGCAAATCGTGGAGACCGGCGGACGGATGTACTGCATCGTGTCGTAGATCGCAAGGCCGGCGGTCACCTGCCCGCCCGGGCTGTTGATGTAGAGCGCGATCTCTTTCTCGGGGTCCTCCGACTGCAGGAAGAGGAGCTGCGCCACGACGAGGTTGGCGACCTGATCGTCGATCGGCGTGCCGATGAAGACGATGCGCTCCTTGAGGAGTCTCGAGTAGATGTCGAAGGCGCGCTCTCCGCGGCCGGTATTCTCGACCACCATCGGGACGAGGTAGCTGGACGGAGACTGTGTTTGGTTCATGTTGGGCACAAACGTCATTCTAGACACGGGTTGCCCCGATTCAGTCAAGACCCTGCCACCTGGAGCAGCTGGTCGAGGACCCGCCGCCGCCTCAAACGTGAGGCAAAGTACCGGGTCGCAGTCGGGCTTCGCTTCAACTCGGTGACCTGGCCCTTGAGCTCGTCGTCGGAACCCGCCTGCTCCTCGAGGAACTTGGCCACGTCCTCCTCGGATGGTTCCAGGCCTTCGCGCCGGGCGTACTCCGCGAGGACCAGGTCGATCTTGAGACGCGCCTCCGCGTCGGGGCGCTGAGCCGCTATCCACTCGTCGATCGACCTGCCGAGGTACTGGAAGTAGCGGTCGAGCTTCATGCCTTGCCGGTTGAGGCTGCGCTCCAGGGACTCGAGCTCACTGGTCAGCTCGCGGTCGACGAGCGCTTCGGGCACCTCCACCGACGATGCGTCGACCAGGGCTTTCACGACCGCCGACTCGCGGTCCATCTTCTCCACCGCGTGGGCGGATTCCTCGAGCTCTTCCCGCACCGCCTGCTTGTAGGCCTCCACCGTCTCCTGTTTGCCGCTGGTCAGGCTCTTCACCAGCTCGTCATCGAGCGGGGGCAGGACCTTTTCTTTGACGCCGCGCACGGTGACTCGAATGGTCGCGTCCTTGCCCGCCAGCTGAGGGTTGCTGTAGCTCTCCGGAAAGCTCACGTTCGCCTCGCGAGTCTCTCCGACGAAGGTGCCGGGCAGGACCGCGATGAGCTCGGGCAGCAGGACGCCTTCTTTCACCTCCGCTTCGGTCGACTTGCGCGTCTCTGACTCCACGACCTGGCCGCCGGCCTCGACCTCGATGTCGATGACCGCGATGTCTCCGCTCCGCACCTCGCGTTCGACGGGTGTGATCTCGGCCATCGGTTCACGCAGGTCCGCGAGGCGCCGCTCCAGCATCTCGTCCGTGACTTCATGCGTATGGTCCGGCGGCTCGACGTTGAGCTTGGTCACGTCGGCCAGCGTCACCTCGGGCATCACGCTGATCGTCGCTTTCAGCCGGGCGGGTCTTCCCCGCTCCAGCTCGAGCACCTCGACGTCGGGGTTGTCGATCGGGTCGATCGACTTTTGGTCGAGCGCCTGGCGCACGACCTCGGGCACCATCGTCTCGACGACCTCCTCGCGCAGGACGGCCGAGCCGATGCGCGCTTCGACCAGCGCGCGCGGCGCCTTGCCTGGGCGGAAGCCCTCGATCTTGGCCCGCGACGCGAGGCGGTTCAGCACGCGGTCGTAGGTCGCGTCGACGACTTCGGCCGGGACCTCGATCGTCATGCCGACCTGGCTCTTGGGCAAGGGCTCGGTGACGATGGAAAGTGGCTCGGGCACGAGCCCGAATTCTACGGGTGGCCCGAACTCAGATCAGGGGCAGGGCGTGGGTGGAACGTGCGGCGACGGGCACACGACGGGCGTCGGGCTCGGGCTCGCGAGCACCGGGCCGCCGGGATCCGGGGGCACGACGTAGACCGGCGCGCTCGGCGTCGGGCTCGGCGGGTTGTCGCCCGGCAGCTTCTCGATCTTGGTGGTGTCAACCAGGTACCAGCTGTTGCCGGGTCCGGAGACCACCCCGGGCGGAGGCGTGTACCAGCGGTTCCCGTCGACGCCGGCCAGCGCGCGCGAGACGAACTCGTGCACGCCGGGTGACGCGACGAAGACGCCGTCGGAGCCGGCGATCATCGTGAACTGGTTGCCCTTGATGTCCCCGACCCAGAGACCGGTCGCGAGGTCGGGCGTGAAAGCGATCGTTACCGCGTCCTTGAAGTTGTCGGTCGTGCCCGTCTTGGCGGCGACGATGCGGTCCTTCCAGTGGAGCGCGCTGTTGCAGCCGAAGATCATGCAGCGGTTCTGGTCGTCGGCCATGATCTGGGCCATGATGAACGCCACCGCGGGATCGATTGCCAGCCGCGCCCGCTGGTCGGGGTGAGTCTTGTACAGCTCCTTGCCGTGCGAGTCCGTCACCGACAGGATGGCCTCGGGCGAGTGGTAAACGCCCTTGTCGGCGTAGGTCGCGATGCCCTCCACGTGCTCGAGCAGCGTGATCGGGTAGCCACCGAGGGTGAGGGAAGGTCCGTACTCGTCTGACGGCGCGTTCGCGTCGTAGCCGCCAAACGATCCGTCAGGGTTGGCGATCACGTAACGCGGTCGCACGTTCATGCTCCGCATCCACGAAAGGACCGCGGGCACTCCGATCGACAGCTCGACTTTGACCGCGGCGATATTGAGCGAGTTGCCCATCGCCTTCTTGAGCGGCAGGACGCCGTGCGACTTGCCGTCGTAGTTGTAGATCTTCGTCGTGCTGTACGCGTCCTTGTAGACGAGCGGCGACGGGCCGTCGTAGACCGGCGTGTCCACCGTCGCGGCGCGGGCGTTGATCACAGCGCCATACGTGTAGGGCTTCATCGACGAGCCCATGTTGCGAGGGATGGTCGTGTAGTTGATCTGCCCGCCGTCCGAGTTGTAGTTGGGCGACCCGACCATGACCTGGATGTTCCCGGTTGTCGGCTCCACCGCCACCAGGCCCGATGAGAGAACTCCCCTCGGGTCGCATCCGTAGTTGTTGTGGCGTGCGTTGCACGCTGCGCGGTCCATGTTGCTTGCAACCACCGACTCGCCGATCTGCTGCATGTTCCAGTCGAGCGTCGTCTTGACGTTGAGCTGCTGGATGCCTGGCTGGAAGCCGAGCTGGCGCAGCTCGGCGAGTACGTAGTCGACGAAATGGGGCGCATTGAACTTGTTGACCGGCGCGTAGTAGGTCAACTTCTCGGCCACGGCCTTGTCCATCGCGTCTTGCGAGATGAAGTTCGAGCGCACCATCGCGCGCAGGACCTCTGCCTGCCGAAGCTTGGCCGACTCCGGGTGCAGCACCGGGTTCCACTCGGTCGGCGCCTGGGGCAGACCGGCGAGCATCGAGGCCTGCGCGAGGTCGAGCTTGGACGCCGGGATCTGGAAGTAGCTTTCCGACGCGGCCTCGATGCCGTACGACTGCGAGCCGTAGAAGCTCTTGTTCAGGTAGAGCTCCATGATCTGGTCTTTGCTGTAGGTCTGGCTCAGCTCGTACGCGAGCGCGAGCTCCTTGATCTTGCGGCTGACCGTCTGGTCCGGCGTCAGGAACTGCTGCTTGGCGAGCTGCTGGGTGATCGTGCTGCCGCCACCGACGATATGCCCGGCGCGGATGTTTTCGAAAGCCGCCCGGAGGATGCCCTGGAAGTCGATGCCCTGGTTGGTGTAGAAGCCCTTGTCCTCGATGGCGACCGTCGCCTGGACCGCCACCGGCGACACGTCCTTCAGCTTCACGGCGAGGCGGTGGTCGCCGTGGTTGCCGACGTCGGCCAGGACTTTCTTGCCCGTGCTGTCGGTGATCAGCGTGTCGCCCGCGAAGGCCGCGCTGTCCAGGCCCTGGATCGAGGGCAAGCTGTCGAAGAACGACTGCGCGTACGCGTCGGCGGCAAGCCCGATCACGAGGAGCACAGCCAGCGCCGCACCGAGTCCACGCAGCAGGGCCGT
>VBFV01000013.1 GCA_005881335.1 Chloroflexota bacterium
TGATCGAACCAGGTCTGGGAATTGACCGACTTGCGCAGCGTGCCGGTGTCCTGGGTGCCGCCCCAGAAGCGCTGTGTCTGGGCGCCGGGTGCAACCAGCGTGGTCGGGACCACGGCGATCGAGGTGAACTGGCCGATCTGAAGATTTGTGCGGTGGGTGACCGCGCCGGTGTTCGGGTTCACGGTTCCGTTCAAGTTCTGCCAATCGACCGCGCTCAGAGCTGCGTCGTCGGTATTGCGGCCTCCGCGTCCGGTGCTGTACCAGACGCCGCCGTCGGACCCGACCAGGATGTTGGACGTGTTGCCGGGGTCGAAGACGAGCGCGTGGAAGTCGGGGTGCTGGTTCCAGCCGAGGTTCTTCCACGTCTGGCCCCCGTCCATAGATCGGAAGATGCCACCCGAAGGCGGATGCAGGTTGTAGCCGAACGAGCCGGCGGCGAACACGACGTCCGGGTTCGTGGGGTCGGTCTCGATGACGTTGTCGTAGAAGCACTGCGTGCCGCAGTAGCCGAGGACGCTGTCGATGCCAGTGCCGTGGCCGGTTTCGACCCAGGTCGCGCCTTGATCGGTCGACTTGAAGAGGCGTCCGTCCTGGTGGTGGTTGGCGGTGTCGACCCAGTCGAAGCCCGTGTAAAGCACGGCTCCATGCCCGGCAGCGTGCGATAGCGCCAGGTTGAACCTCGTGAGGCCGGCGGCGAAGTTCGCGTCCGTCGGAAGCCCGTTCATGATCGGACTCCAGGTCGCGCCGCCGTCGGTGCTCTTGTAGATCTTGTCGCTCCAGAAGGACGCGTACAGCGTGGTCGGGCTCCGCGGGTCCATGCGGATATCGGTCGCGCCCAACGAGACAGGGGGTGCGGCCATCAGCAGGTTCCACGTCACGGCGCCGTCATGCGACTCCCAGAGTCCATAGGTCGAGTGAATCGGCGGCGAAACACGGCGCGCGCCGCCACGGCCGCGCTCAATGGCGACGTACAGGTGGTCGGAGTTGTTCGGGTCGACCGCCAGACGTGCCGTGGAGACGCCGGCGAAGAAGTCTCCTGAGACGTGCGCCCATGTGTTGCCGCCGTCGGTCGATTTCAAGATCCCGTTGCCGTAGTAGCTATCACCGGAAAGGGCACCCTCGCCGGTCCCGGCGTAGATGACGTTGTCGTCCTTCGGCGCCACCGCGAGCGCGCCGATGGCCGTGGAGGCGAGCATGTCGGTCTTCGGCGTCCACGTCCCGCCGTTGGCGTCTGGCGTGAAGAGCCAGATGCCGCCCTGGGCGGCCCCCAGGATGAACTGCCCGTTACGGCGAATCGCCAGGGCGCCGATGCGCCCGCTGACGGCGATGAACGCGTTGTCGCTCCGGCCGATCTGGACGATGGGGTTGGGTCCGAGCGGGCCCCAGTTGGTGGCGAAGGTGGTGGGGCCTGCCGCAGGCGCGTTCTTCAGCGCTTTGGCCTGGTCGGCGGCGGCTCTGCGCAGGGCACCTGCCTGCTCGACGCTTAGAGGGACGTCTCCGGCCGTACGAGTACTGATGAACTGCTGGTCGAGCAGCAGTAGCCGCGCCTCCGTTTCGTCGTCGGGCTCCGGTATCTGGGCGCCGGGAGAGAGCGTCGGAGTATCACCGTCACCGGGCGGTGGTGGGGCTTGCGCGACGCCCGGACCGACACCAGCCACCGCGAAAACGAGAGACACGAGCAAGGCGCACAAGGCGCGAAATCCACGCTTCCCCATCGTCACCACTCCCCAGTGATTCGCGCCTGAAAGAACGATGGCCGCGCCCGCGGCCATCCTCGTAGTTGCAAATACTCTGGCAGCGGCCAGAAGCTAAAGTCAAGTTTGATCCGCATCGGGATGCCGGGGGGACCCGATCAGCCGGCGGAGTTGATTCGGATCCCGGCCGGCAGCCGGCCCGCCTTCACCTCCGTGCCGTCCACAGAAAAATCGAGTCGCTCCCCCGCAAAGTGGAGGCCGGTCACCTCGATCCGGTGCCAGAGCGCCGTTTCAATCGGCGCCACTCGCAGCGTCTTGCGTCGAGGGTCGGCCTCGAGGCCGAGGATCGATGACACGCACGTGAACATCGCGGCTGCGGACCAGAGCTGCGGCGTGCACGTGGTCAAGTACTCCCTGGGTGCTTCGCCGGGCGTCCGCACGTCACCACAGAACACTTCCGGCGGCCGGTGCAGGGGGAAGTTGACCGAAGCTTCGACCAGCGCCCGCGCGGTGCGCTCGGCCTCCTTGGCGAAACCGTACTGCCGCATCCCTGCGACGGCGAGCGCAGTGTCGAACGGCCAGACGGAGCCGTTGTGGTAGGCGCACGGGTCGTAGTTGACCGCGCGGTCGGACAGCGTGCGGATGCCCCAACCGGAAAAAAGCTCGGGGGACAAGAGCCGGCTCGCCACCTGCGCCGCCTTGGGGCGGTCGAGGATCCGCATCCAGAGGCAGTGCCCGGGATTCGAGGTGATCGCCTGCACCTGATGCTTCGAGCTGTCGAGGGCCTGGGCGATGAACTTCTCCTTCGCGATCCAGAAGTCGCGGTTGAAACGTCGCTTGAGCCCCGCAGCCCGCTCCTTCAAAGCCGGCTTGCGGCGGGACATGCCGACCAGGCCGCGGTGCAGATAAGCCTGCACCTCGCACAGCGCGGCGGGCCGAGCGACCTCGCCGCCGTCGGAGTTCGTCAGCGAATCCTCCGAGTCCTTCCACCCCTGGTTGCGCGCGCGACCTCCGTCAGCCTCGAGATAGCCGTCCCCGTCCGGGTCGCCGTATGTGCCGCACCACGCAAGCGCCGCCTCGGCGGCCGGCCATAGCTCGTCAGCAAACCGGTGGTCGTGCGTCCAGTCTTCGGCTTCCGTCAGCGCGCAAAGGAACAGCGCGGTGGCGTCGATGGTGCCGTAAAGGATGTGCGGCCACAGCCCGCGCTCGACCACCTCGCCGGTGCGGACCTCGTGGAGGATCTTGCCGGGCTGCTCCTCGCTGCTCTCGTCGACGCGCTTGCCCTGGTGCTTGGCAAGGTAGCGCAGGACGCCGCGCGCAATCTCGGGGTTGACGTGAAGGAGAAGGGTCGAGCTGATCAGTGTGTCGCGGCCGAACGGCACTGCGAACCAGGGCAGGCCGGCAGTGGGATAGACGCCGGTGTCGTAGCTGTTGCTCAGCATTCGAATGTCGGCGATGGCCTGGTCGAGCAGCTCGTTGAGCACGGGGTTGTCGGTGCGCACCGACATGCACTCCGCGGCCCAGCGCGGGTAGATGTCCCTGGCGTCGCGTAGCCCCGAGTCGTCGACGGCCGCGACAGCAGGGACAGGCACCGGAGACGCAAGCTCAGGCACGGCCCCTCGGATTCCGAGCATCGCCGCGAAGTCGGCCGCGACCTCGACGTCCAGCGTCACGTCGACATTGGTCGATCCTCGATTCGCGACTGTGATCCGCTCGTGCAAGCCTTCGTCGACAAAGCGCACGCGTTGCACGTGAACACCGGCGCCCTCGAGCTCGAAAGTTGCGGAGCCGTCGTCGGCCTGCAATCCGACCGCCGTCGGTTCGACCCCGTCGACCAGGACGCGCAACGTGGAGAGGATTCGTGTGTCCCCCGACCACAAACCGTCACCGGCGAACTCGCCTGGCTTCATCGATCCATCCCGCGCCGAAACCGCGAAGAAGCGATCGTTCTTGAGCATCACACGCTCGGAGATGAGGTGCCCGGCCGAAATCAAGTCGTCAGGTCGCGCCCCCCATGACTGAGGACATCGCGCCTGCCTCAAACGCCGGGCGCGTCCCGAGCGAGTAGTCGGTCCACTCTTTGCGCGCGAGCAGCTCGACGGCCATCGCCTCCAGGTCGCGCACGCGCTGGTTGGCCCGAATCGCCTCACGAATGGAGAGGATGCCGACCGCCGGATGGCGCTTCTCGATGACGTGCCGCAGCATGTTGAGGTGCGCGTTGTCGGGCACGCCCGGCTCGCGGATCCGCCGCACCGCGGCCCGCACGGTCGCCTGCGTGCCGTCGATCGCCTCGCCCTTGCCGAAGTCGAACTTGTAGCTCGGGCTCCGCCCGGCCGCGCGCTTCTCGCCGCTGAGCTTGATCCACTTCGCGTTTTCGGCGCCCTTGCCGACGTCGATCACGAGGCGCACCTTGCGGCCCTGGTATTCGAAGCTTGCGTTCATCCTCGCGTAGCTCTCCCGCTGCCCGGTCAAACCTTCGTGCTTGCCGATGAGCAGGGGCGATTCGGCGTCGAGCTTGATTCGGTCGATCGGCGTGAGCAGGGAGATGATGGCGAAGGCGTGGGGGATGAGGTCGGCGATGACGCCGATGTCGGCCGCCGCGCCGGTCAGCGGCTGCTCTTCGAGGATCTCGATCCGGATCTCTTCCACGCTGTCGAGGAAGTTGCGCAGCGTGCGCTCTTCGGTCAGCAGCATCCCGAGCAGGCGCACCTCGAGCTTGAAGTAATAGTGGTCGGCGGCCACGATCTCCACACCGCCGGGGGCAGTGTCGAGGAACTTGCGGTAGTCGTCGGGCGGTGCGCCCAACGGCTTCTCGATCAGGACCACGTCGCTCAGGTCGTAGTAGCGCGCGAGGGTAGGCAGATGCGTGGCCGCGGGGGTGGCGATGTAGGTGATCACGTAGGAGCTCGATTCCAGCTCCCGCTCGAGCTGGTCGCGCGCGGGGGAGCCGTGGCTGTCCCAGTAGAACGAGTCGCCGTGCGTCCGCACCTCCTCCTCTTTGACGCCGAGGCGGTCCCGCGCGCCGGGCGAATCCTGCTCGACCACGTGGGTGCGGAAGTTGAAGAACTGTTTGAGGGTGAGGAGGTGCTGATAGGCCTTCTGCCCCCACTGGCCGAAGCCGATGAGCACGAAGTCCTTCTGCAGGTGACGTTCCTCTTCGGCGAGCGCGTGCAGCCGCGCGTTCTTGATCGCCACCGCCGCCTGCACCGCCAGGGCCTGCGCGCGCTGCACCTCCTCTGGCGTGAACCGCCGGTTGCGATTGCGCTCGGCCAGGATCGCGGCCCCGATGGCCTGCTCGTCCACCATCAGCGGGAGCGCCATCAGCGACTTGACGCCAAACGCTTTGACATAGGCGGGATCGACCTGGGAGTTGGCGGAGGTGTCGTCGATCACCACCGGCTGCTCTCGGTTCATCACGTCGAACAGGAAGGACGCGCCCGAGCGCTCGCCGTGCTGGCGCCGCCAGAGGTCCTGCAGATCCGACGCCGCGGCCCCGTACCAGCCCTCGCGGTCCTCTTCATAGAGCGCGATCTGGCAGAGGCTCGCGTCCACGAGCCGCGCCAGGTTCTGCGCCACGAGGGTGAGGGTCTGGTCGAGGTCGATCGAGCTCGCGATCGCCTTGCTGACGTCCGCGACCAGCTCCAGCTGCTCGGAGTGGCGCTGCGCCTCTTCATACAGACGCGCTGTCTCGACGGCCACAGCGAGCTGACCGGCTGCCGCCCGCAGGGCCTCGACCTGGCCCCAGTCCGGACGCCGCTGGTCGGAGCGGTGATAGCCGACCTCGAGCACGCCGGTGGCGCGGCGCGACTGGTCGCTGCCAAACGGGACGAAGATCCGCACCAGGTCCTTGTGGCCGCCGCGCTCGAACACCTCGCCGGCCAGCGTGAACGGCGGACCGTCGGCGGCATGGCCCCGCTCCTTCTCGCCGATCAGGCACGCGAGCACGTTCCCCAGGACCATGCCGTTGGCGTAGACGACCGGGACCTCCGTCCAGGTCGACGCCACAGGGATCCCACCTGAGACGACGTCTGCATGATCGGTCGACGGCATCGGCCCCACGATCACCGTCTGCCAGTTCGTCGCCACGTATACGAGCACGTCCTCGTGAGAGAGGACGCGATCCTCGTCCATAGCCCATCGCGGGACTCTCTTCCCGGCATGCGCGGACGAACGAGTGTCGGCGGCGTCGATCGCGGTGGTCGTCGCCGCACCGGCTGCCATCTTGACGATCGTCGCCTCGTCCTCTCGCTCTTCGAGGAGGTAGACCGTCGCGAAATTGAAGTCGAATTCGGGCACGTCGGAATCGGTCAGGTGGCCTACGACCGCGTCGATCACCTGGTGCCGGCCGGCCCCCGGCTTCAGCATCTCGGCGGTCATGTCGCCGAGCGCGCTGAGGAGCCGGTTGCTGTTTTCGAGCTCGGCGATCAGGCGCTGCGACGCGAGAGCCCCTCCGATCAGCTGCGCACCCGCCTTCAACATCTCGTCGGTCGACGGCGCCCGGCGCACCGTCGCGAGCCGGTCGCGGCTGAGCAAGACGAGGTAGCCGTGGGGGGCGTCGGCATGGCCCAGCGCGTACGTGGCGACGGGATGCAGGTCGGCCTCCGCGGTCGCCTCGGCGATGGTCTTACGCAGCACGCCGTCCCAAGGCATCGAGGAGTCGCCGCGCTGGATCTGCGTCGGTGCAGCGACGCGCAGGTGGGCGGTGACGAGCTCGAGGTCAGTGTGCTGGTGGCCGAACTGGTAGATCGCGGCACCGTCCAGGTTGCTCGCCATGAGCAGGTCGGCGAGCGCGATCGAGAGCAGCCGCCGGAGCTCCTTGGCGTTCGTCCTGGCGTCGCCAACAGGAGCGGTGAGGAGCGACGTCAGGCGGGAGAGTCCGTCGAGAGCGGCTCGCTCGGCCCCTTCCAGTGCGGCCTGGATCAACCCCGCGGCAGTGCCGGCGCGCCGCTCCAGCTCCTTGAGGCGGCTGTCGTCCGGGGCGTGCTCCTTGTTCCGGTAGTTCAGGTAGATGAGGCCGAGCAGGCGGTCGCCCGACAGCAATGGCAATCCGATCGTCGACTGGACCTGGTAGCGGCGGATGAAGGTCGAGTCGATCTCGGCCGGCGCGTTGCGCGCCACCAACCGCCGGCGCGTCACCGTGAGCCAGACCGTCGAACCGTACTGGTGCACCGCGAGCTCGTCGGGCACCTTGCCTTGCGTCTCGTCGCTCAGGTACCGGGTGAGCTGCTCGTGCATGTCGGTCAGCGAGTCGAGGAGGCTCTCCTGGGGCTGGCCGGTGGCGAACGGCGCGTAGTAGCTGTGGGTCGACTCTTCATAAAGGAAGATCGACACGATTTCCGCCCCGGACGCGTGCTGGAAGTCCGCGATCACGCCGCGGAGGACCGCGGCAAGCCCCGAGTTGGCCTCGACCGGCGGGCGGATCACTTTCTCAACGCGATCATAGGTTCAGGCGCGTCGCGCGACGTTCCCGTCCATATCCGGTTAGTCCGGCCGAAGCGACTTGACGACCGAAGCAACGCCCGGATAGTCCGGACTATCCGGGACAGCCCGAACATCAGACGGATTGCGCAGCACCGCTCAAAGCACCGGCGCGGGCCACCGCGCCCAACCATGACGCGCTGGGCCTCGGATGGCGGGCAAAGGTCTGCCGGTCCACGGCGACCAGGCCAAACGTCGGCGCGTAGCCGAACGCCCACTCGTAGTTGTCGAGGAGCGACCAGTACAGATAGCTGCGCACCTCGATGCCCTCCGCCAGGCACGCGAGCACCTCGCGCATCGCCGTGTGGATGTAGGCCGTCCGCTTCTCGTCGTTGGCGGTCGCGATCCCATTCTCGGTGACGAGGACCGGCACCCCTGGACAGGCGCGGTGCGCCCGCCGGATGGCGCCGCCGAGCGCCTGGGGGTAGTACTCGTAGCCCATCTGCGTCGTCTGGTCGGTCTCGGTCAGCTCGCGCGTGATGTCGCTCCAGTCATTGCCCGGGCTTCGAGGTCCCTCGGGCCCGTAGCGAAATCGCGTGTACGTCTGGACGCCGATGAACTCGTCCTTGCGAGCCAGCTCGAGGAACCAGTCATTGATTCGGGACTCGAGCTCGAGCGACCTCGTGCCAGGTTGGGCTCCGTCCTCATATTGAATGTCGGGCAGGGCGAGCGTCACGCCGGTCGGGATGCCGGCCCGGGCGCGGATCGCGGCGGCGCCCAGCCGGTGCGCTTCGAGGAGGTTGTCGACCGCTCGCTGCGCGCCGTCTCGGTCGTCGGTGTGGCCGGGAGGGTTGATCCCGAGCAACCAGCCGCTCGAGCCCAGGCCTTGCGGTTCGTTGAGCGTGCAGGCGTACGCGATCCGGTCGCCGAGCGCCTGCGCCGCCCGGTCGCAGTAGCGCTCGAAAAGGGCCGGAAAACGCTCCGAGGCGATGCCGCCCTGGTCGTGCAGCCACTTCGGGATGGTGAAGTGATGGAACGTGACGATCGGGGCCACGCCGTGCTCGTGGCAGGCGTCGAGCATGCGCCGGTAGTGGGCCAGCTGGGCGCGTGAGAACTCGCCCTCGGCAGGCTCGATGCGCGCCCATTCGATGCCGAATCGAAAGCAGTTGAGGCCGAAGCCCGCGAGCATCGCGATGTCCTCGCGATACCGGTGATAGAAGTCGCACGCGTCGCCCGAGGGCTCCCGGCACGGCGTGGACTCGATGTGCTCCCACCACCACCAATCGCTGTTCGTGTTGCCGCCCTCGGTCTGATACGCGGAGATCGAGGCGCCGAAGAGAAAACCGTCCGGAAACCGCAGCGTGTCACTCATCCGGCGGAGTGTATCCCCCCACCGACATTACCCTGGCGGCCGGGTTCACACCGCCCTGAGACCATCTGGGTTCCCTCTCATACTCCAAGATTGACAAGCCGCCTGGCTCCAATTAGTATCCGAATCGTTGGCGTAGGCGAACGTTCGTCTTGACGCTCTGCTACGCCCCCGCGGGGGCGAAATTTGGGGAGGAACTCAATAGATGACCGAGGTCTTGGCAAGGCTTAGTTCGCGGGCGATTGCGGGAGGTCTCGGCGTATTGCTCCTGATCGCCTGTTCATCCGGCGGCGGCAACAACCAGACAGCGTCGTCGACCGACGTCACGGTCTGGTCCGCATGGGGCGGCAACGAGCTGAAGGCGTACCAGGACGTCTTGAAGCCCTTCGAGAGCTCGACGGGCATCAAGGTCCACCTGACCACGGTGCGCGACGCCAATCAGCTCGCGATCAACGTCGACGCGGGCACGTCGCTGCCCGACATCGCCCCCGGCCCGAGCGTCGACAAGGTCAAGGCCTGGGTCGAGAAGGGCACCCTGAAGTCGGTCGAAACGGCGCTCGGAGACAAGTTCGGCGACTACATCGCCAACACCTATCCGGCGCTGACCACGACGTCAGGATCGTCGGACAACCTGTACATCGGCATCGTGGGCGGCAAGCACTACGAGCTGATGGTCAAGACCCAGGTCAAAGGATTGTTCTGGTACAACAAGAAAGTCTTCACCGGCACCGCGCCGAAGACCTTCGACGAGCTGCTCGCGATCAGTCCTTCGCAGTACGGCGCCCAGAAGCTGTTCTGCGCCGGGCTCGAATCAGGCGGCGCCTCCGGCTGGCCGGCGAGCGACCAGATCGACAACATCATCATGCGGCAGTCCGGTGACAAGCTCTACACCGACTGGATCCAGGGCAAGGTGAAGTTCACCGACCCGGCGATCAAGCTGGGCTACCAGACCTACCTGAAGGAAGTCTCCGCCGCCAACGTTTACGGCGGGCCCAACACAGTGCTCTCGACGGCATTCCAGAGGGCGGGTAAGCCGGACACCCCAGCGTCAACCCGCAGTACGACGGCAACGTCAACGGCTTCTACGACAACTTCGCGATGTACAACGACACGCCCGCGGCTCGCAAGCTGATGCAGTACATGGCGACCAAGGACGCTCAGCAGATCTGGGCGAACGATGGTGGCACGCTGGCGGCGATCAAGAGCATCAACTACACGGACCCGGTCTACAAGCGCGCGGCAGAAGTCGCAGGCACCGCCAAGAACCTGCTGGTCACAGCGGGAGACTTCATGCCCACCGACATGCAGGCGGCGTTCTGGAAGTCCCTGCTCAACGTGACCAGGAACCCGTCGAGCCTTGACTCCGAGCTGGCCAGGCTCGATCAGGTACAAAAAGCTTCGTACACAACCAGTTAGTCCAACCATCCGTCGTCTTTGAAAGGTCGGGGCGGGCGCATCCCGCCCCGGCCGCAGGCACCCTCAGAAGGAGGTAGGCGGGGTGGATCAAATCATCACGGCGGCGGTCGCGGTCGTCGGCGTTCCGCTGGTGCTGCTCGGTTACATCATCCTGGGCGAGCGGGTCATCGAACGCCTCCCAGATCATCTCCAGACCTGGATCCGACCCTATTTCTGGGCGCTGCCGGCGATCGGCTTCGCCACGATCTTCATGGTCTACCCGCTGATCCGGACGGTCTTTCTGAGCTTCCGCAACAACGCGGATACCGACTGGGTCGGATTCAACAACTACGTGTACTTCTTCACGTTCCCCGACACCCTGACGTCTCTCCGCAACAGCTTGCTGTGGCTCGTGTTCTACACGTTGTTCGCGGTTGGTCTGGGTTTGATCATCGCCATCCTCCTCGACCGCGTGCGCTATGAGTCGCTCGCCAAGATCGCGATCTTCCTGCCGGTGCCGATCAGCGCGGTCGCCGCGTCGATCATCTGGAAGTTCATGTTCGACTACCAGCCTCCCGGGTCGGTGCAGACGGGGACGCTCAACGCGGCGCTCGGCGCGTTCGGTGGACAGCCGGTGGCCTGGCTGGTCAACTCGACCACCAACAACCCGGCGTTGATCTTCGTCGGCGTCTGGAGCATCACCGGCTTTTGCATGGTGATCATCTCCGCCAGCCTGAAGTCGATCAGCACTGAGGTCCTGGAGGCGGCCCGAATGGACGGCGCCAACGAGCTTCGGATCGTGCAGCTGATAGTCACGCCCCTGCTGTGGCCGACGATCACGGTCGTCGGCACCACGATGATCATCAACGCGCTCAAGACGTTCGACATCGTCTTCGTGCTGACGAGCGGCGCCTACGACACGGACGTCATCGCGACTCAGATGTTCAGGCAGCTGGCGACCCACCACTTATCGCGCGCGGCCGCGGTTGGCGTGGTCCTCTTCCTGGCCATCGTGCCGCTGCTCGTGGTCAACATTCGTCGCTTCCAGCAACAGGAGGAAACGCGATGAGCGGCGTCCAGGTCGAGACTCGTCGCGAGACCGCTCGGGCCGGCACGGCGGTGTCTGTCCTCGACAGATGGGGCCACCAGCTGCAGCGATTGCCGCTTCACCTCGTGATCATCATCTTCATCGCGATCTGGATCGTGCCCACGATCGGCCTGATCGTGAACTCGTTCCGGAACGTGCAGGACATGAGCAACGCCGGCTGGTGGAGCGCGCTGTTCCCACCGCATGGTTTTTCTCTCGACAGCTACAACCAGGTACTTCAGACGGAGAACGTAGCCACCTCGATCTTCAACAGCGTCCTGATCACCGTGCCGGCGACGGTGATCCAGCTCGCCATCGCGACCATGGGCGCCTACGCCTTCGCGTGGATGAAATTTCCGGGCAAGGACATCTTCTTCATCGTCATCGTCGGGCTGATGGTGGTCCCGATCCAGATGACACTGATCCCAGTCCTCCAGCTGTTCCACACGTTTGGTCTCGCGGGCACGTTCATCGCCGTGTGGCTCGCCCATTCGGGCTACGGCCTGCCGTTCGAGGTTTTCCTGCTGCGCAACTACCTGGGCGGCCTGCCGCGGGAGATCTTCGAGTCGGCTGAGATGGACGGCGCCGGCCATGCCGTTCGCTTCTTGAGGATCGCCGTCCCGATGACGATCCCGGCGATCGCGTCGCTGACGATCTTCGTCTTCCTCGGGGTCTGGAACGACCTGCTGGTATCCCTGACCTTCCTGGGGAGCAGCCCGAACCGCCCCTTCACGGTCGTGATCACCCAGCTGGTCACGTCGCTGGGCGGAGGCTGGCAGTTCCTGACCGCAGCTGCGGTGCTGCAGATGTCGCTGCCGCTGGCGGTGTTCATCTTCCTGCAGCGCTACTTCGTGCGCGGCATCACGAGCGGATCCGTCAAGGGCTAACGGCGTAGCGACCCAGGCATTCGACGTGGTCGTGATGACCACGCACGATATCGGCCGCCATCTCCGCTGCTACGGCGTCGTCAGCGTCGTCAGTCCGAACCTGGACGCGCTCGCCGGGGCGGGCGTCAGGTTCGACATGGCCTTCGCGACCGCGCCGCAGTGCAGCCCCAGCCGGGCCAGCCTGGCCACCGGCCTCTACCCGCACAACAACGGCGTCATGGGGCTCACCCACCACGGTTTCGATTGGGACCTGGATGCGAGCGTGCCTCACTCCGCCGCTATCTTCGGCGCCGCCGGCTTCGAGACCCACCTCTTCGGCGGGCAGCACGTCACCCAGCATCCCGAACGCATTGGTTTCGCTCACCTCCACCGCGAGGCGGCTGCCGCGGGTGTCGAGGAGCTGCTCGAGAAAGCAGAGCGACGTCTGTACATCGAGATCAACTTCGAGGAGACGCATCGACCGTATCCGCCCGCGGGTGAACCTCCCGCCGGACTTGTGATCCCCGGCTATCTCCCTGACGGCCCGGAGGCGATCGAAGAGATGACCGCGGTGGAGCAGACGATCGCGACGATGGACAGCGCGGTCGGTCGCGTGCTGGCAGCCCTGGACAACGCCGGTCGCGCGGCGAATGCGCTGGTCGTGTTCACCACCGACCACGGCCTGGCGATGCCCCGCGCCAAGTGCACCCTCTACGACCCAGGCCTGGAGGTGGCGCTGATCGTGCGCTGGGCCGATGGCGGCATCGGAAGCGGCGTCACCAGCTCGGAGCTCGTGAGCAACATCGACGTCCTGCCCACGCTTCTCGAGGCGTGCGGGATCCCGATTCCAGCCCACGTGCAAGGCCGGTCGCTGCTCGGGCCGGGGCGGGACGCGATCTTCGCCGAGAAGACGTTCCACAGCTATTACGACCCGATGCGCTGCATCCGCACCCGAAGGCACAAGTACATCCGCAACTTCGAGACCTCTTTCGCGGTCGAGGTCCCGGGTGACGTCCAGCAGGGCGCGATCTTCCGCGCCAACCCGGCGCGGTACTCGGCCGACCGGCCGAGCGTCGTCGAGCTGTACAACCTAGAGACTGACCCGCTGGAGGAGCACAACCTGGCGGGCAACCAGGCCACGCGTACAGTGGAAGACGAGCTGGACGCGGCGCTCTGGGACTGGATGCAAGAGACCGACGACCCGCTGCTTCTGGGGCCGGTGCTCTCGCCACGGTACCGTCAGGCCATGCGGGGGCGGCCGAATCGAAGCTAGCCCGCGCCCCGGCCGCGTAGCCCTCTCCAGGACCGCGGTCGTCGCGATCGGGCTCACGTTCCTGCTGATGGGGCTGGTCGTTTCCGCCTACGGACCGCTCCTGGAGCACTTGACCCGTCGCTTCGGCGTGAGCCTCCCGGTGGCCGGCGCGACGATCAGCGTTCATTTCGCCGGCGGGCTGGTTGGCGTGCTGATCGCGATGCGGTCGATGGAGAGACTCCCCGCGCGCGTCACGGTGATGGCCGGGTCCGGCATCGCAAGCCTGGGCTGCGCGGCTGTCGCCGTCGCGTTCATCTGGCCCTTCTTCCTCGCCGCGATCTTCGTGATCGGGCTCGGCTTCGGCGCTCTCGTGCTCGCCCTGAACCAGCTTGTCGCCTACAGCGAGGGCCGGCGTAGGGCGGCCCTTCTGAGCGCCCTCAACAGCGCTTATTCGGCGGGTGCGGTGGCCGGCCCGGTCCTGGTGGTCGTCTTTGCGCGCGACCATTTCTCCCTGTTCTTCCTCGCCACCGCGGCGGTCGCTCTGGCGCTGATCCTCGGCGCGGCCGGAATCGTGGGGCGGCTTCCGACCGCGACCGGCTCTCCGAGCCGGCCGGGGCTGCTCGTCTTCGTCTTCATCGTCGCCTTCACGCTCTATGTCGGTGTCGAGACCGGCACGGGAGGTTGGATGCCGTCCCACCTCGAGTCCGCCGGCCTGCGCTCGCAGGAGGCGGCAACGGCGACGTCAGGTTTTTTTCTTGCGATCGTCACCGGGCGCCTCCTGATGACGCTGATGCCCGCGCGAGTGCCTGAGCACGTGATCGTGATGGCGGGCGCGGGACTGGGTTCGGTTGCTTTGCTCGCGGCCTCGATCGGTCCTCTGGCGCCGTGGGCCTACATCGCGGCCGGGCTCGCGCTCGCTCCGATCTTTCCCACCGGCATCGTGTGGCTGGCCAAGCTCAGGCCGGGCGACTCGCGGGCAACCTCGTGGCTGTTCCCCGCCGCGTCAGTGGGTGGCATCGCCGGACCGGGGGCGATCGGGCTGGTGATCGCCGGCTTCGGGGTGGGCTGGACCCCGGTGGTTCTGGCCCTGGTCGGCGCCGGCATGTCCGCCGCTTTCTGGTCGGCGACCCGGCTCAGGTGACCCGCGTTTTCAAGTACCAGTCGCGCGGCGCGTTGCCACTCGATTTCACGGACTCGTTGTTGGACGGGACAGAGCCGGCGCACCAGGCGACGGCGTTGGCGATCACCAGCTGGACCTCCGGCTGGTGGTACGCGGGGAATTCCTGGTCGGCGGGAGCGAAGTAAAAGACGCGTCCCGCGCCGCGCGTGTAACAGCACCCGCTGCGAAACACCTCGCCTCCCTCATACGAGCTGATGAAGACGAGCTCGTCCGGAGGCGGGATGTCGAAGAACTCGCCATACATCTCCTGGTGCGGGATGACGATGGGCTGAGGCACCCCCGCGGCGATGGGATGAGCCGGGTTCACCGACCAGATCACCTCGCGCTCGCCCCCAGGATCCGATCGCCAGCGCAGCGAGCAGCTGGTGCCCATCAGTCGCCTGAAGATCTTGGAGTAATGGCCCGAGTGCAGGACCACGATGCCCATGCCGTCGAGGACGCGCGCGTGCACGCGTTCGACGACAGCATCGTCAACCTTGTCGTGGGCGGCGTGGCCCCACCAGGTGAGCACGTCGGTCTGCGCCAGCGCCTCTTCGGTCAGGCCGTGCTCTGGCTCGTCGAGCGTGGCGACGCGAATCGTGAGGTCGCCGCCCAGCTCCCGACGGATCCCATCCGCGATCGGGCGGTGCATGCCTTCGGGATAGATGCGCTTGACCGATTCTTCGCGCCGCTCGTGGACGTACTCATTCCAGACGGTGACGCGGAGCGGCCGGCGGGCCGCCGTCAAATCGCGGCTGCTGCGCCGGTCGTTTTCCCGGTGGGATAGATCGTCACAGGCTCGCGCAGCGTAGCGGATTCGACCGCCGCGGCCATCAATGCGATGGTGCCCAGGTTGTCGCGGCCCGAAGTCTCAGGCTCGCTCTTGGTCCTGATCGCGCGCGCGAACTCGGTCAGCGTGCCCGACGTGCCGGTCCGCTGCAGTGGCGGCAGCGCCACCGTTCGCGGCGTACCGTTGCGCGGCCGGATCTCGACCCTGTCCTGGGTGACGTCACTGTCCGCCGCGCTCGTCCATACGACTTCCCCGTGCTCGAATTCCATGCTCCACTCCCCGGCCCATGGCGTGATCGGCCCGGCGCTGACCCAGCTGGCGCGATAGCTGACGACGACGCCGTCGAAGTCGATCGTGGCCACCGCGACGGACGGGCCGGTGAACGAAGTCCAGCTCGGGTTCCAGGCCTCGCAGAAGATCCGGTCGGGCTCGCGCCCGAGGATCAGCCGCAGCAAGTCGAAGTGGTGGATGGACATGTCGACGAGCAGCGGCTGCTCTTCGAGGTGATGGCGGCCGCGACCGTTGGGGCCCGCCGTCGAGAAACGACGAAAGTCGATCGAGACCTGGTGCAGCTTGCCGAGCTCCTCCTCGCGGACCAGGTCGGCGATGGCGCGTGGAGCGGGAAAGAAACGGTAGTTCTGGCTCACCATCAGGATCAGGTTTCGCACGGCCGCGCCATCCACCAGCTGTTCCGCCGCTTCCAGGCTGGGGGCGAACGGCTTCTCGACCAGGACGTGGAGCCCGGCGTCGAAAGCCGCGCGGATCACAGGCACGTGGCCCGGCAGGGCGGTGGTGTT
>VBFV01000071.1 GCA_005881335.1 Chloroflexota bacterium
GACCAGCTCGGGCGCAGGATGCGCGCCACCATCGTCTTGCTCGGGGCATTGCTCGCACGTTTCGGCAAGGCGCGGGTGCCACGACCGGGAGGCGACGACATCGGCGCGCGGCGGGTCGAGCAGCACCTTCGCGGCCTGCGCCAGATGGGCGCGCACATCAATGAAACCAAGGACGAGCTCGTCGCCACCGCCGGGCGACTGCGCGGGGACCGCATCGTGTTCGACCTGCCGACCGTGACCGGGACCGAGAACATCCTGCTCGCGGCGGTCACGGCTGAGGGCCGCACTGAGATCTTCAACGCCGCCCGCGAGCCTCACGTGCAGGACCTATGCAATCTCCTGACCAAGATGGGCGCACGTATCGAAGGCATCGGCACCGAGCTCTTGATCGTCGACGGCGTCACAGAGCTCGGAGGCGCGGAGCACACGGTCGTGGCCGATTACCTCGAGGCGGGCACGTACGCGATCGCGGTCGCCGCCGCGGGCGGGGAGCTGCGGATCGAGTGCAGCCGGCCGCAGGACCTCCAGGTCATGCTGCTCAAGCTCGAGCAGGCGGGAGCGCACGTCGAGGCAGGCGACGGATGGTTTCGCGTCGGACGCCAGTCGGGCACGCCGATCAATCCGATCGACATGTCGACCTGGACCTTTCCAGGCTTCCCCACCGACCTCCAGGCGCAGTACATGGCCCTGATGACGCAAGCGGAAGGGGAGAGCGTCATCTCCGAGTATGTGCACGAGAATCGCTTCCAGCACGTGCGCGAGCTGGCCAAGATGGGCGCGGGCATCACGGTCGAGGGAAGGCTCCACGCGATCGTCCACGGGCCCTGCCGCCTGCGTGGGACCGAGGTCGCGATTCCCGACATTCGGTCCGGCGCTGCCCTCGTGATCGCCGCGCTGTGCGCCGAGGGCGACAGCCTTCTGCGCAACGCCTGGCACCTGGACCGCGGTTACGAGGACATGCTCGGCAAGCTGGCGTCGGTCGGAGCGCGGATCAAGAGCGTCAGCATGGATCCCGAATCGTCGGGCGGGCACCAGACTTACGAATGATGTCGATTCTCTCCCGGAAGATCGGGATCGACCTCGGCACCTCCACGGTCCTCATCTACGTCAAAGGCGAGGGCATCGTGGTCAACGAGCCATCGCTGGTCGCAGTGAATCGCGACGGGACGCGCATCCTGGCGGTGGGAAGGCAGGCGTTCGAGATGGTCGGGCGCGCGCCAGAGTCGATCCAGATCGTGCGGCCGATGCGCGAGGGAGTGATCGCCGACTTCGTCGTGACCGAAGGCATGCTGCACCACCTGATCGGCAAGGTGCAGGGCCGCCAACGGCTCTTCAAGCCCGAGATCATGATCTGCGTCCCTTCAGGGGTCACGTCAGTCGAGCGCCGCGCCGTGACCGAGGCCGCAATCTCAGCAGGTGCGCGGCAGGCGTGGCTCATCGACGAGCCGCTTGCCGCCGCGATCGGCGCCGGACTTCCGATCGCCGAACCGCGGGGCAACGCGGTCTGTGACATCGGCGGCGGGACGACGGAGATCGCAGTCATCTCGCTGTCGGGCATGGTCGTCGCTCACTCGATTCGGGTGGGTGGGAATCGGATCGACGACGCCATCGCTAGTTACATGAAGCGCAAGCACAACCTGCTGATCGGCGAACGGACATCCGAAGAGGCGAAGATCGCGGCGGGCTCAGCCGTGTCGATGAAGCAGCCGCTGTTCGCGGAGGTGCGCGGACGCGACCTTGTCACCGGACTACCGCGGAACGTCGACGTCTCGTCCAACGACATCGTGGAGGCGATCCAGGAGCCGCTGCGCCTCATTGTCGGAGCGGTGCGCGACGTGCTCGAGGAGACGCCGCCGGAGCTGGCCGCTGACATCTTCGATCGCGGCATCGTGCTGTCGGGCGGCGGGGCGCAGCTCCGTGGGATCGACCGGTACATCTCGATGCACACCGGGATTCCGGCCGTCGTGGCGGACGAACCGCAGACGTCTGTCGTACGGGGCACCGGTCTTGCGCTCGAAAACTTCGAGGTGCTGAAGCGGAACCAGTCTTACCTCCGCTAATGCCTGGCGTCAGCCCCCACCCGGGCCGCTTCGCGGCCCGACCTCCCCACATGGTGGGGAGGTGAATAAGTGACTGGGTTGAAGGTCGTCGTTGATGGGTCGGGGCTCGAGCGGCCGCGCGCGGGCGTCGGCGTGTACACGACCGAGATCGTGCACGCCCTCGCGGTGGATCGCCCCGATGCCAGGCTCACGGTTTTTGGCCCGAGAAGCGCGTGGGTGCACGTGCCCAACGCGACCTACCGCTTGCTGCCGCGAACGCGGCTCATCGGGCGCCACCTGCAGTGGCCGGCGCAGATCCGGGAGCTCAAACCGGAGGCCTACTTCGGTCCCGCCGGTGCGCTGCCGCTCGGCAACGTGGGCTGTGCTTCGGTCATCACCGTGCACGACCTCGCGATCTATCGCAATCCACGATGGTTTCCCGGTCGCCAGCCTCTGAGCACCCGACTCGTGGTTCCGCGATCGGTGCTCCGAGCGGATCGGGTGATCGCGGTTTCGGAGAACACCGCGCACGATCTCGTCGAGATCTTCGGGATCGACCGAGCGCGGATCCAGGTGGTGCCGCATGGCGTGTCGCCGAAGATGCGCCCCATGAGCGCGGAAGAGCGAGCGGACGCGCGCGCGCGTCTCAAGCTGCCGGAACGGTTCATCCTTTTCGTCGGCACGGTCGAGCCGCGCAAGAACCTCGAAACGCTGCTCGACGCCTGGGCGATGATGCGCGACCGCCCCGACCTCGTCGTCGTGGGGTCGTGGGGCTGGCTGTATGAGCCGGTCAAAGAGAAGATGGCGAGGCTGGGTCCGCGGCTGCATCACCTCGACTCGGTCGACCCGGACGAGCTCCCGGCGATCTACAACCTGGCCCGGATCCTGGCCCACCCCGCGTGGTACGAAGGATTCGGGCTGCCGCCGCTCGAGGCGATGGCCTGCGGAACACCGGTGGTCGTCTCCGACCGATCGAGCTTGCCCGAGGTCGTGGACGGCGCCGCCCTGGTCGTCCCGGCCGACCAGCCCGACGCGTGGCGCAAGGAGCTGGAGCGGGTGTTGTCTGACACCGATCTCGCCGCCGACCTACGCCATCGCGGGATCCTGCGTGCGGCAGAGTTCAGCTGGTCACGGTCGGCGCGGATGACCTGGCAGGCAATCGACGATGCGATCGGCTCCCGATCGTGACCAGGTTCAGGCCAACTCCCTGATGACCGCGGCCACGCCGGCCGCGGTCCTGTCCCAGGTGAACTTCGCCGCTCGATCGCGCGCGACGCGAGCCATCCTGGCGCGCAGCGCCTGGTCACCCAGCGCAACCTCGAGCACGTGAGCGAGATGCTCGGAGTCGGCCGAGTCGTGGAAGTACAGCGCGGCTTCTCCACCGACCTCCGGCAGCGACGACGACTTGGCGGCCACGACGACCTTGCCACGCGCCATGGCCTCCAGCACCGGGAGGCCGAATCCCTCGTACAGGCTCGGCACCACGACCGCGCCCGCATGCTTGTAAAGCAGCTCGAGCATCGGCTGGTCGACCAGTCCGAGCACGCGACAGTGGGTGGAGTTGCGAAGCCTTTCCGAGAGACCGCCGTCCCGCTCGGGGCCGGCGATGACGAGGGTCACGCCGTCCAGGCGCTCGACCGCAGCGAGCGCCGCGGCCTGGTTCTTGCGCGCTTCCACCCGCCCGACCTGGAGCACGAAGTTCCCGTTCAGACCCAGCTCGGTCAGCCGTGAGACAGGCGCCGGAGCGACCGCCGGCGGGTTGATCCCGAGGGGCACCACCCGCACCCGGTCCGGCGCCACACGGTACATGTCGACCAGGTCCTGCTTGGTGGATTCGGAGACGGCGATCAGGAGGCGCGAGCGCGCCACCGCCCACCGAGTGCTGAGACTCAGGTAGGCACGGTCCGCCGATCCATAAGCATCGGGGTGCCGCTCGAACGCGAGGTCGTGGACCACGGTCAGCACCTTCCCCGCGAATGCGAAAGGGATGGCGTGGGCGGGCACGAACAAGAGGTCCGGACGCTCTTTGGCCAGCGCGACGGGGAGGCGCACCTGGGACCACATCCGGCGGAACGGAAGCACGACCACGTCGACGCCGAGTCCGGCTCGGGGGCGCGAGGCGAAGAAGCGCCAGCGGAACTCGGGCGCCGCCGCCGGGAGCCGGGAGCACACCTCGTGGGTGAAGAGCTCGGTGCCGGTGACGACGGATCGCGTCGCAGGGTTGATGTCGACGGCGACCGTCGCCTGCTTTCTCTCCCCAACCATTCCTCGAACGACCTTAAGCTAACGGCCGTGGGGCATGCCATCGGCCGCGTCTCGACGGCGGCGACATTGCTCCTGGCCACTGTTTACCTGCTCCAAGCTGACGAAATGGTTCACGTGGAGCCACTCGCCGTCTATCCCGAACACCACTACCGACAGGACGCTTGACGGAAGCTCGGATCCTCGGTGTCAGGGTCGACTGCCTCGGCATGGGCGCGACGCTGGGACGAATCGAGCAGTTCGTCGACGAAGGCGGAACCCACCTGGTGGCGACGGTGAATCCCGAGTTCGTGATGCGCGCGCAGCGGGATCGCGAGTTTGCCAGGGTGCTCGAATCGGCCGGGCTGTGCCTTCCTGACGGGATGGGCGTGGTGTGGGCGGCGCGCCGCCAGGGCTGCGCCTTGCGCGAAACGGTGTCGGGCGTGGACCTGATCGAGCCGCTGGCCGCGATGTGCGCGCGACGCGGGTTCCGGCTGTTTCTCCTCGGCGCCGCGCCCGGCGTGGCAGGCAAGCTGGCGGCCACGCTCCGCCTGGCCAATCCCACGCTGGAGGTCGCGTCGCATTCCGGCGGACCGGCGCCGGCGCAGGAGGCCGAGACGCTCAAGCTGATCCACGAGCACGGCGCGCAGGTCTTGCTGGTCGCATTTGGTGCCCCGGCGCAGGAGCTGTGGATCGACCGGCTCCGCAACCGGCTCGGGGTCGCCGTGGCGATCGGAGTGGGTGGGGCCTTCGACTTCCTGACAGGCCGTGTTCCGCGCGCCCCCGCCTGGATGCGAAAGGCCGGCCTCGAATGGCTCTTCCGACTCCTCCGCCAGCCGTGGCGCATCCGACGTATGGCCGTGCTTCCGATCTACGCAGTCAAGGTTCTCAGTTCAGCCAAGTCATAGGTGCCGGAGCTGGATGATCCTTGCATCTTCGACGGCCTAGACGGCCGGGCGCCTGCGGCGCTGAAGTCTGCGTTAAGGGGCCCGGCGCCGCCGCGTCGCGCATCAACGGATGCGCTCCTTACGGCGCCACCCTTGCCTTGACTCCGGCCGTCGAGGCCGCGAATCTGCAGCGGATCCCCAGCTCGGGCACCTATGATCGCGAGCCGTGCTCAGCATCGTCGTTCCCTGCTTCAACGAGGAGCAGCGTCTCCCGCGCACGATCGAGCAGATCGAGCGCTATCTAGATGCCAGGAACACCCCCTACGAGCTGATCCTGGTCGATGATGGCAGCGCCGACGGGACGCGCTTGATCATGGACGCCGCCGCAGAGCGACACTCCGCGGTCCGGGTCGAGGGACTGCCGCACAACCGCGGCAAAGGGCGCGCGCTGGCCGTCGGCGTGGAGGCGGCGAAGGGAGACGAGGTCCTGATCACAGACGCCGACCTCTCGACCCCGATCGAAGAGCTGGAAAAGCTCCAGGCGGCACTCCGCGACGGCGCCGGCGTGGCCATCGGCTCGCGGGCGCTGCGTGCCTCGCGCGTCGAGATCTCGCAGCCGGTCTACCGCGTGCTGATGGGCAAAGCCTTCAACCTCATCGTCCAGGCCGTGCTCCTGCCCGGCATCTGGGACACCCAGTGCGGCTTCAAGCTGTTTCGCGCCGATGTCGCGCACAGCGTCTTCGCAGGCCTCGCCACCGACGGCTTCGGCTTCGACTCCGAGGTGCTTTACCGCGCCCGCAAGCAGGGCGTGAAGATCGCGGAGGTGCCGGTCGTGTGGCGCAACTCGGCGCCGACCAAGGTGAGCCCCGTGCGCAGCTCGCTCGACATGCTCAAGCACGTCATCCGGCTCAGGCTGCGCGGATGAGCGCCCAGCGCAAGCTGACGGAACGGAAGGCACGGCCGACAGAGGTGCTCGTGGTGCTGCCGACCTTCAACGAGCGTGACAACCTCGAGCGCGTCGTCGCGGGCGTTCGGCACCTGGGGCATGACGTGCTGATCGTCGACGACGCCTCGCCAGACGGGACCGGCGAGATCGCCGACAGCCTCGCGGCGTCAGACGGCGGGGTTCGGGTCCTCCACCGCGAACGCAAGCTGGGCCTTGGCAGCGCGTACGAAGACGCATTCCGGATCGGGCTCGCGGAAGGTTCGGCGCTTCTCGTGGAGATGGACGCGGACGGCTCGCACCGTCCGCAAGACCTCGAAGCGATCGTGGATGCGGCGCGCGGTTCCGGCGGGCTGGCCGTGGGGTCGCGCTACATGCGCGGCGGCCAGATCGTCGGATGGCCGGCGCACCGGCTGCTGCTGTCCTGGGGCGCCAACGTCTACTGCCGCACGCTGCTCGGCCTGCAGGTGCGCGACTGCACCTCGGGCTTTCGCTGCTACACCCGCGAGCTGCTGTCGAGCATCGACCTCGACGGCATCGTCTCGCAGGGCTACTCCTTCCAGATCGAGATGGTGCACCGGGCGGTGCGCCTCGGCTACCCGGTGGTCGAGGTGCCGATTCGCTTCGAGGACCGGATCGCAGGGGCCTCCAAAGTGTCGCAAGGAGAGATCCGCCGCGCACTATGGACGGTTCTACGACTGAGCATGAGCCGATGAAAGCCGTGGCAGACACCCCTCTCCCCCCAGGGGAGAGGGCCAGGGTGAGGGGCGAGGAAAGCAACTCCGCCCTCGCAGGATGGCGCCTTCCCCTCCTCACGGGTCTGGCACTCGCGGTCGTGACGGCGATTCCGTATCTCTACGCATACGCCGTGCAGCCGTCGGGGCATGTCTTCGTCGGCTTCTTCTATCTCTGGGACGACGCAACGACCTACCTCGCCAAGATGCGCGAGGGCTGGGAAGGTGCGTGGGCCTGGGAGAACCGATACACGACCGAGCCAAGCCCGCCGGCCTACCTCTTCATGTTCTGGATCGTCCTCGGTCACCTGGCGGCGGTCACGCACTTGCCGCTGATCCTGGTGTTCCACCTGGCGCGGGTCGTGGGAGCTCTGGCGCTGATGGCGGGCGCGTGGCTCTTCATCTGTCACTTCATCCAGGACCGCGCGGCGCGCGCCTTCGCGCTTTTCTTTCTCGCGTTCGGCTTGGGTCTTGGTCTCGTGATCTGGGCGCTCGGCCATCCGGTGGTCTTCGGCAACCAGACCGAGGGCCTGGACTTGCGAATGCCAGAGCTCAGCGCGTTCTACTCCGTCCTCGCTCTGCCTCATTTCGCCTGGTCTGGCGTCTTCGCCGCATTCGGCGTCGCCCTCACTTTGAAGGCGATCCAGCGCGGAAGCTTGACGCTTGGCCTGCTCGCCGGACTGGCTTGGTTGGGCCAAGCGTCGATCCATCCCCAGATGCCAATCCTGATGGGAGGCGCCACGGCGCTGGCCCTGTTCTTGCGCCCGGCGCGCCCACGTGGTTGGGCCGCCGCTGCTCTCGCGTTTGCGATTCCGGCGCCCTACGTCCTTTATTCCTATCTGGCTTTCGTCGGCAACCCGCAGGTCGAACGGTGGACGTTCCACTCCAAGAACGCCGTCGCGCCGGAGACGATCAGCCTGCTCATGGCGTTGGCGCCGCAGCTGCTGTTGGCCGTGGCCGGCTTGCCAGGTGCGTTTCGGCGACGGAGCCGCGAAGACCTGTTCCTCCTCGCCTGGCTCGTTCTTCTCGCGGCGATCCTTTATCTGCCGAATCCGGCAGGTGATCTGCGACGGCGTTTCTTCGACGGCCTGTACCTGCCGCTCGCCGTGCTGGCCGCCCACGGCATGTATGACGCGATCCTGCCGCGACTTCGCAGCCTCCGGGCCCGCCGGCTCATTCCTTTCTCTTATGTGGCGTTCGCCGCGATCGGCAGCGTGTTCCTGGTCCTCGCCCCGCTGGCGGTGGCGGGGCAGCCGCAGTACACGATCACGACCGCCGAGTACGACGGCCTCAACTGGCTCGGCTCGCAGCCGTCGGGCCGTGTCCTGGCCATGCCTGGCGTCGGTCTGTACATCCCCGCCTACAGCTCGGACACCGTCTACGTCGGCCACTACGACGAGACGTTCGACTACACCAACAAGACGCAGACCGCGCTCCGCGTGCTGACCGGCCAGTCGGACATCGAGCAGTTCATCAGGGAAAACCAGATCCGCTACGTGGTCTGGACCTCGGACCTCCAGTCCCCTCCGCCTGCCGTGTTGGGACCTCCGGCCTACGACACCCCGAACTTCAAGATTTGGCGGCTGTCCTGACGTAGATCACAGCGACACGATCCTGGTAGACGAGCGTCCACCCGGGTTGAGTCGCGAGCACATTCGAGAGCGCCGCGTCCTTGTTGTAGACGATGTAATCGACGCCGTACCGGTCGAGGACCTGCTTCCAGTCCGGGCGCAGCGTCTGCACGTCCTGATATTCGTTGAGGAGCTGGTCGCCCATCAACGCCGCCTCACCGAAGATGAACACCCGCCGGTTCTGGTCGGGGTAGAAGCGATTCGCCAGGTAACCGCCCCAGCCGTACTGGTTGTACATCCGCGTGCCGACGTCGGGATGGGCGGCCAGCCAGTCCGCCGCGGCGACCGGGTATGACTCGGAGTCCATGCTCTGCTGGTGAGCAGGGCTCAGGTTGTTCGCGACTCGGAGCGTCGTGACCAGCGCGATGAAGATGAGCACGACCGCGGTGATGACCGCGAACAGCTTCCTGGGAGGCAGGTCGTAGCTCCACTTGCGCGCCGCAGCGAACTCCTTCCACCACTCGCCGTACGTGGTGATCATCACTGGCGTCACGGCCGCCACGAACAGCGCCACGTTCCGCACCGACTGGAGGGCCAGAAAAAGCGCGGCTGCGGTGAGGAGAAACTGGTAGAGAGTCGGCCGGCGAAGCGCGAAGCCGGCGATCACGAGGAACACCATCGCCTCGAACGGCCGTAGGAACAGGTCGTGGAAGTTGGGTGATGCCCACTCCACGATCAGCCTCTGCTGGGCCTCGCTGCCCTGGGTCTGGAACGGATAGGGGTAGAGGCTCAGGAAGTGCGGGGTGGCGGCGACGGCGACCGCCGAGGCGAGGCCGATCACGGCCAGGCGCCTGACGTGCATCCGGTGGGCAGGGTTGTCCTGGTCCCAGGCCCAGCTCATCAGCTCCGCGACCAGCGCCACGCCAAGCCAGACGAAACCGATGACCCAGCCCCCATGGAGGTTCGCCCACAGCACCATGACGAGAGGGAAGAGGTTGATCGCACGGCTGCGCCCGGCAAGGTAGCCCTGCAGCCAGTAGAGCTCGAGGCAGCTGAGGGCGAAGGTGATCATCTGCGCGCGAGGGCCCCAGATCGGCGAGCCTGCAACCGCGGCGATCGCGAGCCCGACGCCGATGAATACAAACGGCTGGCGACGCACCTGCATGTAGATCAGCCAGAAACCAGCCCAGGTCAAAAGGCCGAACGCGATGCAGAGGGCCGTCAGTCCGATCGTGCTGTACGTGAGCCACATCAGGATCTCGGTCAAGTACTCGTGGTCGGTCCAGACATGGCTCGACACCGTGTAGGTGAACAGGTCCTGGCTCGGAAGGCGCCCGTGCTCGACCATCCATCGGCCGATTCGCAGGTGCCACCAGAAGTCGGGGTCCTGCTCCACGCCTATGAGCAGAACGAGGATCACGGTCAGCACGCCGCCGAGCAGCAGCGTCCGAGCGGAGAGGCGCTCGGTCAGCCGCAAGCCGTCAGCTACGACGGAAGGGGTTCGGTAGGTAGCGGGGGACGCGTCTTGCATATGCCGGGTACTCGGCCGGGAAAGCCTGGGCGAGGATGCGCTCCTCCCACCCGATGCGCAACAGCTCACAGACGACGAAGTAGACGATCGCCAGAGCGCTCAGCCACCCCCCCGTGGCGATGTTGATGCCCAAGGCGGTCGCGACCTCGCCGAGGTAGACGGGGTGGCGGCTCAGCGAGTACGGACCGCCTGTGACTAGCCGCCGGGCCTCGGGGATGATCGAAAACGACCGCCGCAGGTACGCCAGGCCCCAGACCGAGTAGGCGAGTCCCGCCGTGGCGAGGAGGTCGCCGAAGAGGACCAGGCCCTCGCGGCGGGATCCGCCGGGCAGGAAGCTGGCGCTGATGGCCGCGAACGTGCCGCTGAAGGCGATCAAGATCACGGCCAGCCGGTGGTCGGTGCCGCGCTGAGGGAGCCGGACCGCGTAGAGGACCACCAGCATGGTGAAGTAGGCCAGCGCCAGCAGCTGCTGGGCCAGGAACAGGGCGTCGGACGGCTGGTGGATGCCGTGGACCCCGCCGGCCAGCAGGATCAGCTGCCGGGCGAGGAAGAGCGAGAAGAAGAGGGAGGGGAGGAGGCGGCTGAAAACCAGGTCTCTCCAGTAGGCTCCCGAGCGCCTTTGCACATGCTCTGCGACGCCGGTGGCCGCCATACCCGGCGCAACGGTATCAGCCGGGTGCGACCCGGAGAGCCGAAACCAGCGTTTTGGCTTATTGAATTGACCTGTCCGGGACCGATGAGTACCATCCTCGACCGCGAGAGGACCCGGTGCCCGCAAGAACTCGGACCGGGCGGCGTCAAGCAGGTCAGAAGCCTGTAGTTCAGGAAAAAGGAGGTGAATTCGCAGAAATGTTGAGCCTTTACATGAAGCTTCGCAGCCTCACGACTCGTCAGGAAGGCCAGGGCATGGTTGAGTACGCTCTGATCCTCGTGTTGGTCTCAATCGTGGTCATCGTGATCCTTCTTACGATGGGTAACCAGATCAAGAACGTGTTCTCTAACGTCGTAGCAGCCCTCGGAGCCTAACAACCCACGTCAATAGCACCTTCGGAGAGCCCCGCAAGGGGCTCTCTTCTTTACAGCGAAGTAGGGAGAAGATCGCGGTTCGCATGGTTACAATGTCGCCACTCTTGAGGATTCCATCGGAGGTGACTTAGTCTTGGCCGTCGCACCTGCTGCTACCAGACCCCGTCCCGGCGGAGGTCGTCTGTTCATCATCGTCGGACTTCTGTTGGCCGTTCTTGCTTTCGGAGGCGTCTTCCTCATCGGAGGGGCGACCGGCGGTGCCGGCCTCGGCGGGCCGAGCAACACGGTCGTGATCGCGAAGCAATCGATCCCGCTGCGTCACCAGATCACAGCGGCCGACCTGGAGACGGCGAAGATGTCGGTTGCCGGCAACGCGACTCTCGCCAACACCTACGACAACGTCAACAACGTCCTGTCCTTGATCTCGGAGATCAACATCACGAAGGGCACGGTCATCACTTCCGACATGCTCGCCAAGGACATCAACCTGGTGCCCTCCGGCGCGGCACCGGCCTACCTGCCACTCGCCAAGGGCTACGTCGCGATGACGATCCCCACGGGCGAGCAGCAAGGTGTCGCCGGCCACATCAGCGTCGGCGACTACATCACCGTGATCTCTTCGGCGAGCCTGACTACGTTCAGCACCAGCACGGGCCAGCAGCAGGGGCCGACCAAGGTGATCAGCAAGACGGTGTTCACCAACCTCCGCATCATTGGGCTTGGACCTGCATCGGCCGGTGTTCAACCGGCGTCCGGAGGCGGCACCACGACTTCGTCGAGCGGCCCCCAAAGTGGGATCACGTCGAGCCTGACCGTCGAAATCACTCAGTGTGACGCCGAGTTCCTCACCTGGTTCCTCGGCAACACCACAGTGCGATACACGCTGTTGTCATACAAGGACTACGGAACAGCGCCAACCGAGGCAGACCCGACATGTCTGACGGTCACCGCGGCCGGAGGCGTGAGCCAGAAGCAGGTAGACGCGAAGTACCACTTCACCGCCCTTTAAACGTGAGATCGGATGGGGCTCCTCGATAGGGTCAAGCAGAACCAGACGGTTCCGCCGGCGGGGTCGACGGGCAACGGTCCCGCCGCCACCGCCACCCTTCCGGGCGCCTCGACCTACAGCCCGCAGGCTGCGATCCCGGTAGCGCAGCCGGCCGCCACCGCGCCCCCCGCGCCGGCCGCCGCCTCCCGCTTCGCGGTTGGCGGCGACCTGTCGCCCGCATTCACGGCGGCCAAGGTGCAGATCCACGCCAAGCTGATCGAGAAGTTCGCCGACGAGATCGACTCGAGCAACAAGGCCGGCGTCCGGGAAAAGATCCTCGAGCTGGCCGAGGAGTACTTCCGCTCCACGGCCATGACCATGACCAAGAACGACAAGGAGCGCCTTGTCGACTCGGTCCTCGACGACGTGCTCGGGCTGGGTCCGCTCGAGGCGCTGCTCGCCGACCCGAACATCACCGAAATCATGGCCAACCATCCCAAGCAGATCTACGTCGAGAAAAGCGGTGAGCCGATCCTGTCGTCGGTGACGTTCGAGTCGGAACGCCAGATGCGCCAGGTCATCGACCGCATCGTGAGCCTGGTCGGCCGGCGCGTCGACGAATCGACGCCCATCTGTGACGCGCGCCTCAAAGACGGCTCGCGTGTCAACGTGGTCATTCCGCCCATCGCGTTGAAGGGCCCCGCGCTGACCATCCGGAAGTTCGCCAAGGAGAAGTGGGGCCCGGCTGACATCGTCAATCGGTTCAAGTCCTCGAGCCCGGAGATCATGACGTTCCTGCGCTCGTGCGTGCGCGCGCGCCTGAACATCCTCGTCTCCGGCGGCACCGGCTCAGGCAAGACGACGCTGCTCAACATCCTGTCGTCGTTCATCCCTGAGAACGAGCGCCTGATCACGTGCGAGGACGCCGCGGAGCTCCAGCTCCAGCAGCCGCACTGGATCCAGCTCGAGTCGCGTCCGCCCAACGTAGAAGGCAAGGGCGCTGTGTCCATCCGCGAGCTGGTCAAGAGCTGTCTGCGTATGCGCCCCGACCGCATCATCGTCGGCGAGTGTCGTGGCGGAGAGGCCCTGGACATGCTCCAGGCCATGAACACCGGCCACGATGGATCGATGTCCACGCTCCACGCCAACAACCCGAAGGAGTGCCTGGTCCGTCTCGAGACCCTGGTCCTTCAGGCTGGCCAGGACCTACCGTCGCGCGCCATCCGCGAGACGATCGGCTCCGCTATTCATCTCATAGTGCAGCAGTCCCGCCTCCGTGGTGGTGTGCGCCGCATCGTCAGCGTCGCCGAGGTCATCGGCATCAAAGACGGAGAGGTCCAGTTCCAGGAGCTCTTCAACTTCAAGCAGGTCGGTGTGAACGCCGAGGGCAAGGCCGTCGGCTACCACTCCGCGACCGGCGTCCTGCCCATGCGCATGGAACACCTCAGAGCCGAAGGAGAAGACGTCTCGGAACAACTCTTCGCACCTGGCAAGCAACCATCGCCGGACAAGCTGTACTGACCCTCAAGGAGATTTAGATGCCACCAATCCCCGTGGTTTTTGGGCTGATCGCCTTCGCCGGCGTCTTCCTGTTCTTCCTCGGCGTCAGCCAGATGCGGCGCGCCGCAGGCGGCGCGGAGGACTTTCAGGCCCGCCTCGCCGCCTACGGAGTCACGACGGCCGGCGCCGCGGCGCTGCCCCAGACCGCGGGCTTCCGCGACTCGCTGAACCGGCTCTTTCAGCCGGCCGCCGACCGGGTCGGTCGCGGCGATGCCAAGAAGGGCAAGCCCTCCGTGGCAGAGCAGCTGCAGCGCGCCGACCTGAAGCTCCGTCCTTCTGAGTACTTCATGATCCAGATCGGCACGGGCCTCCTGGTCGGGCTGATCGGCTACTGGCGATGGGGACTGGTCTTCGCCCTGCTGTTCTTTGCCGGCTACCTGATCCCCGGTTTCTACGTCAAATATCGGGTGAGCCAGCGCTTGAAGAAGTTCAACACGCAGCTCGGAGACACCCTGACCCTGCTCTCCAACGCCCTCAAAGCCGGCTATTCGTTCGCGCAGGCGATCGACACGGTGGCCAAGAACGCGGTCCCGCCCATCGGCGATGAGTTCGGCCGCGCGGTGCGCGAGATGAACCTCGGTGGCTCACCGGACGAGGCGCTGTCGAACATAACGAAGCGCATCGCGAGCGCCGACTTCGACCTGGTCGCGACGGCTTACTCGATCCACCGCACGGTCGGTGGAAACCTGGCCGAGATCCTCGACAACATCGCCTACACGATCCGCGAGCGAGTGCGCATCAAGGGCGAGATCCAGACCCTGACGGCGCAAGCTCGCGCGTCGGGCAGCATCATCACGGCGCTCCCGATCCTGCTCGCGGTGTTCATGTTCTTCGTGACGCCAACGTACTTCCAGCCGATGTTCTCGAGCATCATCGGCTGGATCCTCATCGCGATCGGCGCATTCATGATCTTCATCGGCAACCTGATCATTCGCCGCATCGTGGCGATCGAGGTCTAGTCAAATGTCAACCACCCTTCTTCTTGCACTGATCTGCGCGGGCGGCGTCCTGATGTTCTTCATCGGCATCTCGCGCACGCCAAATACGAACACGGCCCAGATGGTCCAGCAGCGTCTGTCCGTCTACGGTGGAGAAAAGCCGCTGACCGTGGAGGAGATCGAGCTGCAGCGCCCGTTCAGCGAGCGTGTGCTCCGGCCGGCGATCGAAAAGCTTGGCTCGTTGCTGTCCCGCTCGACGCCTCAGAAAGCTCGCCAGGACGTGCTCAACAGGCTGGAGATGGCGGGGCGGCCGGGCAACCTGACTCCAGAAGACTTCATGGCGGTCCGCCTCGTGGCGGCCGCGATCTTCGCGGCACTCGGCCTGCTCGTCGGGCTGCTCCTTGGCAACGTCCTCTACCTGGTCATCTCGGCGGTCATCGGCCTGATCCTCGGCTACTACGCGCCGGTCTTGTGGCTCAAGCAAAAGGTCGACGCTCGGCGATCCGAGGTTCAGAAGGGTCTGCCAGACGCGCTTGACCTGCTGGTCATCTGCGTCGATGCTGGACTCGGTTTCGACGCCGCGCTCGCACGCGTCACCGACAAATACAAGAACGCTCTTTCCGACCTGCTGAGCAAGGCCCTCCGCGAGATCAGCCTCGGCCGGCCACGCCTCGAGGCGCTGGACGAGATGGGTCGGAACAGCGGGGTGGAGGACCTGCACAACTTCATGCAGGCCGTCATCCAGTCCGAGCAGTTCGGCACCGGCATCGGCAAGATCCTCCGCATCCAGGCTGATGAGATGCGGCGCAAGCGCCGTCAGCGCGCGCAGGAGAGAGGCGCCCAGGCCACGCTGAAGATGATGCTGCCCATGGTCGGCTGCATCTTCCCGACGCTGTGGATCGTGCTTCTCGGCCCGGCCGTGCTGATCCTGATGCGACCGAGGTAAACCGGGAAGCTAGCGCCCGACACACGTCGATTCCGCATCTCTGGCGTCAGCGGAGCGCTTCAACGCGTCAAATTCCGCGTGTCTGTCGCCGCCGGAGCGCATTGTCCCGGCCGCATGACTGCATCCGCGTCTATTCGGTGGTCAGGAACTCCAGGGCCGCTTGCTTGAACTCGCGCGCCACGACAGCGCTCATGTGATCGCGCTCGGTGATCGTGACGAGCCTGGCTGTGGGGATGAGCTCGATGAGCTCCGGCGCGCCGCGCGCGATGTCGTCATGGTCGCCGACCGCGATGAGGATCGGCGTCTGGATTTTCGCCAGCCGTTCCGGACGCGATTCGGGCCGCAGACCTTTGATGCAGGCGGCGAGCGCGAGAACGTCGTTGGTCGGACGCGCAGACGCGAAGTTGTAGAACATGCGCGCTACGGGGTCATCGGTAGGCTCCCCGAGCCGAAATGCACGCGCGATCTCGTCGGCCCGGTCAAGGGCTCCCGCGGCGCCGATCCCGCCGAGGACCGCGCGCTGGACGCGGTCGGGGAAGTCGAGCACTACCTCGAGGCCGATGCGGCCGCCCATCGAGTACCCGAGATACGAAGCAGTAGGAACATCGAGGTGGTCGAGGAGCCGGACGACGTCGCCGGCCATGTTGTCGACCGCGTATGCGGCCTCTTCATGCGGCTTGTCGCTGTGGCCGTGGCCGCGGCAGTCGAGCCCGATCACGCGAAAGCCGGCGTTGGTCAGGGTCTCCTGCCATCGGGTGCCGACCCAATTGAGGCGGTAGTCCGAGGCGAAGCCATGCACGGCGACGATTGGAGTTCCGTTCTCCGGCCCATTGACCTCGTAGTGCAGGCGAATCCCATCGCTGTCGAAATCCATGGCGCGGCAACTTACGCTAGGGCATCGTGGTGAAGGGCCGACGAGCGGTGCACGAGCGGAGCGGCAAGGTGTTGGCCGACGAGCTCGAGATGCCCCGCACGATGTTCGGGCGGGGGGTGGGATTGATGTTTCGCAAGAAGCTCGATCCGGGACGAGGCATGTGGATCAATCCGTGCAGCGGCATCCACATGATGTTCATGAACTTCCCGATCGATGCCGTCTTCCTGGATAGGCGCGAGCGGGTCAAGAAGGTGTATCGGAAGCTGCCCGCATGGTACGGGGTGGTGTGGTGGGAGGTCGGCGCGCGCAGCGTGTTGGAGCTGCCGCCGGGCTCGACATCAGACATCGACTTGCAGCGAGGCGACCAGATCAGCATCCAGTAACTCTGTTAAGAACATGTTGACCGCGTTCATACGCTGGTTTGGTGCACGTGCTCGATCTGATTCTTCCGCCGCGCTGTGGCGCGTGTCGCAAAATCGGCGCCTGGCTTTGCGATGGCTGCCGGGCGAGGATCCGGCGGCTCGAGGAGCCGCTGTGTGGACATTGCGGGGTCGAGGTCGATTCGGCACGACGCGAATGCGGCTGCCGCGCGAGGTTGCCGTCGCTGACGCGGCTTCGCTCGGCGGTCGCTTACGAGGGGCCGGTCGAGCACGTGGTGCATCGGTTCAAATACGAGGGCTGGCGGCGTCTTGCCGGTCCGCTCGCTCAGCTCATCGCCGAACGGCTCGCGGTCGAAGGCGTTGCGGCGCGCTGCGTGATCGCGGTTCCGCTGCATCCCGCCCGCTTGCGCCAGCGCGGATACAACCAGGCGGAGCTGTTGGCCGCGCAGCTTCGCAAGCGCATGGCGCTGCCGGCGTCCAAAGGAGAACTCGTACGTACGCGTTCTACACCGCCGCAGGTCGGCCGCGACCGGCTGCGGCGCTTCGAGAACGTAAAAGACGCATTCGGCTGGCGCGGAGCTGGTCTCGAAGGCGCATCGATCCTGCTGGTGGACGACGTCGCCACCACCGGCGCGACCCTGAACGCCTGCGCAAGTGCCTTGCGCGCGGCCGGATCGGGGCCTGTAACTGGGGTCTCAATCGCGAGGGTTAACGTATAGTTGGCGCTCGGTTTACAAATTCCCGAGCGGAGGCTAGCCGAATGGCAGTCCGGATCCCCGGCATCAACATCGACGAGTACTACCAGCAGCTCGGGCCGATCGAGCCGCTCATCCGCGACGACCGCGTAACCGAGATCATGGTCAACGGCAACGACCATGTTTACGTCGAAATGGCGGGCAAGGTCGTCCTCACGAACATCAAGTTCGTCGACGAAGACCAGCTCCTGAACGTGATCCAGTTCATCGTCCGTACCGTCGGCCGGCGCATCGACGAGCGCTCGCCGCTTTGTGACGCACGACTGGCAGACGGCTCCCGCGTCAACGCCGTCATCCGTCCGCTCGCGCTCAACGGTCCGCTGCTGACCATCCGCAAGTTCTCTCGAGACCCGTTCCAGGTCGAAGACCTGATCCGGTTCGGCAGCTGCAACGAGGCGGGCTTCGGATTCCTGAAGGCCGCCGTGCTCTCCAAAGCCAACGTCATCGTCTCAGGTGGGACAGGCACCGGTAAGACCACCTTCCTCAACGTCCTCTCGGGCTTCATCCCCGTCGAGGACCGCATCGTGACCATCGAGGACGCCGCAGAGCTGCAGCTTCACCAGGAGCACGTATGCCGCCTCGAGACTCGACCGAAGGACATCAACGGCGAGGGCGAGATCACGATCCAGCGCCTCGTCATCAACTCGCTACGCATGCGCCCCGAGCGCATCGTGGTCGGTGAGTGTCGTGGCGGCGAAGCCCTCGACATGCTGCAGGCCATGAACACCGGCCACGACGGTTCGATGACGACGCTTCACGCCAACAGCCCGCGCGACGCTCTCGCGCGTCTCGAGACGCTGGTCTTGATGGCCGGCGTCGACCTGCCCGTGCGCGCAATCCGGCAGCAGGTCGCGGGCGCGATCAACCTGATCGTGCAGCTGAACCGGCTGCGCGATGGGTCGCGCAAGGTCACCGCCATCTCCGAGATCGTGGGCATGGAGCAGGACGTGATCACCATGCAGGACATCTTCGTGATGGACCAGAAGGGCGCCACGCCCGAGGGCAAGGTCATCGCGGAGTTCAAGCCGAGCGGCCTCCGGCCGAAGATTCTGGACCGCATGTTCAACCAGGGCATCCCGCTCCCGAAGGAGATCACGGCCCTGTTCCCGCCGCCTCCCGGATACAAGCCCGCGACCCGCTAGGCAAGTCTCAGGACCGGGCTTATACTCGGATTGTGAAGGTCGTCCTGCACGACCGTACCAACGGTCTGGGGCAGGAGGTGCGCGAGACGGCGCACCGCAAGCTGACTCGGCTCGAGCACCACTTCGGCAGGGTGGTGGACGCCGAGGTGGAGTTCTCCGAAGAGCGGAAGCGAAGCGGGCTGTCGACCACCGTCTGTCGGATCACGCTGCACCTCGACGGCCGGCGGGCGCCCGTCCTCCACGCGCGCGAGCGGGGGGCGGATGCGCAGTCCGCGCTCGACCTGGCACTCGACCGCATTGACCGTCAGGTGGTCGCCTTCAAGGAGAAGGTGACGCACCGCAAGCAGGCGGCCTCGCCGGTGCGCTTGCCGCCCGACGAGGCGCGTGGGCAACAGCGCCCCGCCGAACCCGAGCGCCTGCGGCTCAAGCTCCGGCCCATGTCCGAGGCCGAGGCGATCTCCGAGCTGGAGGCGGACGGCCAGGCCGTCGTGGTCTACCTGGACGAGGACTCGGGCGAGATCCAGATCCTGGTCCGGCGGGCCGACGGCTCGTTGGCGGTCATCGAGCCGGTGGTCCCTTAGATTCGATTTAGATCCCGCCGGGCCGGGTAACCTCTAGTTCAGACCCATGGCCATCCTCTCCCAGCTCCTCGACCCCAACGAGCGCGAGGTCAAACGGCACCTCTCAGTCGCCCGCGCCATCAACGCTCTCGAGCCCGAGCTCAAGGAGCTCGACGATGCGGGCCTGCGCGCTCGCTCCGACGAGCTGCGCGAGAGAGCACGCGGGGGAGAGGACTTAGACGAGCTTCTGATCGAGGCGTTCGCGCTGTGCCGCGAAGCGGGCCGGCGCACCGTGGGCCTGCGTCATTTCGACGTCCAGCTCGTCGGCGGCATCGTGCTGCACCAGGGAAAGATCGCCGAGATGAAGACCGGCGAAGGCAAGACGCTCGTCGCAAGCCTCGCGCTGTACCTGAACGCACTGGCGGGAAAGGGCGTGCACCTGGTCACCGTCAACGACTATCTCGCCCGCCGTGACGCGGGATGGATGGCGCCGATCTATCACCTGCTCGGCATGACCGTCGGCGTGAACGTCGGGTCGACGGCGACGTATGTGTACGACCCCGAATACCTTGACGAAACTCATCCGGATCCTCGCCTTCAGCACCTCCGCCCGGCGAGCAAGAAGGAAGCGTATGGCGCGGACATCACGTACGCCACCAACTCGGAGCTGGCCTTCGACTATCTGCGCGACAACATGGCCCGAGACCTCGAGCAGTGCAGCCAGCGCGACCTGAACTACGGCATCGTCGACGAGGTCGACTCGATCCTGATCGACGAGGCGCGCACGCCGCACATCATCTCGGGCCAGTCGGATGAGTCGACAGACAAGTACTACCAGTACGCGCGCTGGGCGGCGCGGCTGACCGAGGGCGAGGATTACGAGGTCGACCTGAAGCACAAATCTGCGTCTCTGACCGAGACCGGCATCGCGAAGATGGAGCGCTGGACCGGGATCAAGAACATCTACGACCTCGAGAACGTGATCGAGGCGCACCAGATCAACCAGGCGCTGAAGGCAAAGGCGCTTTTCCTACGCGATCGGGACTATCTGGTCAAGGACGCGGAGGTCGTCATCGTCGACGAGTTCACGGGCCGCACCATGCCGGGCCGCCGCTGGTCGGACGGACTGCATCAGGCGGTCGAGGCGAAGGAAGGCGTCAAGGTCCAGCAGGAGCAGAAGACGATCGCCACCATCACCGTGCAGAACTACTTCCGCCAGTACGAAAAGCTGGCCGGGATGACCGGCACGGCCGTGACCGAGGCGGAGGAGTTTCACAAGATCTACGGCCTCGACGTCGTCGTGATTCCGACGCATCGGCCGATGGTCCGCGAGGACAGCTCCGACGTCATCTACAAGACCGAGAAGTCGAAGTTCGATGCCGTGATCGACGAGATCGTCGAGATGAACAAGTTGAGCCGGCCGGTGCTCGTGGGCACCGTTTCGGTCGAAAAGTCAGAGCGCCTTTCGAAGATGCTCGAGCGGCGCGGGGTCAAGCACAACGTGCTCAACGCCAAGCAGCACGAGCGCGAGGCGGCGGTGGTCGCGGAGGCCGGTCAGCCTGCCGCGGTGACCATCGCCACCAACATGGCCGGACGAGGCACCGACATCGTGCTCGGCCAGGGCGTGACCCACGTCGGCGGGCTGCACATCATCGGCACCGAGCGGCACGAGAGCCGCCGCATCGACAACCAGCTTCGCGGTCGTGCCGGACGCCAGGGCGACCCCGGCTCGAGCCGGTTCTTCATCTCGCTCGAGGACGACCTGATGAAGATCTTCGGGCCCGCTGCCGAACGCATCGGCCGCCTGATGGAGAGCCTCGAAGTCGAACCGATCGAGCATCCATGGGTCGCACGCTCGATCGCGAGCGCCCAGAAGAAGGTCGAGGGGATGCACTTCGACGCCCGCAAACACGTGGTCGAGTACGACGACGTCATGAACAAGCAGCGTCAGATCGTCTACGAAGAGCGCAGGAAGGTCCTGGAGGGCGCGGACGCGCGCGGCAACATCCTCGGCTACGTGCGCGAGATCATCCAGAAGGGCGTCGACCAGCACTGCCAGAGCCGCCACGCCGAGAACTGGGACCTGGAAGGGCTCGTGAAGTATCTGTCCGCCTACCTGCCACTGGCGCCCGGCACGCAGATTCCTGACGAGGCGCTGACCAAGGGCCCCGATGGCCTGGTCGAACACCTTCACGCTGCGGCTTCGGACGCTTACGACCGCAAGGTCGAGGAAGTCGGCGCCGAGCTGATGCCGATGGTGGAGCGCGACGTGATGCTGCGCACGATTGACTGGCAGTGGATGGAGTACCTGACGCAGATGGAGCATTTCCGCGAGGGCATCGCACTGCGGGCGTACGGCCAGCGCGATCCGTTGGTCGAGTACAAGAACGAGGCCTTCGAGATGTTCAACGAGCTGCGCGACCGGATCGAGTCCTCGATCGTTGCGAACATCTATCGCGTGCAGGTCCAGCGCAACGCGCCGCCTCCTCCAGCGCCGCCCCTGGTGCGCCAGGTCACCGAAAGCGGACCCGGCGAGGTAGATGGCGCAAACGGCGCAGGCCGTGGGGCATCGCCGCAGCAACGGCGAGCGGCGCCGGTCGGCGCCGGGTCGGCAGCTGTGCCCGCGGGTGCTGCCGTTAAGATCGGGCGAAACGACCCGTGCTGGTGCGGGTCGGGCAAGAAGTACAAGAGGTGCCACGGTAGGTAATGGACGCTGAACTCGACGCAAAACAGCTGCTGAACCGAATCCTTCCGCGAGGTGATCGCGACGTGGGACCGCCTGGAGAGGCGCGCCCGCGACCTCGTCGAGCTGGACCAGCTGTCGCGTGGCGACCCTGAGCTCGAGAAGCAGCTGGCCGAGGAACGTGCGTCGCTGGCCAAGGAGGTGCGCGCGCATGAGCTCGACCTTCTCTTCACCGATCCATACGCGAACCACAACGCGGTCGTGACGATCTCCGTCGGACAAGGTGGGGTGGAGGCGCAGGACTGGGTGGAGATGCTCATGCGCATGTATCTCAAGTGGGCCGAGCGCCGAGGCTTCGAGACCGAGATCGTCGACGAGTCACGCGGTGAGGAAGCCGGCCTGAAGAGCGCGACCTTCATCGTGCGGGGTCCTCGTGCGTATGGGCTGCTGCGTTCGGAGCATGGCGTTCACCGCCTGGTGCGCATCTCACCTTTCGACCAGATTGATCACGATCGCGCCCTCGTCGGTGCTCTCCAGCTCGGGCATCACCTCGACCAGATCCGCGGCCAGGTCATGCCGGCCGAGTTCGGATCCCAGATCCGCAACTACGTCCTGCAGCCGTACACGCTCGTCAAGGACGTACGGACGGGGTTAGAGGTAGGCAACACGCAGGCCGTGCTGGACGGCGAGATTGATCCCTTCATCGAGAGCTGGCTCAGGTGGCGGCTGGGCAAAACCGGAGAGGTCGCGCAAGCCTCGTAGAGATATGAGGGAAAACCCGGATGGTTTTCCCTCATCGCCCGATCGGCTTCGCCGATGGGGCTGCTCCCTTTCCGGTATACGGTTTGGACTTGTCTAAATAGTCACTCGTAGCGGCGCTTGGGTGGCCATAGAGACAAAGTCGCGGCCGGGGTGAACCCGGCCGCCAATGCAGCGTCAGAAACGGCTGCGCAAGGCTCTTAGCGCTCGTTCGTTAATGCCTTTGGTTGGCACTCTGGGAAGGGGTTGGAGCCACACGGGGCATGGGGTATACTGCCCGCGACCTAGCCGCTCGCGCCCGCTGGCGCGTAACGCCACAGCAAGAGACGCAGCCAATGGTTTTGACACCAGATTTCGAGAGCCGGCCGGTAATCAGCTTCCAGCGTGTTTTCAAGACGTACCCGACTGGAACTGAAGCCCTTCGGGACATCAACCTCGAGGTCCCCGAGGGCGACTTCCTCTTCCTGGTCGGCCCTTCGGGCGCGGGCAAGTCGACGCTCGTGCGCCTGCTGATCCGCGAGGAGAAGCCAAGCAAGGGCAAGATCTTCGTCGACGGCATCGAGCTCGGGCGGATGAAGCGGCGAAAGCTGCCCTACTACCGGCGCAAGGTCGGCCTGGTTTTCCAGGACTTCAAGCTCCTGCCGAACCTGACCGTTTACGAGAACGTCGCCTTTGCCCTGCGCGTTCTCGGCGAGGCCGACTCGCACATTCGAGCGCGAGTCGCGGAGGCGCTCGACACGGTCAGCCTTACCGGCAAGGACCACACGTACCCTTCAAATCTCTCCGGCGGTGAACAGCAGCGCGTCGCCATCGCTCGCGCCCTGGTGCACGCACCGAGATTCATCATCGCGGACGAGCCCACCGGCAACCTCGACCCCGCGACCGCGTGGGAGATCATGCAGCTGTTCCTGCGCATCAACGCGCGCGGCGCCACGGTGGTGATGGCGACACACAACCGTGAGATCGTCGACCTTCTCCGGCGCCGCGTCATCGCCATCGACGCCGGGCAGATCGCGAGGGACGACCGTTCAGGCAGGTATCACGACGATGTTGCGAAATCTCAAGTTCGCGCTTAACAGCGCCTGGCAGAGCTTCTGGCGGAACCTGGCCGTGAGCCTGGCCGCCGTGCTGTCGATCACGCTGATCCTGGTCCTGGCCGGCGTCAACCTTCTCGTTGGTCACGCCTTTTCGCAAGTGCTGGACGGATTCCGCACCAAGGTCAGCGAGATCTCGATCAACGTGTCAGATGACACGCCGCTGCAGACCGTATCCGACTTCCAGCAGCAGCTGACGGCCGACGGACGCGTGACAAGCGTTCGATTCATCACCAAGGAAGAGGCGCTCGCGCAGTTCAAGGCGGATCCGCAAAACGTCGTCTTCGCGCAGCAGATCGAGGGCAATCCGCTTGATGCAAAGCTCGAGGTCCACGTCAAGAATCTCGGCGACGTTGCCGCCATCGACACGCTCGCTCGTCGCTGGCCAGGCGTCGATCCCGCCGACCCCACCAACTACCAGGGCGACTTCGTCAACCGGATGCTCGAGCTGTCGTCCTGGCTGAGCCTTGCCGGCGTGGCCCTGCTGCTGATCCTCATGATCGTGTCGGTGGTGATCGTGATGAACACCATCCGCACGGCCGTTTATCACCGCCGCAAAGAGATCGAGGTGATGAAGCTGGTCGGCGCCACGGAGTGGTTCGTCCGGGGCCCGTTCGTGATCGAGGGCATCATGACGGGGCTGATCGCGGCATCGATCGCGCTCGCCCTGCTCGTGATCGCCTACCCGCCGGCGGTCGATCGCTTCAAGTCCGATATCGGATTCATCCCTCTGAGCTACGACCCGCGTTTCATCTCGATCCTGGCCCAGGACCTGCTCCTGGCGGGGGCGCTGCTGGGTGCGCTGGGTAGCTACATCGGCGTCCGACGGTACGTGAGGATCTGACGTTGAAGGTTCGTTTGTTGATCGCAGCGATCCTGGCGACGACTGCATGGGCTCCGCAGTCTGTGCAGATCGCCTCTGCAATCTACTGCTATCCCGGTGATCCGCCGGCCGTTTACCAGGCGTGCGTCAATTACAACAGCGGCATCGGGCAGCAGGTCAACAACCAGAACCAGCTCAACAACATCCAGTCGCAGATCAACAACACGATCTCCCAGATCAACGCCATCGACGTGATGATCGCCAGCCTGCGCAACCAGATCGCCGCCCAGAAAGCACTGATCGCCCAGACGCAGGCGGCGATCGACGAGCTGAGCCGCCAGATCAGGTTTGGCGAGGCCTCCCTCATCCGGCAGAAGGCGCACGTGAGCGTGCGCGAGCAGCTCCTCAACCAGCGCCTTCGTTACGTCGACTCGCACGGCAGCCTCAACTACGTCCAGCTGGTGCTGACCTCGCTCAAGCAACAGAAAGAGGCGGAGGCAGACCTGGAGAAGAATCTGGCCACGGAGGCGGCAGCCCTCGCATTTGAAAAGCAGCTCGCCGCGCAGCTGGCCGACCAGTACAACAAGGTGCAGGCCGAGCGGGCCGCGATCGACGCGCAGGTGGCGCAGCTGGCCCAGCAATACAACGCCGCCGCCATCAGGGCGGGAGGCGGCAACGGCGTGTTCGAATGGCCGGAGCCGAATTGCGGCCCCAGCTGCATGAGCCAGCGGTTCGGATGCTCGAGCTTCTACCTCGAGGTCTACGAGCCCAGCTGCCCGTACCCGCACAAGATCCACACCGGGATCGACATCGCGGGGCCGTATGGCACCCAGATCGTCGCCGCTGACACGGGTGTCGCGTACCTGTACCCGGGCAGCGTCGGCTATGGAAACCTGCTGGTGATCATCCACGGGAACGGCTACTCGACGTACTACGGCCATCTCTCCGGGTACGCGCCGGGGCTCTCAACTGGTCAGGTGGTGCCGCGCGGAACGACGGTCGCATTTGAAGGTTCGACAGGTTGGTCGACCGGCCCGCACCTGCATTTCGAGATCCGAGTCAACGGCGTCTACAAAGATCCCTGCATCTGGCTCGGTTGCTAGTCTGCTGACATGAATCTTCGCGTCGCCCTGCGGGGTGGCGCCATCGTGCTGATCCTCGTCGTCGGGTTTGTCGCGGGCCTCTACGTCGACCAGGCATATCCCGAGTACGTGCCCTACATCGGGCATCGCTCAACGTCCCGCATCGACCTGACGCAAGTGCAGGAGGCCGCGCGGCTGATCCAGGCCGACTACGTCGACAGCAACGTCGATCCCAAAAAGCTGTCGCACGGGACGGTGCAAGGCCTCGTGAGCAGCCTGGGTGATCCCTACACCATCTATTTCGATCCGGAGCAGTACAAGCGGCTGCAGCAGAGCTATCAGGGCAAATACACGGGGATTGGAATCTATCTGAGCTTCAGCACGGGGTATCCGGCGGTCACGGGGACGGTGCCGGGCTCGCCGGCTGCCCTGGCGGGGTTGAAGAGCGGCGACCAGATCGTGAAGGTGGGTGACAAGGACATCAAAGGCGTCACGGCCGACCAGGCGACCGCTCTCATCCAGGGACCTGAAGGGACCAAGGTCATGCTGACCATCTTGCGCGGCAGCGAGACGTTGACATTCACCATCACCAGGGCGCAGATCCAGGTGCCGACCGTTCGTTCCGCCACGGTTGGCAACCACGTGCTGTACGTGCGCATATATCAGTTCGCGTCCAACACGTCGACGGAGTTCTCGGCGACGCTGAAGAACGGACTGCCCGGCTCGACCGCCATGGTGCTCGACCTACGCGGCGACCCTGGCGGATTCATCTCCGCGGCGGACGACGTCATCACCCAGTTCGTGACGAGCGGCGAGACCTTCGAGACCCACGGCAGAGGCGGGGTGAACCGCCACCAGGTCGGTTCGCAGCACGGCGCGCCAACGGTTCCGCTGGTCGTGCTCGTCGACGCCAACAGCGCGTCGGCGGCGGAGATCGTAGCCGGCTCGCTGCAGGTGCACCAGCGCGCGAAGCTGGTCGGGACGACGACGTTCGGCAAGGGATCCGTGCAGGAGGACTTCGTCTTGAGCGATGGATCGGACCTCCACCTGACGGTGGAGCGGTGGTTTCTGCCGAACGGCCAAACGATCGACCACAAAGGCCTGACGCCGGACGTGACGGTCACGATTGCCAACCCGACCGACGTGTTTGACGTGGCGCAACCGTCGCAGGGCTATGCCAGAGACGCGCAGCTGAATGCGGCCTTGGGTCTGCTGCCGGGTGGGTAGACTGGCTACCGCGCAATCGACGGGCGGTTAGCTCAGCTGGCTAGAGCGCCTCGCTTACACCGAGGAGGTCGTTGGTTCAAGTCCATCACCGCCCACTGACACGCCGGGACTCCGCATTCGGGCCCAGATGGTCGTGGCGACGGGGTTAGAAGCGGCCGACCGCAGCCCGCGCTAGCGCTTCGACCTTGGCGGAGTCCGTCGTCGGGCTGAGGGCGATCATCAAGACCACGTTGGCTTTGAAGACGAAGATGGCGATGCCACCACCCGAGGAGCTTGTCGCTGTGTACTCAAAGGCCTTGTCGCCGATGCCCTGGACAGATTTGGCGTTGGTCACGCCCATCTGGCCGTTCATGACGGCGGCCATCTGTTCCGGCGAAATCGAATCAGCTGTCGTGGTGTCGGGATAGACCTGCGCGAGAACGAACACGGATGAGGCGCCGTCGGAGCTCCCATAGACGCAGATGCCAGGTGTCTGAGTGCCGGCGCCGGCGGAGAGATTTGTGACCGTGCTCCCAGCCGCCGCGGAGGCCTCGGCAGCCGTCACCAACGAGCAAGCATCGACCGAGTTGACGTGGGCGGATTTCGTCGGACTGGGCGTGGTGCCTGTCGAAGAGTTCGAGGTCGAGCCGGCTGATCCCCCGCATGCCGCGACCAGCAGGCAAACCGTTACGAGGGACATGCGGGCAATCACGATGGGCCCGTAGTCTGTCACAGCCGATCAGATGGCGGGTACCGGTCCGCCGATAAAATTACCCGCCGTGCCGAGGTAGCTCAGCTTGGTAGAGCACTTGACTGAAAATCAAGGTGTCGCCAGTTCAAATCTGGCCCTCGGCACCATCAGCCGCTAACGTCGTCACGTGGCTGGCCACCGTGCTTTTCGGTTCGATGTCCAGGAGCATCGGGCTCACAGCGCCAACAACTGGCGCGACAAAGTGCGGGCCCTCGAGTCGATGGCCTATTCGGCGGTCTATCTGCCTGACCACTTCGGCGATCAAATGGGACCCGTCGCGGCGCTGATGGCGGCGGCCGATGCCACGACCACGCTGCGCATCGGCTCTCTTGTTTTCGACAACGACTACCGGCATCCGGTGGTGCTGGCCAAAGAAGCTGCGACGCTCGACCTGCTCTCTGACGGCAGGCTCGACCTCGGGATTGGCGCGGGGTGGATGGTCTCGGATTACGAGCAGGCCGGCATCCCGTTCGACTCGCCGGGCACTCGGATCGAACGGCTGGCGGAGGCGGTGACCATCATCAAGAAGTTCTTCGCCGGGGGCGAGTTCTCGTTCCAGGGCAAGCACTACTCGATCAACGGACTCGAGGGCGCACCAAGTCCCGTGCAAAAGCCACATCCCCCGCTCCTGCTCGGAGGCGGCGGTCGCAAGATGCTCCACCTCGCCGCGCGCGAGGCAGACATCGTGCACGTGAACTACAAACTCAGCGAGGGGCGGATCAACCCGAAGCTGGTCCAGACCGGAATGGCCGACGCCACCGACGAAAAGCTTGGCTGGATCAGGGAGGCGGCGGGCGACCGTCTGGAGTCGATCGAGCTGGGGTTCACCGTGTTCTTCGCCAACGTCACCGACGACC
>VBFV01000014.1 GCA_005881335.1 Chloroflexota bacterium
CGCGCTAGATTCATAGGCGTGATCAAGGTCGCGGTGGTGATGCCTGCCACGATCAGTGGCGGCGGCGAGTTCCTGGCCGAGGTGAGGGCGCTGGAGGCCGCCGGCGCCGACATGATCGGTCTGGAGGGCGACGGATCGGAACAGCAAATCCTGGCGGGTGCGATCGCGGCCGTGACCGAGCGGGTCCGGCTGCTGATCGCGGCTCCTGAGCCCGCCGCGATCCTTCAGCAGCTGAGCCGCGGCCGCGTGGTGGTCGGAGAGCCGGAGGGCGAGACCTGGGTCAAGATTCCCATCCCACCGGACAAGAGCGCCTGGGCCGCGACCCTCGCGGAGCACGAGGGTGCGGGCGCCACGGGCGTGATCGTGGCCTGGGACCCGCGGCTGATCGACCTGCTGCGCAACCCCGAGCCTGACGACCGCAGCGACCTCCTGATGTCAACCGGCTGAAACGCCGGGCGCGCGCAAGCGCAATCCAAACTTGACGTGAGCGCCGCCCTGAGCTAGCGTCAGCTCATTCGGGGGGTTTGATTTGCCGACTGTCACACGTCGGGAATTCCTCAAGGTAGGCGTCGCCGGAGCGGGCGCCGTCGCTGCCACGGGTCTTGGTTTCGACATCGCGGTGGCGGAGTCGACGCGGGTCAAGCAGAACCTGCGGATCGCGGGAGCCAAGGAGCTCCACAGCATCTGCCCGTACTGCGCGGTCGGTTGCTCGCTGGTCGCCTACACGCGGCAGAAGAGCAACGGCACCACGGAGCTGCTGCAGATCGAGGGCGACCCGGACAGCCCGGTCAACGAGGGACGCCTCTGTCCGAAGGGTGCGACCGCGATGCAGCTCGCCATCTCGCCACGCCGCGTCGAGTCGCCGCAGTACCGGGCCTCTGGTGCAACCGGCTGGAAGAGCGTCTCGTGGGACTTCGTGCTCGACAAGATCGCAAACAACGTGAAGGCGTCCAGGGACGCCTCGTTCATCACCACCGACGGCAATGGCAGCACCGTGAACCGGTGCGAGGGGATCGCCTTCGCCGGAGGCGCCGCGTTCAGCTCGGAGGAGGGCTACTTCGCCACCAAGCTGATGCGCGGCCTGGGACTGGTCCATCTAGAGCAACAGGCCAGGGTTTGACACGGCCCCACGGTGGTCAGTTTGGCCGCCACATTCGGAAGGGGAGCGATGACCAACCACTGGCGCGACATCAGGCATGCGGACCTGATCCTGATCAACGGCGCCAACCCGGCTGAGGCTCATCCGGTCGGATTCCAGTGGTTCATGCGGGCCAAGCTGGACCGCGGCGCGAAGTTGATTCACGCCGACCCGCGCTTCACGCGCACGTCTGCCGTCGCCGACATGTACCTCCGCATCCGCACCGGCAGCGACGTGGCCTACTTCGGCGGGCTGATCAACCACGTCCTGCAGAACAACCTGTTCCACGACGAGTACGTCCGCAACTACACCAACGCATCCTTCGTGGTCAAGGACGGCTACGGGTTCAACGACGGCCTTTTCTCGGGTTACGACCCCGACAAGCGCACTTACAACATCGCGACCTGGGCGTATGAGTCGAACGCCAGGACTGGATATGCGAGTCGCGACCTGACCCTGCAGCACCCGCGCTCGGTCTTCCAGCTCATGAAGGCGCACTACTCGCGCTACACGCCGGAGGTGGTCTCCAGCATCACCGGCATCCCCGTCGACGATTTCAAGAAGGTCGCGGACCTGGTCGGCCAGATGGGCAAGCCGGACAAGGTGATGACCATCGTCTACGCGGTCGGCTTGACCCACCACACGACGGGCGGGCAGCTCATCCGCTCCGGGGCCGTCCTGCAGCTGCTGCTCGGCAACATGGGCCGCCCCGGCGGCGGCATGAACGCCGAGAGAGGCCACGCCAACATCCAGGGCAACACGGACCACGCGATCTCGTGGGAGATCCTCCCGGGCTACTTGAGGATCCCAGCGCCTGGACAGAAGACGATCGCGGACTACGTCGCCGCGAGCGCGCCCAAGAAATCCGACCCACACTCCTGGAACTTCTTCGGCACGAACTACAGCAAGTTCATGGTCAGCACGCTCAAGGCGTGGTATGGCGACGCGGCCAACAAGGACAACGAGTTCGCTTTCAACTTCGTCCCCAAGCCGGCCCAGAACTCGTCGTGGATGTCGATCTATGACCAGGCGCTGAAGGGAAAGATGGAGGGCCTGATCCTGTCCGGTATGACCGCCGCGAGCATCGGCCCCGACAGCAACCAGGTGCGCCAGGCGCTCGGCAACCTGAAGTGGTTGGTCGTCATGGATCCGCTGCCGACCACCAGCTCGGAGTTCTGGCATGCCCCTGGTGTCGACGCGAGCCAGGTCAAGACCGAGGTCTTCATGCTCCCGACCACGCACTGGATCGAGAAGGACGGCTCTTTCGTCAACAGTGGTCGCTGGTCGCAGTGGAAAGACCAGGTCCTCCCGCCCGAGGGGCAGGCGCGCCACGACCACTGGATCCTGGCCGACCTCTTTCAGCGCGTGAAGAAGCTGTACCAATCGCAGGGCGGCAAGTTTCCCGACCCCATCAACAGCCTGACCTTCGCTTACAAGGACCCGGCGAAGCCTGAGCTGGATGAGATTGCCAGGGAGATCAACGGCAAAGACCTCTCGACCGGCAAGCAGATGACGAGCTTCGCCAACCTGAAAGACGACGGCACCACCACCACCGGAGACTGGATCTACACCGGCAGCTACCTGGACACGGGCAACTTGATGAAGCGACGCCAGGGCATCCAGGACCCCAAGGCAAACGATCCGACCGGGATGGGGTTCTATCCCAACTGGGCGTGGAGCTGGCCGCTCAACCGCCGGGTGATGTACAACCGGGCCTCGGCGGACCTGGACGGGAAGCCTTGGGATCCGGCGCGGCCTGGGATCGCGTGGGATGGCAGCAAATGGGTCGGCGACGTGCCCGACTACCCGGCGACCATGAACCCCCGCGACCCCAACGCGTATCTGCCTTTCATCATGAACGGCGAGGGAGTCGGGCGCCTCTTCAGCAACGGCATGGTCGACGGACCGTTCCCGGAGCACTACGAGCCGGTCGAATCGCCCGTGGCCAATCCGCTCCATCCCAACAACTCGGCGTCACCGGTCGCGTTTCTTTACGACAAGGCGGCCGGCAGACCTAACCGGTTCGGCACACCCCAGGAGTTCCCATACATCGCCACGAGCTACCGGCTCACCGAGCACGAGCACTACGTGACCCAGCACGTGCCACACCTCGTGCAGCTCCAGCCCAAACCGTTCGTCGAGATTCCGTATGAGCTGGCAAGCCAGAAGGGCATCAAGAGCGGCGACCAGGTGCGGGTATCGTCGAAGCGAGGCAAGGTCGAAGTTCTTGCGCTCGTGACCAAACGGCTGGGACCGATGACGGTCGCCGGCCAGAAGGTGTACCAGATCGGGATCCCGATTCACTGGGGCTACGTCGGCGTTTCAGCCGACAGCGACCCGAGCCACGGCCGTTACTGGCTCGCCAACGCGCTCACCCCGTTCGTGGGCGATGCCAACGCGCGAACGCCCGAGTTCAAAGCGTTCCTCGTCAACCTGGAGAAGATGTGATGGCCGCGATCCTCACCACCCAGGACGTCTGGGCAGACCGAAGGCACCGCGTCAAGGAGCTGCGGGCGCGCCAGGGATTCGCGCGCCAGCTGCTGGATTTCTACGGCGCGCTGCTGGCCGTCCAGGAGAAGGCATACGTGGAAGCGGCATCAGTCCGGCCCGCCGGTCGCAACCTGGCCTCCTACTGCGCCGACGTCGTGGTCCCGGGCATCGTCGACGTCAGCCTGTTCGCCGGTCCGGACCAGCTCCGGTCTCAGCTTCTCCATCGCCTCGAGACGGAGCAGCCTTTGCGGATGATCGAGCAGTGGATCGCGGGCGACTCGCAAGCGATGGTCGACCGGTACCTGGCGCGGGCCTCGCTCGGACCGGTCCTCGAAGCGCTCGATGCGGAGGCTCGGGCGACATGCGGCGGACCGCGCGACGCGCGCCACTGCCCGGAGTGCGGTGGCCCGCCGCAGCTGAGCTATTTCGAACGGTCGGCGGACGACCTTGCCACGGGGCCTCGTCGCCTGCTCTGCGCGCGCTGCGGTGCAAGTTGGGGCTATCCACGAATGACCTGCCCCGGCTGCAGCGAGGACGAGAGCACGAAGCTGCCGGTTTTCAGCGAATACGGAACGGCCTCCGGGGAGCGGGGGAGCGTTGTTCGTGGCCTGCCCGCCGACCCCGTGGCCGACCCGGTGCACGCTGTCTTCCCGCACGTGCGCATCGAGGCGTGCGAATCCTGCCGCCAGTACGTCCTGAGCATCGACCTCGCCACCGACCGGGCTGCGGTTCCGGTGGTCGACGAGGTGGCGGCGATCCCGCTTGATCTCTACGCGCGCGAGCGGGGCTTCACCAAGGTCATTCCCAACCTGATGGGCTTCTAGATGGCGGCAATCAAAGCGGGCGAGGAATACGGCTTCTTCACCGACACCAGCATCTGCATCGGCTGCAAGGCGTGCGAGGTGGCGTGCAAGGAATGGAACCAGCTGCAGGGCGACAGCCCGGCCTTCCTCGCCGACAGCTTCGACAACACCGGCAGCCTCGACGCCCAGAACTGGCGCCATGTGAAGTTCATCGAGCACGTGCCCGACCAGTCCGCGACCGCGGGCAACGGCACGGCCTGGCTGATGATGTCGGACGTCTGCAAGCACTGCAAGCACGCCAGCTGCATGGAGGTGTGTCCGACCGGGGCCATCATCCGCACCGAGTTCAACACGGTGTTCATCCAGCAGGACGTCTGCAACGGCTGCCGCAACTGCATCGCCGCGTGTCCCTACAGCGTGATCGGAATGAATCAGGAGACCGGAACCGCGCACAAGTGCACTCTGTGCTATGACCGGCTGCAGGGAGGCCTGGAGCCCGCGTGCGCGAAGGCCTGTCCGACCCAGTCGATCCAGTTCGGGCCGCTGGCCGAGCTCCAGCAAGCCGCGGACGTTCGCCTGGCGACGCTGCACAGTCAGGGTGTCACCCAGGCCCAGCTCTACGGACGTGACGACAAGGTCTACGGAGGCCTGAACGCCTTCTTCCTCCTCATGGACAAACCGGAGACCTATGGGCTGCCGAACGCCGACAACGCGAAACTGCCGAGCCGCAACGACCTGGGTGGTTACCTCGGTGCGGCGGTGACCGCGGTGCTGGCGGTGATCGGTGGCCTGGTCGCCTTCAGGCGCCGAGGGATGTCCTGATGGTCTTCCTCGCCGAGCACTTCGTACGGTCGCCGCAGTGGACCTGGTACATCCTCTTCTACTTTTTCTTTGCGGGAATCGCCGGCGGCGCCTACCTGGTGGGGACGCTGCTGCGACTGTCGGGCGACGCGCGCGACGAGCCGGCGGCCCGGGTCGCGTTCTACGTCTGCCTCCCGGCCACGCTGATCTGCCCGATCCTGCTCACGGCCGACCTAGGCGTCAGCTGGTGGAAGTTCTGGCACATGATGGTCGACGTCACACCGGGAGACACTGGCCTGAACTTCAAGTACTGGTCACCGATGTCGGTCGGGGTTTGGGCCCTTCTGGTGTTCGGCTTCTTCGTCACCGTCTCGGCGGTTGACGCCTGGATGAGGAACAGGGGTGGCGGCATCATTCCGATGGTCGTCAATAGGGCGTTCAACATCATCGGCGCGATCGTCGCCATCTTCATCGCGTCGTACACGGGCGTCCTGTTGAGCGTCAGCAACCAGCCGGTGTGGAGCGACACCTGGGTGCTCGGCGGGCTTTTCCTCGCGTCGGGACTCAGCGGCTCGGCGGCGCTCATCGCGCTGCTCATCCGCAATCGTCCAGACG
>VBFV01000015.1 GCA_005881335.1 Chloroflexota bacterium
CTGCACCAGGCGGATGGTTACTTCTCCGTGCTGGAGCTGGCGTTGATCATCGTGTTCTTCATCACGGTCGGCGCCGCCGGCGCGCTCGGCCGCGAGCTGCCCTGGCTGCCGCTGTGGGCCATCGCCGTGGCCGGGGTCACCGGATCTCTCGTCGAGGCGCGCGGCCACATGCGGATGCGGGCTGAGGGGGGATCGGGCACCGTCGCGGGGGTGCGTCTCGACACGGTCGTGGTCTCCGTCCTGGTCCTGTTAGGAGTCCTGGCCTTGCGTGCCGCGGTGATTTTCAGTGCCCAGTAGGGAAGACATCCTCACTGTGCTGTCGGCGATCAAGGACCCTGACCTTGGCCGCGACGTGGTCAGCCTCGGCATGATCAAGGACATCGCGATCACCGACGGCGGGCGGGTCAGCTTCACATTCGAGCTGACCACGCCCGCTTGTCCCGTGCGCGACCGGTTTCAGTCGTTGGCCCACGACCTCGTCGCCGGGATCCCAGGCGTGACCG
>VBFV01000072.1 GCA_005881335.1 Chloroflexota bacterium
TGCTCCTCGTCGAATGGGAGCGTGCCTCGCTTCCACTGGGTCATCAGGTAGATGCGGCCGCGGGGGGACTCGGTCTCGAGACCCGTGACGCGAAACGTGGGGCACGCGTCCAGGCAAAGGCCGCAGTGGACGCAGGTGGCGAGGTCGTCGTCGGACAACCGGGAGAAGGGAGTTGTCAAACCACAAACCTGCCTGGGTTCAAGACGTGGTCCGGGTCGAACGCATT
>VBFV01000073.1 GCA_005881335.1 Chloroflexota bacterium
GCCGGTGTACCGGGCCAGGACGCGGCCGTCGGAGAACAGCTCGAGTGCCGAGGGGGCGATGGGCGTGACCAGCGCGCGTTCCGCATCCGCCCAACCCCCGGCGCTGGAAACCGTCACGTCATGGAGCGGTTTCGGAAAAACCTTGAAAGAGGCGGCCACGATCACCCCGAGCGAGCCCAGCGCGCCGTAATGCAGCTTCATCATGTCGTAGCCGCTGACGTTCTTGACCACGCGACCACCGCCGGTCGCGAGCCTGCCGTCGGGAAGCGCGACACGAATGCCGATCAGGAAATCTCTCGGCGACCCGTAGCGGAGCCGCAGGGGTCCCGTCCAGCCGGTCGCGAGCAGGCCGCCGATCGTGTGGCCCGGCGAGTTGAACGGATCGAGCGGCAGGAACTGGCCGGCCTTGGCGAGCTCGGCCTGCAGCGCCTCGAGCGTGATGCCGGCCTCGACGCTCACGACCATGTCCGCCTGTGAGTGCTCGATCACGCGGTCCAGCCGCGTGGTGTGGAGGAGGACGTCACATCTCTCGGCCGGATCGCCCATCCCGCTCGCCCTGCCGCCGCCGACCGGAACCACCCCGAGCTTCGACGACGCCGCATCGTGGAGACGGCGGGCGAGCTCTTCGGAGCTCGCCGGCTTTTCCACCGTCGGTGCTGTCACCACCACTTGGCCTCGACGGCCAGCCCGGTTCGACCGGCGAGCTGGATCGGCTTGCGGGACGGGTCGGGGAAGATCTTGCCGGGGTTCAGGATCCCATCAGCGTTGAGGACGTCTTTCACGCGATGCATCGCCTCTAGGTCGTCCTCGCTGTAGATCCACGGCATGAACGCGCTCTTCTCAAGGCCGATGCCGTGTTCGCCCGACAGGGCGCCGCCCAGCTCCACGACCGCGCGCAGCATCTCCTCACCCGCGGCCTCGACCTGGTGCAGGACCTGGCGGTCGCGAAGGTCGAAAAGGATGTTGGGATGCAGGTTGCCGTCGCCGGCGTGGAACACGTTCGCCACCGGAAGCTTGTAGTGCTCGCCGATCTCGCCCACCGCGGACAGCACCTGGGGCAGCCGGGACCGCGGGACCACGCCGTCGTGCAGGTAGTAGTTGGGCTTGATCCGCCCGAGCGCACCGATCGCGCCCTTGCGGCCGGCCCACAGAAGATCGCGCTCCGCCGGCGTTTGCGCTTCTCGCATCGCGTAGCCCTGGTTCCGGGCGAGGATGTCGGTGATCGCGGCCATCAGCTCGCGCGTGGATTCGGCGATGCCGTCGACCTCGACCAGCAGCACGGCCCCGGCGTCGGTCGGATAGCCCGCGTGGTAGTGCGCCTCGACCGCGCCGACGGTGACTTTGTCCATCATCTCGAGCGCGGCGGGCACGATCCCGTGCCCGATCACCGCGGACACCGCCTGGCTCGCCGCTTCGATGCTCGGAAAGGCCGCCAGTAGTGTCGCGACGCTGGGCGGCACACGCAGCAGCCGGACCTTGATCTTCGTGATCGCGCAGAGCGTGCCTTCTGACCCGACCAGCACGCCGCAGAGGTCGAGACCGACCCGGTCGGGTGCGTCGCCGCTGACCCACTGCACGCTGCCGTCCGCCAGCACGACTTCCATCCCGAGCACGTGGTTCGTGGTGACGCCGTAGTACAGGCAGTGCGGGCCGCCCGAGTTCTCGGCCGCGTTGCCGCCGATGGTGCACGCCTTCTGGCTCGATGGGTCGGGAGCGTAAAACAGTCCGTGCTGCGCCGCGACGAGAGAAAGCTCCTGGTTGACGACGCCCGGCTCGACGAGCGCGGTCTGCGCGACCGGGTCGATCTCCAGGATCCGGCGCATGCGCGTCACCTGGAGGGCGATGCCGCCGCGAATCGTGACCGCACCGCCCGACAGACCCGTGCCGGCGCCACGCGGCACCACCGGGATTCGATGCTGCGCCGCGACCTTGATGACGTCGGACACTTCTCTGGTGGTCGAGGCCAGCACCACCGCGTCGGGGATTGCGCCTTCGATCGACCCGTCGCGCTCGAAGATGCGCAGGTCGTTGGGCGCGTCGACGACCGACTCGCGGCCGACGATCCGGCGCAGCTCTTCGGCGACGCCCTGTGGCAGCGGCATCAGGCGATCGGTGCCTCGAGCTCGGGGTTGCGCTCAAAGGCTTCGAAACGGCGCGTCATGGCGCCGGGAAAGCTGGGCGCTTCGCTCGCATCGGTGCCGACGATCAGCAGCGAGAGCCAGCGCCGGCATTCGTCGTCCGAGGGCATGCGGTCGGCGCGTTCGAATATGGCCTCCTGGATCCGGCTGTGAGGCGAGACCTGGATCGTGTACCAGACCGACAGGCCGTCGGGGGTCACCGCGTGATGCGACTCGTCGACCTTGCGGTTGATCGGCAGCCGGAGCGGTTTGGCTTCGGCCGCCGCGCGCAAGCGGGCCGCCTCGCTCTCAATGTCCATCGAGAAGTCCAGCTTAAACTCGAACCGATGACAGGCCGCCATCGCGTCGAAGCAGCGCTGGCGATGGACGTCGCGGACCGGCCTCCCGTGGGGGCGTGGGGCCACACGTATCGGGAGGAGTGGTCGCCGGAGGACCTGGCCGCGGTCACCGTCGAGCGGGCGCGGCGGTTGGGCTGGGACTTCGTGAAGTTCCAGCCGCGGGCCAGCTCGTTCGCGGAGGCGTTCGGGTCGGTGTACCACCCCTCGGGACACCGGCTGCGCGGACCGGTCCTGATCCGGCCGGCGGTCCCGGACCTCGATTCATGGGCCGCGGTCAAGCTCGTGAATCGGCAGGCGCTGAACGACCAGGTGGAGTCGATCCGCCTGGTCGTACGCGGGCTCGGGCCCGATGTCCCTGTCATCCAGACGGTGTTCAGCCCGATCACGGTCGGCGGCTACCTGGTCGGGAAATCCCAATCCCGCGTCGTGCGAGAGCTGCGCAAGCACCCGGAGGTCGTCGGCCCGGCGCTGGAGAAAATCGCGGAAGCACTCGTCGATTTCAGTCGCCGCTCGGTTGAGGCCGGCGCGGCCGGCATCTTCTACGCGATCTCGGGTTACGCGGGCCGCAACGTCATGCCCGAGGACGTATATCGGGACCTGGTCCTGCCCGACGACCAGGCCGTCCTCCGAGCCCTACCGGCCGGCGCATGGTTCAACGTCGTCCACCTGTGCGGCTCGAATCTCAACTTCGGGCTGGCCCGGGATCTGCCTTCGCATGCGGTGAGCTGGTCGATCCACAACCAGGGCAACCCATCATTGGCCGAGGGGCGGGAGATCGCCGGGCGTGCGGTGATGGGTGGACTGAGCCAGCGTTCAACTCTTGTGTACGGCCCGGCGGCGAAGATCAAGTCAGAAGCCGAACGCGCGATGCGCGAAACGGGAGGACGAGGGTTGCTCCTGGCGCCGGGATGCTCGGTGCCGCCGCGCGTGCGCGACGCGAATCTCGAAGCGGTTATGTTGGCGGTCGCGGCATGAGTCGTGTTGAAGGTCTGGCCGAGATCGTGCTGTGGGTCGCCGACATGGAGGCGGCGCTCCAGTTCTACCGCGACCGCTTCGGGCTCGAGATCATGTCGCCCCCGGAGATGCCGAACAAGTTTCTGATGGTGGCGAAACCTGGCGGGATCCCCGAGATGATCGTGCTGATCCCGCACCCGCACAAGGCGAACTATTTCCCGCGCCACAAGGAGGAGCGGGTGCTCCATCACCTGGCGTTTCGGGTGGACCGAAAGTCGTACGGCGAGCTGGAGAACCGATTCATCGAGGATGGAGTCGAAGTCCGCCACGGCGTGCATCCGGTACTGAAGGGAGTGCGGACCTTCTACGTCGACGACCCAGACGGGAACGAGGTCGAAGTTATCGGTCCCGAGTCAGCTTAGGGAAGTCGCTGGGAGGACCGCTACCTGGTCGTGCCCAGCACCTCGACCTTGCCCGAGGTCATCGTCGCCCTGGCACGGGCGCACGTCCCGCCGCTGCCGGCGACCCTTGCGTGGTTTCGCTCGGTTCTATCGCCGGGGCCCAGCGGCGGGCGCCCGGCCCTCGCTTAGGTGACCTGAGGCTTGGTTTCGGCTGCAGGCTCGGGCGCGCGGGTGCCGAGCGCAACGACCACGCCCAGGAGCAGCAGGATCGTGCCCACGATCAGCGTGATGGGTTCGGGAAAATTGATCCGGAGTGCCGCGTCAAGGGAGTAAGCGCCCGGTCCGGCCAGCGCGATCGCGGCGACCGCGGCCAGGATCGAAAGGTTGAACTCGAGTCCGCCTTTCGAGGTGAAGAAGCCGTGCGGCCAGTGCACAAGGGCGATCGCCACCAGCATCGAGCCAGCGATGGCGAGGCTGGGGAGTGGGGTGAGGAATCCGACCGCCAGGCCGATCCCACCGAAGAACTCGGCGAAGGCCGACATCCAGGCCCATGGGGTCGCCGGCCGGATCCGCATGTGGTTCATGGCACCGGTCCAGCCCTTCATGCCGGGGCCGTCCCACCATCCGAAGAGCTTCTGAGCGCCGTGGGCCGCGACCGTCAAACCGATCACAACCCGAAGAATCAAGAGTGCTAACGCCAACATCTGTTGTTCACCTCCGCACCGGGAAAACCGTCAGTACACGGACGATATTCCCGGGCCTCCTTGGCTCGTAAACGTGTCAAGCCCGGCGGCGCCCCGAACCGGACACCTCATAGACTCAGGCGGCAGGGCCCGTAGCTCAGCCTGGTTAGAGCGGCCGACTCATAATCGGCTGGTCGGTGGATCGAGGCCACCCGGGCCCACCCAATCGAAACTGATGGACAACAACCTCCGGAGCGATGCGTTCAGGGTCGACGAATCAAATGGGCAGCGGTGGCAAGCCGCTCTGGCCCTCCTGGCTGAAGGCGGTTACATCGTGTGGCGCGGCATAGGGCTGACATTTCGTACGCAGGCCGTCGGTGATTTTCCTACGGTCGGAAGCAAGCTATGGGTCAGGGTCGAGACGGCCTTGGATCCGGACCACATGACACCGACGCGGGCGGAAGCGGAGTTACGCACCGCTCAGGGCAACATCGCCGAACTTGCGGGCGACAGCAAGGAGTTTGCCGAACTCATATCTAATCATCCGATCGCGTATGAGCTTCTTTACGACTATGGAATGGGTGCTATCAGGCTGGCGACCTGGACCGCTGAGGGCTTTGCCTATCAGCGATAGGCCCAAAAACCGTCGATTGACGAATCCTTTGGCAAGCAATCGGACGGAGGTAGAGTCGAGCGTCCGTCGATAATGGCCCAAGGATGAGACTCGATTGGGCCCTGCTCGCCAACGGCGCCGAGGCGCCGCCCAACGGGCTCGTGTACATCCTCGGCGCGGGTTTCGACACTCTCGTCCGCGACAAGTTCCCGACGCCCTTTAACGGCGTCATCGTGCTTCGCCTGCAGACCACGCGGCTCGAAACTGAGCGTCCCCACAAAGTCGAGGTCCACTGCAGCGACGAGGACGGCAAGCCTGTGCTCCCGCAGCCCATCGTCCTCAACCTGCCCGCGCGCCAGGTTCCGGCCGATTACCCGCATGGATGGGACCTCTCCGCAAACATTGTCATCAACCTGACCACGGTGCCTATCAACCAGCCCGGGTTCTACAACTTCGAGATCATCATCGACGACCAGTCGGCCCGAACCTTGCCGTTCCGCGCAGTGAAAGCAGCCGCGGTTCAGACGGTTTGACCGCCGCCCTCAGCAATCTCGTCGCGACCTATGGCCTGCTCGCGGTGTTTGTGCTCATGGTCGGCGAGAGCTGCGGCTTCCCGTTTCCGAGCGAGGTCATCATGCCGACCGCCGGCCTGCTCGCGGCCACCGGTCACATGCAGGGAGGGCTGGTCGCGGCGATCATCGCCGGGGGGGTGGCCAACCTCGTGGGATCGCTGATCGCTTACGGGGTCGCGGCCCGCTTTGGCGAGCCGCTGCTGCTCGGGCCGGGACGCTACGTCGGCATCCGGCGCCATCACCTCGAGATGGCCGATGGCTGGTTCCGTCGGTGGGGGCTGGTCGCGGTGTTCGTCGGACGCGTGCTCCCGGTGATCCGGACGTATATCTCGTTTCCCGCCGGCCTCGCGCGCATCGACCTCACGAAGTTCTCGGTGCTCACGCTCGTCGGCGCGCTCCCGTGGTGCGCTGCCCTTGCCCTCGTCGGCTACGTGCTGGGACGCAACTACGACCGCATCAGCGGTCCGCTCGAGAAAGGCGCGATCGCGATCGCCGTCCTAGTCGCGATCGTGGTGGTCGTCTGGTACGTGCGAGGTCGCGAACCGCGCAGCCGAAAAGCGTGAGATGTCGCGCCTGGTGGCGCCGTCGCACACCAGGTCCGCCGCGATGTCGCCGATGACGGGCGCGAACTTGAACCCGTGACCTGAGCACGCGCTGATCACCACGACGCGCCGGTCGTCAGGGCTGAAGTCGATCACGAAGTGACGATCGGGCGTGTTCGTGTACATGCAGGTCAGCGTCCTCGTGACGCGCCCGGTCAGGCCGCGCAGGAACTGAGCGGCCATGCGCCGCAGCGGATCGATGTCGGTCTCGTCGACCACGCGACGGATGCCATGCGGGTCCGTGAACTCACCTTCGTGGTGGCGGCCGACTTTCATCGATGCGCCGTCCAGGGTGGGGATTCCGTAAACGTCACCGAACTCAGGTGACTGCAGGATGAAGACCGGGAATCGCTCCGGCGTGAGCCAATCGACTCCGTCCTCGAGCGCAAACCACACATGGACCTGGCGCTCGACCTGGAGCGGAATCCACTCGACCAGCTCCGGCGTCCACGGACCGGCCGCCACCACCACCGCGTCGAAGCTGTCGACCAGCTCGGCGACGGACCCGACCGCCCGGTCCCGAACGACGGCGGGCGTCTGGGAGAGCATCGCCGTCACGGCGGCCTCCGGATGCAGGATGCCCGCCTGGTTGTCCAGCACCGCCACCTGGCCGTCCGGCACCACGTGTCCGCGGTAGCGGCTCCGAAACTCGTCGCCATCGAGCAGCTCGACATCGAGCCCGTGCGTCTTCGCCGAGTCGAGCGCACCCTTGACCGCTTCGGAATCGGGCGCGCCGATCATCAGCGCGCCCGTCATGGTCAGCAGGTCGGCGCTGGTCTCAGCCTCGAGCTCGCGCCACAGCTGGAACGCCTCCTGCACCAGCGGGACGTACCACGGTCCCTCGAAATAGGCGGTGCGGATGATCCGCGACTCGCCGTGGGTCGAGCCGAATGCGTGGGGCGGTGAGTACCGGTCGTAGCAGACGACGTCGACGCCGCGTTTCGCGAGTCTCCACGAGGTCGCGGCGCCCATCGCGCCGCCACCGATCACCGCGACGCGCATCAGGCGGCGCTACCCGGGAGCGATGCGGGCGATGGGTTGTCCGGGGACCACCGGGTCGCCGACCTCGAGAAGCAGCGCTTCGACGACGCCGGCGACGGGGGAGGGGATCTCGGCGTTGACCTTGTCGGTGTGCACCTCCATCAACGTCTCGCCCTCGTCGACGTGATCGCCCTGTTGTTTGCTCCACGCGCCAACCGTGATCTCTTCCGCTCCCTGCAGCTCGGGCATCACGACCTCGGTGATTTCGACGCTCACGACGCTATTGTCCGCCTACGCCATCGAGACGACGTCGAGCAGGTCCTCCTCCCAGTAGTCCACCCGGCCCTCGGGCATGAAGAGGACGCGCCCTGGCTGCAGCGCTTCGACGAACTCCGGGTCGTGGCTCACGATCACCATCGTCCCCGGCCACTCCGCGAGCGCCCGCGCCACGCCGCTCCGCGACGGAGGGTCGAGGTTGTTGGTCGGCTCGTCCAGGAGCAGCAGGTTGTGCCGCCCCGCGACCAGCTGGGCCAGCGCGAGCTTCGTCTTCTCGCCGCCGGACAGGGTCCCCGCGTCCTGGCGCGCGATGTCGCCCGTCAGGTTGAACATGCCAAGCAGCGCGCGCAGCACGCGCTCCTCCGCGTCCGACTGCTCGCGCATGTGCGCCAGCACGGTGACGCCCGCGCGGATGCCCTCGTGCTCCTGCGCGTAGTAGCCGAGCGAGACGCCGTGGCCGAGCCGGAACGAGCCGGCGTTGGGCTCGCTCTCGCCGGCCAGGATCCGCAGCAGGCTCGTCTTGCCCGCCCCGTTCAGACCCATCACCAGCAGCCGCTGGTGGCGTTCGACCTCGAATGAAACGTCACGAAAGACCAGCGGACCGCCATATCCCTTGGCGAGGCTGGAGCCGTGCAGCACGATCCGCCCGCTGTGCGGCGGTTCGGGGAACGTGATCTTGACCTTGCGCTCCCGTCGCGGCGCCGTGACCCGCGCAGCCTTCATCCGCTCGACTCGCGTGAAGATCGACTTCGCTTGCTTGGCACGCTTCTCGGTCTGCCGCCGCATGACTTCAGCAAGGACACTCAAGCGCTTGATCTCCGCCTCCTGGCGGTGGGCGAGAGAAGTGAGCCGCTCCTCCTCGCGCCGGCGTGCCTGCTGGTATTGCGAATAGGTGCCGCGGTACTCGACCAGCCGGCCCGAATCGAGATGCAGCACGCGCGTGATCGAGGCGTCGAGGAGGACGAGGTCGTGGCTGACCACGATCACCGCGCCGCGGTAGTCACGCAGGAAGTCCATCAACCAGGACTTGGCGTTGCTGTCGAGGTGGTTGGTGGGCTCGTCCAGCAGCAGAAGCTCCGCGTCGGCGAACAGCACGCGCGCCAGCTCGACCCGCCGGCGCTCGCCTCCCGACAGCACGCTGAGCGGTAGGTCGACTCGATCGAGCCGCAAGCCGAGGCCGGATGCGATCCGTCGTGCATCCGACTCGCTCGAGTAACCGCCGTCGTGCCGGTATCGCTCCTCCGCCGCCGAATATCGCTCGATGCTCTCGGGTGAGTGGTCGTGCTCGAGGACCCGATGCAGCTCGGCAAGGCGCGCCGCCGCACGGTCGAGACCTCGGCCCGAGAGGATGTGCGACAGCGCAGTGTTCGCTGCCTCGGCGCGGGGGCGAGGATTTTGCGGTACATAGCCGAGCGTTCCGCGGCGCAGCACGAGGCCGCCTGCCGCGTCATCGTCTCCAGCCAGCACCTTCAGCAGGCTGGTCTTGCCTGCTCCGTTGCGGCCCACCAGCCCGACTTTGTCCCCTGGCGCGACGGTGAAGCTGGCGTCGGACAGCACGCGTCGCGCGGCGACGTCGATGGCGAGACCACGGACCTGGAGCACGACGGCATGTTACGTGCCGCACCGCGGGACGTTCTGTCCCACATCAAACGCCCAGGAGGCCGTTCCAAATGAAAAGGGTCCTCGTCGTCATCGCGATTGTCGTGGCGGCTGCCGCCTGTGGCGGTGGAAACGCCGGTTCCGTCTCAACTTCGTCCGGCGGCGTCCAGAGGGCCCCGACAGGCAACGGAGCCGCCGCCGACGCGGGTCAGCCGACCAAGAGCACCGGGGGGCAAAACGGAACCGCGGTGCCCGGCACCACCGTCCCGGCGCTCCAGGGGCCGCCGGTCATCCGGCAGGCGCAGCTGAGCGTCACCGTCGGCTCAGGCACCTTCGATTCCAAGCTCGCGCAGGTCCGCAACCTCGTCGAGCTGCAAGGCGGCTACATCGCCGGCACCGACGCCCAGGCGAGCCCTGGCAGTCAGACTCAGGACAGCCAGATCCGGACGGGCATCATCAACTTCATGGTCCCGGCCGCGCATTTCGACGCCGCGATCGATGAGCTGGCCAAGGTCGGCAAGGTCCAGAGCGAGCACATCACGGGCACCGACGTCGGCGCGCAGTACGTCGATCTCCGCGCGAGGCTGGCCAACGCCGAAGCTCAGCGGAACGCAATGCTCGCGCTGCTGACGAAGGCGCAGAACATCAACGACATCATCGCGGTCCAGAACCAGATCGGCCAGATCACGGCCCAGATCGAGCAGCTCAAGGGCCAGATCAAGTACCTCGACGACAACACGTCGTTCAGCTCGATCAGCGTGACGATGACGGAGTCGGGGGCGCCGGTTCGCACCGCTCCGGCCGACAGCTGGGGATTCGCCACCGCGCTCAACGACGCCGCGCACAATTTCGTGACCACGATCAACTACGTCGTCACCGGCCTGGGTGCGATCGGTCCGTTCCTCGTCCTCGTGGTCCTGGGTTTCCTTCTCCTCCGCTGGCGCCGCGTGCCTCTACCCTGGCGCGCATAAGTCCGAATCTGGAGCGGCCCGGGATGCAATTCCGGACCGCTCCAGTAACCTGCAGCGGTAATGCCCAAGGCATGGTTCGCTGTCGCGGCGGTCGCGGTTGGCGCGATGGCGTGCAACGTGTTTACCTAGGCCGCCGATGACCCAGGACGAGGTGGCCGACCAGGCCCAGGCTGAAGTCGTCGAGCTGCCGGCTGCCTCGAGGGCGACGGATATCGCGGTGAACGAGCTGGAGCTCGTGTACGCATTCATCTACGCGCGAGTCGGCAACCGGGCCGACGCCGAGGACCTGACGCAGCAGGTGGCTTTGAAAGCGATCCCGAGGCTGCGTCAAAACGCCGCGGCCAGCTCCATCCGCGGCTACCTCTTCGCCACGGCGCGTTCGGTCCTGGGCGGGTTCTGGAGCACGCGCCTCGGGCTGTCCGAGGCCGAGCTGCGCGAGGACCTCCTGCCGGCCCCCGCGACCGACCCGCCTTCCGAGGAGGGCACCGAGACCGTGCAAAGGATCCTGGCCGAGCTGTCCGACAACTACCGGCGCGTCCTCGAGCTCCGTTTCCTGCATGGGTATTCATTGAAGGAAGTGGCTAAGGAGATGAACTCGACCGTGGGCGCCATTAAGGTGATGCAGCTGCGCGCACTGCGCGCGGCGGCGAAGGTGCGGCCCGAATGAACGGCAAGCGAGAGAACCGTGTCGAGAAGATCGTCTCGGACCTCCTCCGAGGCCGCCGCCTCAAGCTTCGCGGCGGGGACGCGGAGGAGAAGGCCGCGATCACGACGGCGGCGAGGCTGGCCGGCGCCCGGCAGGGTCCGCAGCGTATGCAGCCCGCGTTTCGCAAGCGGCTGGCGCGGGCGCTCGAACAGCCCCAGGGCGAAGGATGGGTCACGCGGCGCGCCGCGCTCGTGGCCGGACTCGGCCTGGCCGCGGGGGCAGCCGCCGGCGGGTTTGCAAGCCGGGCTTTCGAGCCACAGCCGGTCCACGCCAGCGATCCGATCCGACCTTCGAATGGGCGTTGGATCGACGTCGCCGCGATGGGCGACCTCGTTGAGGGCCAGGGCAAACGTGTCACGGCCGGCGGCGTCGGCGCCTTTCTCTTCCGCCACGGAGACGAAGTCACGGCCGTCTCGTCCATCTGCTCCCACCTGCCCTGCGAGCTGTGGTGGGATGGCGGACGCAGCCATCTCGTGTGCCCGTGCCATCCCGCAACCTTCGCGGCGGATGGCCACCCATCGGATCCTTACCGCCACAGCGCGCTCAACAAGGTGTACGTGCGCGTCGTCGGGGGCCGCGTCGAGGTGCTGGGGACCGAATGAACGTCCGCGCGCACAAGTCCAAGCAGCTTGCGCTCGATCGCTGCCTGCAGCTCCTCGAGGAGGCGCAGGTCAGGGGTCAGAGCCGCGTCGACGGTCCGCTCGGCGTTGCGCTCCGGCAATACCTCGAGCGCGCCGGCGTGATCGTCGAGCACCGCCTCGAGGGCCGGCGCATCGACCGCGTGTTGGATGACGTGTTCGGAATGCAGGCGCAACTCCTCGGCCAGGAGCCGGAGGATTCGCGGCACCACAACGGGGCCTGAACAGGCTCCAAGTTATGATCATCGTTCGTGACTACATCCTTCAGTTCGTCGCGGTCTTTTCTCCTCACGTCTGAGTCGGTAACCGAGGGACATCCCGACAAGGTTTGTGACCAGGTCTCGGACGCCGTCCTGGACGGAATGCTGGCGCAGGACCCGCACGCGCGCGTCGCTTGCGAAACGGCGATCACCAAAGGCCTGTGCGTGGTCATCGGAGAGGTCACGACGCACGCCGACCTCGACATCCAGCGCACGATCCGCGACACGATCCGCTCCATCGGCTACAACGACGAGCAGATCGGCTTTGACGCCGACCACGCGCTGATCCAGGTCTACCTGAAGGAGCAGTCGCCCGACATCGCGGCCGGCGTGAACCACTCGCTCGAAGAGCGCGAGGGAATTCAAGAGGACGATCCCTTCGAGCTGCAGGGCGCGGGAGACCAGGGCATGATGATCGGCTTCGCGTGCCGCGAGACCCCCGAGCTCATGCCGCTCACGATCTCGCTCGCCAACCGGCTGGCCAAGAAGCTGGCGGAGACGCGGAAGAACGGATCGCTGCCATTCCTGCGGCCGGACGGCAAGACGCAGGTCACAGTCGAGTACGAGCTCGGACGGCCCAAGCGCATCGAGGCCATCGTGGTCTCGACGCACCACGCCGCGAGCGCGACGCAGAAGGAAATCAGCGACGGAGTGCGTGAGCTCGTGATCAACCCGGTGCTGAAAGGCCAGGTCGTCGATGCCGCGACCAAGATCATGGTCAACCCCAGCGGTCACTTCGTGGTCGGCGGCCCCGCGGCGGACGCGGGTCTGACCGGACGCAAGATCATCGTCGACACGTACGGCGGCGTCGCCCGGCACGGCGGCGGCGCGTTCAGCGGTAAAGACCCGAGCAAGGTCGACCGGTCGGCTGCATACGCCGCGCGACACGTGGCCAAGAACCTGGTTGCGGCCGGGCTCGCCGAGCGCTGCGAGGTACAGGTTTCGTACGCGATCGGGCGGGCGCATCCGACCTCGATCGCGGTGGAGACGTTCGGCACCGGGGCCAAGTCCGAGGAAGAGCTGCTGGCCCTGATCCGTGGCCACTTCGACCTGCGGCCGGGCGCCATCATTGCGAACATGGACCTGCTGCGGCCGATCTACCGGCAGACGGCGGCCTACGGGCACTTCGGCCGCGATGACCTGGGCGTGCCGTGGGAGATCACGAACAGGGTCGACGCGCTGCGCGCGGACGCCGCCGTCGCGGCACGTCAGAGCTAACCCACGCTGAACCGTCTTCGTGTCCGGGACACGCTGACGGAGCGGAAAGTGTCCATCTCACCGGCGCCTCGCAAGCCTGTGACGCTCTACGTCTGCGGCGTGACGCCTTACGAGTCCGGGCACATGGGGCACGCCTTCACGTTTTCCATGTTCGACGTGCTGGTGAGATTTCTCGAGGCCAACGGGCAGCGCGTGAAGTACGTGCAGAACATCACGGACGTCGACGATCCGCTGTTCGAGCGAGCCCGGCGCGACGGTGTCGACTGGCGCGAGCTCGCCGGGCGCGAGACCCAGGTCCACATCCGGGACATGAAAGTCCTGGGCTGGCGGCAACCCGACGTCATGCCGCGCGTGTCCGACGAGATCAAGCAGATCCTCGCGGCGGCGTCGAAGCTGCACTCGCTCGGCTTTGCGTATCGCACGAATGCGCTGTACTTCGACGTCAGCAAGTACCGGGGTTACGGACGTCTGTCGCATCTCACGCGGCGCTCCATGCTGCGCAAGCTTCGGCACGAGGACCTGCTCGGCGTCGTGGGGCCGGAGGCCAAGCAAGACCCGCTCGACTTCGCCCTGTGGCGTAGCTCGCGACCAGACGAGCCCGCGTGGCCCTCGAAGTTTGGCGACGGGCGGCCGGGCTGGCACATCGAGTGCACGGCGATGGCGATGCACTACCTGGGCGAGCAGATCGACATTCACGGCGGAGGGCGGGACCTTCAGTTCAGCCATCACGAGTCCGAGCGCGCGCAGTCCGAGTCGCTCACCGGCAAAAAGCCGTTCGCGCGGGCCTGGGTGCACACCGGACTGGTCCGCTACGAGGGCCACAAGATGAGCAAGTCCCGCGGCAACCTGGTCAAGGTCAGCCAGGCGCTGCAGCGGGCGCCGGCGGCTGCCGTCCGGCTCTACCTGGTCTCACACCGCTACGGGCGTGACTGGACTTTTGAATGGAAGGGGCTCACCCGCTCGGCCAGGTTCATCGAGCGGATGCGCAAATTCCTGGCCGACGATGCGCGGTTTGCGCACGACGGACCGCGGCTCGAGCCTGGTCGCAGGCTGATGGCGGAGTTCAACGCCGCGCTGGCCGACGACCTCGATACCCCGCGCGCGGTGCGGGTCCTGCGGGCGGCGGTGCGCCAGGGCGATGCGCCGGCGGTGCGGGCGATGCAGGAAGTGCTGCTCGGCTCAGCCGCTCTGAGCTGAGCAGGCCGCCGAAAGACGGATCGGCGGATCTGCGACGCCCATTTCGGCCGAATGCCGTCGTCAGCTCCTGCGCTCCTCGCTCACGCATGCACGATGCGCTCGCTGCGGTGCTCGTCGCTTCCTAGGCCTCGGCCGCCTGGCCGCCGCAGCTCTCGCCGACCGCTTCCGGCGGCCTGCTAGGCGACCTCGAGCGGAGCGCCGCAGTTCGGGCACTCCATGTTCGCGTCCAACTGGACCATCGTCTCGCAGACCGGGCACAGGATGTCGGTGATCGCGGTCGTCGAGGCCTCGTCCTCGCGAGCCTCAGCCTCCATCGCGGCCGCCACCTCGCCGAGGTCCACAGCCGGCGCGCCGCAGTTGAGGCATACGTAGCCCGGTTGCGACAGGCGATAGTCCTGGTACTCGCCCGCCGCGTCGATCTCGACCTCGGCGAAAAGGGCGCGAAACAAGCTGCCGCCGCAGCGGCTCGAACAGATGAGCATCATCGCCACTTCAGACTACGGCCTTCATCCCAATCTCCGGCGAAGGGTTGCCGTCCCGGCCGCGATCAAGACGACGCAGAATCCCGCGACCACCCCCGCGTCGAGCTGCAGTGACGACCACGTGAGGTCGGCGCCCTTGACCATGATGTCGCGCATCCCGTTCACCGCGTACGTGAGGGGGAGCACGTCGGACAGGTACTGCAGCGCCTTCGGTTCGGTCGAGACGGGGAAGATGATTCCCGACAGCAGAATCTGCGGCACCACGACGAGCGGGATGAACTGGACCGCCTGAAACTCCGAGCGCGCGAACATGCTCAGGAAGATGCCCAGGTTGACGGCGGCGATCGCCATGAGCGCCTCCATGCCGAAGATCAGAAACACGCTGCCCTGGTTTTGAATCTTCAGGACCGCAAGCGAGAAGATCAGCACCTCTGCCGCCTGGACGAGTGCGATCACGGTGAAGCCGAGCATGTAGCCGAGGACGATCTCGCCGCGACGCAACGGGCTTGCCATCAAGCGCTCGAGCGTCCCCTGGGATCGCTCGTTGAGGAAGGAGACGATCGTGATCACGAACACAAGAAAGAACACGACCAGGCCGACGAACGCCGCGCCGAAGTAATCGAGCGTGTCGTAGCTCTTGCCGCCGTAGAGGTACTTGATCTGCGGCTGGAAGGTGACGTTGCGGCCCGCCACCTGGGACGCGAGCGCGATCATCGCCTGCTGCAGCGCCTGAAGGACGGGTGCATCCACCCCCGGCTGCGAGCCTTCGAGGTGGACCTCGGGCGCGACGTTGCCGTTCTGCGCCTGGCGGCTGAAATCGGACGGCAGCACGATGTAGGCGACGAGAGAACCGTCCTTGAGCCCGGCATCGCCGTCCGCCGCGCTGATGTCGGTGGTCGTGATGTGGCTCGAATGCCGGAGCGCATCCGCCACCATGACGCCCAACGGACCGGAATCCTCGTTGGCGATACCTACTGAGGGCGAGCTGGTCGAACCGCGCATCAGGTAGCCGAGCAGGCCCAGGATGACGATCGGCGCGACGAAGAGGAGGGCAAGCGTCCTGCGGTCGCGCCGGAATCCCTGCAGCAGCCGGCGAGTGATCGCGCGGACCCGGTGGCCGCTCATGACGCTTTCCTCCCCGCCAGCGCCAGGAAGGCTTCTTCGAGATTTTGCGAGCCTCCCTGCGCACGGATGTCGGCGGGCGAGCCTTCCGCCAGGAGCCGTCCGTACTGGATGAGGCCCAATCGCTGACAGCGGTCGGCCTCATCCATGACGTGGCTCGACACGATGATGGTCGTGCCATTGGCCGCCATTCGGCGGAAGGACTCCCAGAACTGCACGCGTAGCTGGGGGTCGATGCCGACCGTCGGCTCGTCCAGGAGGAGGAGCTCGGGCCGGTGCACCAGCGCGCACGCAAGCGAGCAGCGCTGGCGCAGACCTCCGCTCAGCGTCGCGACCACCGAGCCGCGCCGGTCGTAGAGCTCGACGAGCTCGAGCGCGTCCTTGACGCCTTCATCCGCGCCGTTGATCGCCGCGAAGAAGCTGACGTTCTCCTCCACCGACAGCGCCGGATAGAGCGCTGCCTGCTGTGTCATGTATCCGATGTGACGCAGGACGGCGACGTTGGGCATTCGCTGCCCCAGCACGGTGACCGTTCCCGCATGCGCCGCGAGCAGCCCGCAGATGAGGCGAATCAGGGTGGTCTTGCCGGCGCCGTTCGGGCCGAGCAGGCCGTAGATCTCACCCTGCCGCACGCGCAGGTTCACGCCGTTCAAGGCCTTGAAGGCGCCGAACGATTTGGATACGCCTTCGACGTCGACCGCGTAGGAATCAGTCATGTCCCTCCTCCGTTACGGCCATGGCGCGGAGCCAGGCCTCGGCCAGCAGCGTGACGGCGGTTTCGCCGTCGACGTCCAGGCCGAGCACTCGCTCCGCAAGCGGCCTGGTCAGGATGTGAAAGAGGATCGGTCCGATGAAGGCCTGGAGCGCCAGCAGCGGATGCATCACGCGCAAGGTTCCCGCCGCCATCTGTGCTGTCACGTAGACGACCAGGAGGCCGACCACTTTGGTGATGGCTTCCGACGCGGCCTCCTCGGTCTCGGGCGCGAGCCCGCTCACCTCGAAGAACAAAGCCCGCATCAGGCCCACACGACTTTCGCCGCCGGAGAACACCGCTCGATAGGCGGTGCGGGCGACCTCTGGCATCAGCTCGGCCGGCGGCGCTTCGTGCCTGGCGGTCAGCAGCCGGCTGATCGGCTCGAGTGGGGAGTAGGAGGCGATCAGCTCGGTGAGCAGGGCCGCCTTGCCGGGAACGAGGCGGTAGAGCGTGGCCCGCGAAACGCCGGCCCGATCGGCGAGCTCGTCCATGGACAGCCGGCCGAGTCCGTCGGCCCCAACCATCTCCACGGCGGCGCTCAGGATCCGATCCCGGGCGCCTGGTTCCGGAGCGACCTCCAGTGCCTCGAACAGGGCATCGCGTGACTGAAAGTGGCGGTAGAAGCTAGCGCGCGACGTGCCCGCCGCGGCGGCAAAGTCGGCCACCGTCGGCTGGCCGCCCATGGCGATCACCACCCGGGCAGACTTCAAAATCCGGTCCCGCACGTTGAACCGACACTAGACAAGATGTCGCATCTTGTCAAGTATCACTCCGGAACGTGGCTGAGCCCAATTCCTTGCGTTATCGTGCATCGGACCACATGGAGACCATCGCCACGCGTGTTGGAGCGGAGTCAGCGCCAACTGACGCTGCGCCTCAGGCGGCGAAGAGGTCGCGAGGAGGCCGGCGCCTGCTCGCGGCCGCGCTCCTGGTCGCAGTGCTCATGGCGGCGGCCGGGGGCGCTTTCGCCTTCGCCAACGCATCCCTGAGCAGCAGGTACAGCCCAGGGCGGGCCTTGCTCGATTACTTCGCCGCCCAGAAGCGCGGTGACGCCGCCGGGATGATGGCGAATGCGACTTTCCTTCGCCCCGCCGGATCGTCAGATGACCTCTTCCAACGGGCTGCCGTGGCGGCGATGCTGCAGATTCCGCAGAACTCTGACGTGAGCGACGTGCGGATCCTGTCGAGCACGTCAGTTGACTCGTCGGCCACCAATGTCAGGGTTTCGATGACCTGGGCAGGTGCCAGTCGCGTTGCGGTGTATAGCGTGCGCAAGGACCTCCGCGAGACGCACTACCTCCTCTACAACACCTGGCGGGTCGAAGTTCCGTACGCGACCATCGCGATTTCCCTGCCGAATCAAGCCGGCCTCGTCACTGTGGACGGCATCTTCGTGCCCACTTCCTCCTCGTCGCCCAACTCGATCCCGGCGATCGCGGGATTTCACACGGTGGCCATGATTGCAACGTCCTTCTACGAGCGAGAAGCCAAATCCGTGGACGGAGTTGACGCGAACCCAACGCTCACGTTCGTCGGCAGCGTCAGGTCCGATGCGAAGGCCGCCATCGCCGCCATGGTCAGCGCCTGGTTCGTGGCATGCGACGCCGCCAAATACTGGTGCCCCAATCACACGTATACAGCTCCCAACGACGGCTACCGCTGGTACCTGACGCTGCCCGGCTACGGCAAGGTCTACTACACGGCGTATGCCTACACGATCGATCCAGACCTGACGTCCAGCATGAAAATCGTCGTTTCCGAGCACCTCGGCCAGGCCAAAGCCTCCGGCACGTGCGCGGCAACCTTGACCGTGGATGGGAGCCAGACCTACGCATTCACCGGGACGTGGTCTGCTGATGTCACCGTCACGGGCGGTCGCTGGGGAAACACCGCAGGTGCGTGGAATTGCACCCAGGCCAGAGCCTGATCTCGCCTTAACGAGCTGGATTTCATTCCGGGCCGGGCGTCGTTAGGCTGACCAGCCGGTCATGTGCTCGATCGCAATCGCAACCACGGGCCCGCCAGGGCGAACGTTCCTGTACTGCTCGTACCTGTTCACAAGCAGGTCGATCGCGCGGTCCGTTTCTGGCCCGTCGCCGATCACATGCGCGGTGCCGTCGGCACGCACCCACCAGAGCTGGCTCCAGTCCTCCGCGTAATGGTCGAACAGCACCGACACCGCGGGGTTGGCCGCAATGTTGCGCAGGCGTTTCAGGTCGGTCGTGCGCTTCGGCTTCGCGTCGACCGCGAAATAGAGCGACTCGCCTTCGAGCGCGAAAGTGATGGGGACGACGTGCGGCCTGCCATCGATGCCGGCCGTCGCCAGGCGCGCGACACGGGCCTCCGCAATGAGCCGCCGCATCGCCGTCGCCTCCATCCAACGAAGTATCGTTGAGCCGTGCAGAGGCTCCGCACGTACACCGTCGACGAGGCCAACCGCGAGCTCCCGCGAGTCCGCCCGATAGTGGCGCAGATCGCGGAGCTCTCCGCGCTCCGCCCCGACCTCGAGGAGCAGCTGCGCATGGCGGAGTACGCCGTCCAGCGACCGAGCGCCAACGGCTCGGACCGGGAACGCGAGCAGCAGGCGCGAGACGCCGTCCAGGGCGCCGAAGAAGAGCTGCTGAAAGCGGTGCTGAGCCTGAACAGCATGGGCATCCAGCTCAAGGGTCCGCTCGAAGGCCTGATCGACTTTCCCTCTTACCGCGATGGAGAGCTGGTCGAGCTGTGCTGGAAGCTGGGCGAAGAGCGGGTCGAGCACTGGCACCACGTCGGCGAAGGCTTCGGAGGCAGAAAAAAGCTCTAGAGGTTCGGTTTCGCGACAGGTCCCCTGACCGCCGCGAAAACCGCCCCGGCGATCCCGGCGGCGTCCAGGCCGTGCTCCTTCAGGATGTCGGAGGCTTTGCCGTGGGGCAGGAAGGCGTCGGGTAGGGCGAGGTTTCGCACGCGTCCGGCCAGCCCGTGCGGCGCGAGCGCCTCCAGGACCGCACCGCCGAACCCACCGGCACCCACGTTGTCCTCGACCGTCAGCACGACCGGATACGCGCGCGCCCAATCCGCGATACGCGGGTCGACAGGCTTCACCCACCGGGCGTTGACCACACCGCAAGACAGGCCTTGCATCTCGAGGCGCTCGGCTGCCTCGCCGGCGACCTCGACCATCTTGCCCACGGCGAAGATGACGGCGTCCGTGCCCTTGCGCATCTCTTCCCAGCGGCCCACCGGCAGCGGTTCCACCGGAAGGTCGGGGGTGGCGGGCACCGGCCCTTTCGGGTAGCGGATCGCGATCGGCCCATCGGTGGCCAGCGCCGTCTCGAGCAGCGCGCACAGCTCGGTCGCGTCCTTGGGCGCCGCGACCTTCAAGTTGGGGATGAGGCGCAGGTAGGAGAGGTCGAAGATCCCGTGATGTGAGGCGCCATCCGCTCCCGTCACGCCCGCGCGATCGATCACGAAGACGACGGGCAGCTTGTGCAGCGCGACGTCCATGATCGTCTGGTCGAAGGCACGCGCAAGAAACGTCGAGTAGATGCAGACCACCGGGTGCATGCCGGCCATCGCGAGGCCCGCCGCGAAAGTGACCGCGTGCTGCTCGCAGATGCCGACGTCGAAGAAGCGGTCCGGAAACTCCTTGGCAAAGTTCAAGAGCCCGGTTGACGAGGCCATCGCCGCGGTGATGGCGCAAACCTCAGGCCGCCTGGCCGCGGCGGTCATGAGGGCCTCGCCGAAAACGTCGGTGTAGGTGACCTCAGTCGAACGCGGCCGCCCTGTCAGCGGGTCGAATGCGCTGACGCCGTGCAGCTTGTCGACCTCGTCATCGACCGCGGGGCTGTAACCATGCCCCTTTTCGGTCACGACGTGGACGACCACCGGCTCGCGCAATTTCTTGGCCCGCGTCAAGACCTCCTCGAGCGCCGCTTCGTCGTGCCCGTCGACCAGGCCCGCGTACTTGATGCCGAGGCTCTCGAACATCGTCGACGGCTGAAGGAGCTGCTTGAGGCCTTCCTTCACGCGGTATGCGGCCTGGTCGGCGGTGGAGCCGACCAGCGGAAGGTCACGCAACAAACGCGAGATCTCGTCCTTGATGCGCTCGTATCGAGGGTCGACGCGAAGCTGCGAGAGATGCCGCGCGAGCCCGCCCACGGTCGGCGCGTAGGAGCGACCGTTGTCGTTGATGACGACGATGAGGTTCGGCGGTTGAAGGTGAGCGATCTGGTTCAGGGCTTCGTACGCCATGCCGCCGGTCAAAGCGCCGTCGCCGATCACGGCGACGACAAAGCCGCTTTGACGCTTGCGCAACCGCGCCTCGGCGAGGCCGAGCGCGTAGCTCAGGGACGTCGACGCGTGGCTGT
>VBFV01000016.1 GCA_005881335.1 Chloroflexota bacterium
CGGCCGAGCTCAGAGCGAGCCCGATCGAGGTCGCCGCCCGCCAGGGCGATGAAGCCCGCGTGATAGTGAAGGCGCGCATCACGCGTGCCCATAGCCAGCGCGCGCTGCGACGCCACTACCGCCTCGGTGTAGTGACCAGTCTTGTAGAGCGCCCAGGCGTAGATGTCGTAGCCGTAGGCATCGGGGCGCTGCGCCAACGAGGCCTCGGCGATGGTGAGCGCTCGGTCGAGGCTTCGCTCGTGCTCCAGATAGAAAAGCGCGAACTGCCTGTCGTAAAGGCGCTGGCCGAGCGTGGCGAGGCTCGCGCTGACCTCGACCGTGTCATACGCCCGCGCCGCGCGTGTCGTGTCGCCCCGAAACGTGTAGAGGTCGCCGAGCGCCGCCAAATACTCGGGCTGCGGGACAATCGCAATCGCCCGCTCGTAGTGAGCGATGGCGTCGTCGATCCGGCCGAGGGCGGCGGCGCCCCGGGCGAAGCCCGCCTCGGCCACGTAGTAGTCGGGCGCGACGGCCAGTGCTTCGCCCTCTTCATTCCGCGCCGCCTCGTAGTCGCCGCGGTCGAAGCTGAGCTGCGCGCGCAGATGCGCGTACCACGCAAGGTCTACCCCGAACGTCCCCTCGTCGCGGGCTTCGTTCTGGGCACGGTCCGCGAGGTCGCGCGCGAGATCGTCGTCACCGCGCAGGAAGGCCAGGCGCGCCAACCGCGCATTCACCGCCGCGGCACTCGGAAACCGCGTGGCGAGCCCGCTGAATGTGTCGCTCGCGGTGCCGTAGTCGCCGAGCTCGAGCGACGCGTCTCCGAGGATCGCGCGCGCGGTAATGTCCGCAGGGTCGGCGGCGAGGATCGTTTTTGCGACGCGCGCGGCCGCGGCGAAATCATGAGTCGCGTATCGCAGTCGCGCCAGGGCGGCAAGGGCATCGGGATCGCTCGGGTAGAGGGCGAGCGATCGTTCGAGGGCGGCCCCGGCCTGCGTGTACGAGCCGAGGTCGCCGGTCGAACGGGCGCGCTGCAGATAGAGCTTTCCAAGGAAGAGGTAATCGAGGGCGTCGGTGTGCTCTTTCACCCGGGCCTCGAACACGCCGATCAGCCGAGCGAGCTCGGCGGCCGATGCCGCGGTTTGTATTGCCTCCGCCGACAACGACATCGGCACCCGCGCCTCCGAGCCGACCGAACTGGGAGCCGACCCGACGTATGTCGCGAGTGCGACGATGATCGAAGCAAGACAGAGCGCGAACACTCGGATCTTCACGGCCTCGGCGACAGCTCCTTCCCCCTTTGAGATGTGCCCGTGGGGCGATCGACGCCCCACGGGCAACTGCAATCCGTTAGTGCGCGACGCCCAGGTATGGGAACGTGCTGAGGTAGGTGTGCGGCCCGACGCAATCCGTGGTGATCGCACCCTGCGTCACCAGACCGAGCTCGACGTCGATGACATCGTCGGCCGGAGCGCGGCCGTTGAGTGGCCCGGCCGCCTTCGTGCCGACCGTGTAGGTGAGCACGTCTGGAAGCAGGATGTCGGCGATCGCGCCGGCGGCTGACGCGCTGTATCCGCCAAGGGCCTCGAGCGTTCCGATCACGTTGCTCCGGAAGTTCCCTGTCGTCGGCTGGAGCGACGGCGGTGTCACGTTGAACGCCTCCTTGTCGGCGGAGGTGTGGTTGAAGACCGTGTTGATTGCCGGTCGGCCCATCTGATCGATCATCGCCCCCGTCGTCCGATCGAGGGTCGTCGCCCATACGCCGATCGTCCCGCCGCCGCTGCTGAGTGAGTCATTCGGAACTTCGATCACGATCGCGTTGGTGTTGAAAGCCGCGAAGAAGTCGATGCCGCTGGGTCCTGGCTGATCGCAGAAGCCGGTGCGGCCATTCGCCGCGCCGAGGACCACATGCCGGAACGCCGCGAGATCGAAGAAGAACGGATCCGCGCGAAGTCCGGCGAACGCGATCGCGCCGTCCTTCAGCGAGGTGATCGCCCCACGCATGCCGCCACCGAGGACAACGCCTTGCCCGAGATTCCGAGCGTTCACACCGGTGTACCGCGTCACGGTGTATGGCTGTGAGCCGCCGGAGGGCGCCGAAAAGTCCAGAACGTAGGCGAGATCCTCGACCGCATCGCCACTGCGGTCGACATTGATCTTGTAACGGACGTTCGTGGCGTAGTCGATCGGCCCGATGATTCCGGCGGCCGGACTTGTTGTGACGGCGATGGCCGTGCGGCCGGGGGTGGCAGCCTGGAAGACGTAGACATCGTTGATGTCGGCGTCTTCGCGGCTTGCGAGGTTGGGCGCATCGAGATGGTCTGCGGCGCGAGAACCGAGTGGCGCGGTGGCAACGACCGCGATCATCGCAGCCGCGGCGAAACCGACGCCGATTTCGATGAAACGTGAAGCACGCATGGGATCCTCCCTCTCTCTTCTGACGTTCGTCAGGCGCGACTACGAGAGCGAAGGTTCGGTCGGATGACTCGGGCTCGGGCCTCCCGGAGTCCCAGCACCGAACGAGGGATACGAGCACCGCACCCCGGGTAGAGTCCTTGTCGACACCGTGGAGTCATCTGGTCCTCCTCCGCGCGTCGTACCGGCCGATAAGGAAGATGTGATGCTGGTCGAACGGATCGCCGGTGGGGACGCGGAAGCGCTCGGCGACCTCTACGACCGGTACGGTCGTGTGGCGTTCGGGATGCTCTACCGAATGCTTCCTGGCCCGGAGGCCGCAGAAGAGGTCGCACAGGATGCTTTCCATGCTGTCTGGCGGCGGGCGAGCTCCTACCGGCCCGAGCGTGGCGCGGTCCGCACCTGGCTCCTCGCCATCTGTCGGAATGCCGCGATTGACTGGCGCCGCACGCGCGGCAAACGGTCGGAGCGCGAGGTGAGCATCGACACCGCCGCCGACCTCATCGCGGACGGAAGGGTCGACGAGCGGGTGGTCGATGCGCTTCGCGAAGAGCGCGTTCGCAAGGCTGTCTCGGAGCTGCCCGCCGAACAGCGCGATGTGCTCTCGCTCGCGTTCTGGGGCGGGTACTCGCAAACCGAGATAGCGGCGCGTACGAACACGCCGCTGGGCACCGTGAAGAGTCGGGTGCGTCTTGGGATGACGAAGCTCCGCGAGCGTTTGGTGGACGAGAGATGAGCATCGACCGCACTCGTCACCCGCTCGAAGACCTGCCCGCGTACGCGCTCGGTGCGCTCGAGGAGGCCGAGCGAGCCTTCGTGGAGGCGCATCTCGAGACCTGCGACGAGTGCGCGCGCGAGCTGGCCCAGTTCGAACAGGCGTTGTACGAGGCGGCCGCGGTGGGCGCGGCGCGCGCGGACCCCCCGCGGGATCTCCGCGCGCGAATCGTTCTGCGGCATCGCGGCACGCGCGCGAGGCGCGAAAGTGACTGGGGCGGCGCTCGCGCCCGGGCATGGCTCGCGCGGCCAGTCCCGCTCGCGCTCCCTCTGGCTCTCGCGGTTTTCCTGGTCGTTTCGTTCGTCGCAGTCGGCACGGCGCGACGCGAGGCCGATGCGTACGCTCGCGCTCTTGCGGGTGTGGCCGATGGACGCGTCGTCGCCCTCGCCGCACAGAAGGATGCTCCGCCCGACGCGCGCGGCGCGCTGGTGATCCCGCGCAGCGGCGACCCGTACGTCGTGCTGGAGCTTTCAAGCCCACCGACCGGGAAGGCATGGGAGGCCTGGGTCATCAAGGGGCAACATCCGACAGCCGCGGGCGTGAGTGGCTCAGGCGGCCTATTCACGATCGTCCTGAGCGCGCCGGTCGGCGCGGGCGACGTCGTGGCGGTCACCCTCGAGCCGGCCGCCGGTTCGAGGGCTCCAACGTCGGATCCGATTCTCGCCGGTGGCACGTAGCTTCCAGATACCCCACTCAGGGCCCGGAATACCCGATCGGACCGCGCCCGCCCCCCGAGTGGAAAGCAGCCCCGGCGCTCTGAGATTGTTGCGGCGCGCGCCACTTGGCGCAGGCGACTGCCGGGGCGATGATGACGCCGAGCCGAGTCCTCGTCGCGAAAGCGGGTAGAGCGCGCCCGCGCAGGGTGGTGTGCACACCTGCGACATCTTTGACGAGTCTTCGATACCTACGGCGGCTTGTCGCGGCATCGGCCGAGCAGGAGACTGCCGCAGAGACGAGCGAACAAGCAGGCCATCTCGAATCGCGAGCCGGGCGGACCTACGGGCGGACGCAGGATGGGGGATCGTGGACAGTCACAGTCAGAGACGGGCAGAGGACCTGCTCGACTCCATATTCAAGGTCGCCACGGAGCTGGTGCGCGGTGAGCGCGCGTCGCTTCTCCTGCGCGAGGACAACTCCACCGATTTCGTGATCGCCCGCGCCGTCGGGCTCGCCGACGACGTGATGCGGCGCGTGCGAGTCAAGACGGGCGAGGGCGTCGTCGGTCTCGTCGCTCAGTCGAAGCGGCCTCTTCTCGTGCGGCACGTGTCGAGCGCGCCCATCCAGTCGGGCGAGGGCACCTACCGCTCCGATTCATTCGTCAGCGTGCCGATCCTTGTTGGCGACGATTCCCGCGGTGTGCTGAGCGTGACCGATCGAAACGATGGCAAACCTTTCGACGACGCCGATCTCGAGACGCTCGAGCTTTTGGCTGGGCACATCGGCCAAGTGCTGGTGATGCAAGAGCAGGGTGAAGCGCTCCAGCGCCTCGCCGAAACCGATCCGCTCACGTGGCTCTTCAACCGCCGCCATTTCGACCGCCGGCTCGAGGCCGAGACCAACCGCGCACTTCGCGCGGAACATCTGCTCGCGCTTCTCATGCTCGATGTGGATCGCTTCAAGCTCTACAACGATCGCTACGGCCATGCGGTGGGGGACGAGGTCTTGAAGGCCGTGGCCGCCGCGGTCAAGCAGGCCGTTCGTTTGTATGACGTGCCCACGCGATACGGCGGCGACGAGTTCGCGATCATCCTGCCGGACGCCGACACCGAGGCCGCGACCAGAGTCGCGACGCGCATTCTCGAGAAGGCGGCCGAGGCCACGTTGCCGCCCGAGCTCGTGGCCGCCCGCGAGCGCCTGCAGCTTTCCATCGGGATCGCGACGTTCCCGCGTCCGGCGGGCGACGCCGCAGCGCTCGTGGAATCAGCGGACGCCGCGATGTACCGCGCGAAGGAATCGGGCGGCGGCATCCGCGTGTGGGAACACTCGCTCGGCGAGGGACCGCGCGGCGCGATCCGCTCGCGCGCGCTGAATCTCCCCGCCGCGCCGTATCTTGCTGACCCCGCGCGCCTCGCGACCGCCGAGCTGCAGCGGCACCTCCCGCATGCCCTGGCGTCGGAATGGAATGCCGTGGTCGTCGGTCACGAGGGTCAGGTGCTCACGGTCGCATTGCCCCAGCCGAATCCCGCTGCGGTGGACTCGATCTCGAAGGCGACCGGCTTCGCGGTCTATCCCGTGTTCAGCAATGCCGCGGATCTCGAAGCGACGCGCCGTCGGCTCACGACGAGCAACGGCAGCAAATAACTAGCGGGGCCGCGCCTCTTCGCGAGTGACGCCGCCTTCGGCGCCCCGAAAGAGATAGCCGACCCCGGGCACGGTCTGGATCACGTCCCGTGGCTTGCCGTCCGCACCGAGCTTTCGCCGTAGGCGACTCACGTTCAGCTTCACGAGGTCGCCGCCGACGTCCGCGTCGTAGCCCCAGACACCCTCGAGTATCTCCTCCTGGGTGAGGACGCGACCGGGGTTCGCCATGAAGTGCCGCAGGAGCTTGAACTCCGTCGGCGAGAGGTGCACCGGCACACCGTCGGCGCGCACCTGATGCGTCGCTTCGTCGAGGATGAGGTCGCCGGTCTTGTAGATCGCCGGAGCGGGACGGCCGCGCGTGCGGACCGAGCGGCGCAGGATCGCCTTCACCCGCGCGACCAGCTCCTTCGGCCGGAACGGCTTGGTGATGTAGTCGTCCGCGCCGAGCTGGAGCCCGCGCAGGATGTCGCTCTCGTCCTGGCGGGCGGACAGCAGCAGGACGGCGACGTGCTCGTCGACGTGGCGGATCCGCTCGAGGACGACGAAGCCCGCGAGCTTGGGCAGGTTGATATCGAGGATCACGAGGTCGGGCTTTTCGCGCCCGACGGCCTCGACCGCGGTCTCTCCGTCGTAGGCGCGCGAGACGTCATAGCCCTCACGACGAAGCGCGTACTCGAGAAGCTCCACGAGGTCGCGGTCGTCGTCTACAACCAGAAGCTTTATTAGTCCTCTGCCTCCTCAGCCAAGTGGCGAGCCTTCGGGAGTGTGAAGTGTACTGATGTTCCATGTCCAGGG
>VBFV01000074.1 GCA_005881335.1 Chloroflexota bacterium
GTTCTTCTTCGCCGCTGACGTCAGCGACGCCAAGAGCGTGCAGGAGATGTATGCCGAGACCGCGCGGCGATACGGGCGGATCGACGTGCTTTACAACAACGCCGGCATCATGCCGCCGGACGACGATTCGATCCTGCTCACCGAACCCGAGGCGTGGGACCGTGTCCAGGCCGTGAACGCCAAAGGCGTGTACCTGTGCTGCAAGTACGGCATCCCGCACCTGCTCGAGGTGGGGGGCGGCTCAGTGATCAACGTCGCGTCTTTCGTCGCGCTCATGGGCGCCGCCACGTCGCAGATCGCCTACACCGCGTCGAAGGGCGCCGTGCTTTCGATGAGCCGCGAGCTCGCGGTCCAGTTCGCGCGGCAGGGCGTGCGCGTGAACGCCCTGTGTCCCGGACCGGTCGAGACGCCGCTTCTGATGCGCATCTTCAACGAAGACCCGGGCGCCTACCAGCGCAGGCGGGTGCACCTGCCGATGGGTCGTCTCGCCAAAGCCCGCGAGATCGCCAACGCCGCGCTTTTCCTCGCGAGCGATGAGTCGAGCTACGTCAACGGGGCCACGTTCCTCGTCGACGGCGGCCTCACCGCCGCCTACGTCACACCGGAATAGAACTTCATGGCCTTGTTGGTGGCGTTGGTGAAGCTGGCGCACGTGTTCGCGGGCTTCTGGCTGGTCGCCGGCCTGGTTGGCCGCGGCGTCACTCAGGTCAAGGCGGAGCGGACGGCTGACATCGGGACCGTCAAGGTCCTGATCGAGCTGATCGGACGCTTCGACAGCCTGATGGTGATCCCCGCGAGCACCGCGGTCCTGGCCCTTGGCCTGGTCGCGGCCTGGATCGAAGGCCTGCCGATTCTGGGCTTTCTTCAGGGCGCGCACACCAACTGGCTGTTGGTCGCGCTGGTTCTGTACCTGAGCATCATGGTCCTGGTCCCGACGGTGTTCATTCCCCGCGGCAAACGGTTTGGCGCGACGCTCGACGATGCGATACGCGCGGGCGACGTCACCGAACGACTGAGGTCAGCTTTCCGCGATCCTGTCGTCCGGGCGGCTCACGTCTGGGAGTTGATCGCGATTGCCTTGATCATCTGGTTGATGATCCTCAAGCCCTTCTAGTCGAGTAACCCGAATGCGTACTGGTCTTCGTGCGGATGGTCAAACGCTTGGCGGCGATACTCTTCCTGGTGGTCACTTCGTGCGGAGGTTCCAGCTCGACGGGCGCTAGCCAAACTCCGACGCCGGCATCCGCCGCAACTGTCGCTGCGGCGAGCAACGCGAAGTTGGGCACCATCCTGGTGGACGGATCCGGCCGTACGCTCTATCTCTTCGAGGCGGACAGGGGCACGTCCTCGACCTGCTACAACGCGTGCGCTACGTACTGGCCCCCGCTCCTGACCAACGGCGCCCCTGTGGCGGGCACCGGTGTCAATCCCGCGTTGCTCGGCACCACCAAGCGCACGGACGGCACCATCGAGGTCACTTACGGGGGCCACCCGCTCTACTACGTCGTCACCGATCACAATCCCGGAGATGCCAGCGGACAGGGAGTCGACAACTTCGGCGCGGCCTGGGACGTCGTCGGGCCGGACGGAAAGCAGATCGGCTGATCCCCGTCGCGGGATCGTCCGCGATGCCCTCGGCATCGCAATCGCAAGCGGCGCCTACGCGATCTCGTTCGGAGCGATCTCGACCGGGGCGGGCCTGACGCTGTTCCAGACTTGCGCGCTGTCGGTGCTCATGTTCACAGGCGCTTCGCAATTCGCTCTCGTCGGTGTGATCGGGGCCGGCGGCACCGTTTGGGCCGGCGCGGCCACCGCCGCGTTGCTCGGATCGCGCAACGCGCTCTACGGAATTCGTCTCGCCTCTCTGCTCGATGTGCGCGGGATGCGCCGTGTCGCCGCCGCGCAGTTCGTGCTCGATGAGACGACCGCGATGGCGATCGCCCGTGACGATCCGCGGCAGAGCCGATTCGCTTTCTGGGCCACCGGCTTGGCTCTCTTCACGTTCTGGAACCTCGGCACGCTCGCGGGCGCGCTGGCGACGCACGCGCTGTCGAATCCCAAGGTCCTGGGCCTCGACGCAGCGCCTCCCGCCGCATTCCTCGCCCTTCTTGCACCGCGCCTGAGGTCTCGCGAACCGGTCGCGATCGCCCTCGCCGCGGCCGTGGTCGCGATCGCCGTGCTCCCGTTCGTCCCTGCCGGGGTGCCACTGCTCATCGTCGCGCTGCTCGTGTCGTTGTACGGGCTGTTCAGGAGGGTGGTGTGATCTGGGCCGGCGTGCTCGTGGCCTCTGCGTCTTGCTACGCGCTCAAGCTCGCAGGCCTCTCCCTGCCCGAGCGGTGGCTTCAGGACTCGAGGGTTCAGCGCACCGTGCCGCTGATCCCGATCGCCCTGCTTGCGCCGGCTGCTCTAACGGGTCGGGTTGGACGCAGCGGCCGGATGCGACTAGGCTAGGCGGGTCGCCGTCCGGTCTTAGCCCCTAGGAGGTTCAGGCGATGGAGTTTGTCGTGATCACTCGCGCTCTCGACTCGACCAACGTGCCGCCCGCCGCTTCGATCGCGCTCGCCAAACAGACTTTTCAGATGGTGGCGTCGAATCAAGATTCGCGGATCAAGGCCGTGTACCCATTCGCGGGCGAAAGGGCGGGCGTTTTCATCGTCGACGTGAAGTCGGGCGATGACCTCCAAGAGCTACTTGGAAGCCTGCCTTTCTCCGGCATCACGAAGGCGGAAATTCATCCGGTAGGCAGCGTGCAAAGCTCTCTCAAGTCAATCGAGGCAGCTGAGAAACGCCTGGCGGCCATGACGCCGGCGGGTGTTCGCTAGCTCGTAGCCACCAAGTGGGGGACGCATCACGCGTCCCCCAAACCAATGCACTAGAGATGCGAGTCGAAGCCGTCCATGAGGCCACGCCGCAGCTGCTGGCGGCGCTGGCGCGACTTCTGCCTCAGCTGAACCCGAGGCTGCGGGTGCCGGACCTGGAACGGCTGCAGCGCCTGATCGCCGACCCCGCGGCGACCTTGCTCGTCGCGACGGAGGGGGACGAGATCGTCGGCACCACCACCGTCATCGTGTACACGACCCCCTTCTGGATCAAGGCGAGGCTGGACGAGGTCGTGGTCGACGATTCGGCCCGAGGCCAGGGCGTCGGCGAGGCGCTGGTCAAAGCGGCGCTCGAGATCGGTCGCGAGCGTGGGGCGCAGGTGGCCGAGCTCCAGTCAGGGCGCGGTCCGAATCGTGAGGCCGCGCACCGCCTCTACGAGAGGATGGGATTCCAGATCCGGGAGTCCGACGTCTTCAGGATCGTGCTGGAGTAAGCGTCTCCAACCGGTCGACCATCGACGCCAGCGTCGCAAACGCCGCCTCGACCGGCTCCGGCGACGTCATGTCGACTCCGGCCATGCGCAGGCCCTCGAGCGGATACATCGACCCGGCGCTCTTCAAGAACGCCAGGTAGGACTCCACCGCCTTTGCGTCGCCCGCCGCGACCCGCTCGACGAGATGGTCGGCAGCCGCGATGCCCGTTGCGTACTGGTAGACGTAGAAGTTGCTGTAGAGGTGGGTGTGGAACTGCGCCCATGTCGAACCGATGCGGTCTCGGTCTCGATCGTTGACGTCGACCTCCGATCCGTAGACCTCGAGCATCAGGTCCGCCATCAAGTTGTTCAGGTAATCGGCGGTCAGCGCGCCGCCGCGTTCGACCCGCTCGTGGATCTCGAGCTCGAGCCGGGCGAGCGACGGCATGATGAAGAAGTAGCGATAGAAGTTCGACATCGCCTCTTCGATGACCGCGATCTGAAACTCTGGGTCGGTCTTCGTCGCAAGCAGGTGCCGGCGGGTCAACGCCTGGTGCATGTTAGAGGCCACCTCGGCCTGGAACAGCCCGTAATTCGAATAGACGTAAGGCTGGGTCCGGCGGGCGTGGTAGGAGTGCATCGAGTGCCCGAGCTCGTGCGCCAGCGTGCTCATCGAGTAGATGTCGTCGTTGTAGCTCATGAAGATGAAAGGCCGCGTATCCATCGCACCGGTGGAGAAAGCGCCCATCCGCTTGCCTTTGTTGGGGTAGACGTCGACCCAGCGGTCTTCGAGAGCGCCTTGGCGCATCACCGCGACGTAGTCCTGGCCGAGCGGAGCGACGCCCTCCGCGATCCACTCCACCGCATCCTCATAGGGCACCGGGCAGCCTCCAGGGAGGACGCGTACCCGCGCGCCCGCGCGAAAAACACGTCTCGTTTGACCCCGCCCGCCAGGCTCGCCGCCATCGCGTGCTGCATCCGGAGGTGCTCGTCGGCGTAGCTCTCGAATGCGGTGCGTCGCACCTCGCGATCGGGATTGGTCATCAGAGCCGCGATGGTGCCCTGCGCCACCTCATGCAGCTCACCGTCGGCGCCGATCGCCGGCGCGAATTTCAGGTCGGTGTTGGCGAGCACGCTGTGCACGGACAGGGCAGTGGCCAGCGGATCTGAAACCTGGGTCAGAAGTTCTTCGACCTCGGCGCTGCGGATGCGTTTCTGCAGCTTCTCCATGCGGTCGAAGTAGTGGCCGAGGTGGCCCAGGCGGGGCGAGGCGGCCACCCACTCGCGCAGTTTGGGGAGGCCGATCGACAGCATCTCGGGCACGGCGAACGAGGAGGCGGCGCCCAACTGTGCGGCCACCGACCGCGCGCGGTCGGTGCGGGCGGCCGCGGTCTGATCGCCGACGTCGACCGAGTACGACATCGTTGTGTAGACCATCACCTTCGCCATGAGGCGGTGCGCGCGCTCGTTGGCGTCGAACCAATCGGCCAGCGTGTCCGGGGAGTCACCGAGGTGCCCTTTGAACTCCTCGAGGTCGGGCAGCCTGGACAGGATCTCTTCGACCGCGCGCTCCCATCCCGAGTCACCCGGAAAGACGCTCTCGCCGTCCCAGGTGAAGCGCTTGTCGACCTCGGATCGAGCGGCGAGCGATTTGGTCACGGCCGATTAGTAGCATGATCCCGATGCCCCGAGCCACCTCCAACGGGATCGAGATCGAATACGAGACATTCGGCGCCCTGGCCGCGCCGCCGCTGCTGCTGATCGCCGGGCTTGGTTCCCAGATGCTCAGCTGGGACGACGACTTCTGCGCCCTTCTCGCCAGCCGGGGCTTCCGTGTGATCCGCTACGACAACCGCGACTCAGGCCTCTCGACCTGGGTCGAGGACGCCTACACCCTGGACGATATGGCGGACGACGCCGCCGGCTTGCTGGATGCGCTGGGCATCGCCGCGGCGCACGTCGTCGGGGCGTCGATGGGCGGGTTCATCGCCCAGCTGCTGACGCTGAACCATCCCGGCCGGGTGCTGACCCTGACGTCGATCATGTCGGGCCCGAACGGCGACGACCAGGTCCAACCGACGGCGGAGGGAAGTGCGGTCCTCATGGCGCCGGCGCCCCCAACGCGGGAAGAGCGCATCGCGCTCGGATTGTGGGCGAAGCAGAAGCTGCTCGGTCCGGCCGATCCGTTCGACGAGCCGTATGAGCGCGCGCGCATCACGCGTGCAGTGGACCGGGCCTATCACCCGGCCGGGTTCGGGCGCCAGCTCGGAGCGATTCTCGTCGCAAGGGGCCGGCTGGAGCGACTTGGCTCGGTCGGCGTGCCGACGCTCGTCATCCACGGCGACGCCGACATCCTGGTCCCCGTCGAAAACGGCAGGCGCGTCGCGGCCGCCATTCCCGGGGCGCGGCTCATGGAGATCGAAGGCATGGGCCACGATGTGCCGCGCCGGCGTACCTCGCCTACCTGGGCGCTCGAGTGGGACAACCCGTCGCGGTCGCAGGCGCGGGCTTCGTGGCGGGGTTGTCGCTCGTTTTCATCCTTTTCTTCTATGTGTTCACGCTGGCGGTGCAGCCCATCCGTGCGTACGTACCGGTGGTCGCAGGGGTGCTGGTGATCGTCATGGCGCTCCACGTGGCGGGGGTGATTCGCGTTCCGTTTCTTGACACCGAGTACCGCGTGATGAAAACCGCGCCCCAGGGAGGAGGCGTCGCCGGCGGTTTCCTGCTCGGCATGGGTTTTGCGAGCGGCTGGACGCCCTGCATCGGGATCACCCTCGGCGCGGTCCTCAGCTCGGCCGTGACAATCGGCGCCACGCCGCAGGGACTGAGCCTGATGATCGCGTACTCCCTGGGGCTGGGCCTGCCCTTCATCGTTCTCGCCTTCGCCCTCCAGGGCGCGCGGCCCTTGGTGACGTTCGTCAACCATCACCGCCGGGCGATCGACCTTGCCTCGGCAGGCGTGCTCGCGGTGATGGGGGTGCTGCTGCTCACCAACAGGCTGACGTGGCTTTCCGCAGGGCTCGTGCAGCTGATCCCCTCGTGGCCGTCACCGTCAATCTGAGGCTTTCTCTTTCGGCTAGCTGTACGCCCGCCGTGTAAAGACCATCGGCGTCACGCCCTCGACGTGACGGCCCTCGGTGACGAGTCCGATCAGGATCCAGTGGTCGCCCGCTTCGATCGTGTCGCGCAGGGTGCAGACCGCATAGGCGGCGGAGTCGTTGTCGAGTACCGGTCCTCCGATCCTGCCCTCGGCCTCGTGCCAGGCGATACCGTCGAACTTGTCGCTGAGCTTGGTGGCCATTCGCCGCGCGAGATGCTCTCGTCCCGCGGCCAGGATGTTCGCGGTGAACCCGCCGGTGTGCTGCACCGCGGGCAGGGTGTTCGACGTCTTGTCGATGCACACGAGCGCCAGCGGAGGATCGACCGAGACGGCGCAAAAAGCGCTCACGGTGAGGCCTCGCGGTTGGTGGTCATCGCCGAATGCGGTCAGGATGACCACCCCGCTCGGAAAGCTGGCCATGACCTCCCTGAACCGGGCGGCCTCGATCACGACGGGATCGTAGTGCGGGAGGTTGTTAAGAACACTTGTTTGCAGCTCTGGAAACGTCTAACTTGTCTTCTCGTGGGTCACGTCCTCGATCTCTTCTCGCCGCCAGTCCGGGATTGGTTCCGCGCCTCCTTCGCCGAGCCCACCGCCGTCCAGGAACAGGGGTGGCGGGAGGTCGGAGCCGGCCGTCACGTCCTGATGGCAGCGCCGACCGGGAGCGGCAAGACGCTGGCCGCCTTTCTGTGGTGCCTCGACCGCCTCTCGGGCGAGCCGACGCCGGCCGAAGCTGAGCGATGTCGCGTCCTTTATGTATCGCCGCTGAAAGCCCTGGCCCACGATGTCGACCGCAACCTGCGCTCGCCGCTGGTGGGGATCCGGCGCCAGATGGAATCGCAGGGGCTGGTGCCGCCTGACATCTCAGTCGCGATCCGGACGGGCGACACGCCCGCCGACGTCCGCCGGTCCATGGAAAGGCACCCGCCCGACATCCTGATCACGACGCCCGAGTCGCTGTTCCTCATCCTCACGAGCGCCGCGCGCAAGATCCTGGCGCCGGTCCGCTGGCTGATCGTCGACGAGATCCACTCGGTCGCGTCGACCAAGCGTGGCAGCCACCTCGCGCTCAGTCTCGAGAGGCTGTGCGAGCTCACCCGCGTGGAGCCGCAGCGGATCGGCCTTTCCGCCACCCAGCGCCCGCTGGAAGAGGTGGGGCGCTTTCTCGGCGGCATGGACCGCCAGGTGTCGATCGTGGACGCCGGCCGGCTGAAGACCATGGAGGTCAGAGTCGAGGTCCCGGTCGAAGACATGACCCGGCTGACGGACGAGGACGAAGACAGCGCCAAGGGCCAGAACAGCATCTGGCCGGCCATCTATCCCCGCCTGCTGCAGCTCATCCGCGAGCATCGCTCGACCATCGTCTTCGTCAACTCGCGACGCCTGGCCGAGCGAATCGCCGCTCGCGTTAACGATCTCGCAGAGGAAGAGCTGGTGCGCGCCCACCACGGGTCGATTGCGCGTGAGCAGCGCATGTTGATCGAGGACGAGCTGAAGGCGGGACGGTTGCGCGGCCTGGTCGCCACCTCGACCCTCGAGCTCGGTATCGACATGGGCGCGGTCGACCTCGTGCTGCAGATCGAGGCGCCTCCGAGCGTCGCCGCCGGCATCCAGCGCGTCGGGCGCGCGGGGCACTCCGTGGGCGAGGTTTCGCGCGGCGTCGTGATGCCGAAGTTTCGCGGCGACCTGCTCGAGTCGGCCGCCGTCGTCGAGGGCATGCTCGAAGGCCGCATCGAGTCCACGGTCGTGCCGCGCAAACCGCTCGACGTCCTTGCGCAGCAGATCGTCGCCATGTGTGCGCTGGACGAGTGGGAGGTCGAGAAGCTTGGTCGCGTGGTGAGGCGCGCCTATCCGTACGGCGACCTGGGACCCCTCGCCTTCGAATCGGTGCTCGACATGCTGAGCGGTCGCTATCCGTCCGACCAGTTCGTCGAGCTGCGGCCGCGGATCGTCTGGGATCGCGTGGCGGGCAAGGTGCGAGGTCGACATCACCCCGTCGCAGGTCATCGTCACTCCCGCCCCGGGCGAGCCGGGGAAGATCGCCTTCTGGAAGGCCGACGCCCCGAGCCGCCCAGTCGAGCTGGGTGCCGCGCTGGGCAAGATGGTGCGCGAGCTGCGTTCGCTTGATCCGGCCGCCGCCGCGCAGCGGCTGCGCGAACGCGCCGGATTCGACGACCTGGCGATCAAGAACCTGCTCGCGTATCTCGACGACCAGGCGGCCGCGACCGGGATAGTGCCCGACGACCGCAACCTCGTGGTGGAGCGCTTCCGCGACGAGGTCGGTGACTGGCGCGTTTGCCTGCACACGCCATTCGGCGGACGCGTCCACGCTCCTCTGGCGTTTGCGCTCGAGGCACGCCTGCGGGAAAGGTTGGGAGTCGACGCGCGCGCGCTGTGGACCGACGACGGCATCGCCCTGCATCTGCCCGAGGTCGAATCGCCGCCCGCACTCGACGAGCTCATCCTCGATCCCGAGGAGGTCCAGGCGCTGGTGTCGGCGCAGCTGCCTGCGTCGGCGTTGTTCGCCGCGCGGTTCCGCGAGAACGCCGCGCGCTCGCTGCTGCTGCCCAAGCGGCGGCCTGGCCAGCGCACGCCCTTGTGGCAGCAGCGCATGCGCAGCGCCGGCCTACTCCAGGTCGCGGGCCAGTATCCCGACTTCCCGATCCTGGCCGAGACGTGGCGCGAGGTGATGAGCGATCACTTCGACATGCCGGCGCTAACCGGGCTCCTGCGGGCGATCCGGTCGCGGGAGATTCGCGTCGTGGCGGTCGACACCGAACGCGCCTCGCCATTCGCCTCGTCTCTTCTTTTCTCTTATGTCGCGGAGTTCATGTATGAAGGCGACCAGCCGCTGGCCGAGCGGCGCGCCCAGGCGCTGACGCTTGACCGCGACCTGCTGGCCGAGCTGTTGGGGAGCGAGGACCTGCGGGAGCTGCTCGACCCCGATGCGATCGCCGCCGTCGAACTCGAGCTCCAGGGATTGCTTGCCGAGCGATTTCCGCGCGACGTCGACGAAGCACACGACCTGCTGGCCCGGCTGGGCGACCTCAGCGCTGAAGAGGCTGTTGCCGGACTGCCCGACGCCTTCCTCGAGCCCGGCGCGAATCCGCTCGAGTCCCTGCTCCGCCGCTACGCGCGCACCCACGTCCCATTCGTCACGTCGGATCCGTCGAAGCGTTGGGGGCTGCCCGCCGCGGCGATCGAGTCTGCCCTGGCGCGGCTCGCTGCGCGCGGTGAGGTGGTGGCGGGCGAGTTTCGGAAGGTGGCCGAGGGCCGCGAGTACTGCCACCCCGAGGTCCTCCGCACCCTGCGGCGCCGCTCCCTCGCCGCCCTGCGCCGCGAGATCGAATCCGTGCCGCCCGACGCGCTGGCTCGTTTCCTGCCGGCCTGGCACGGCATTGGAGTCCGGGCCGGCGGCGTGGACCGGCTGCTGGAGGTCGTCTTCCAGCTCCAGGGCCTTGCTCTGCCCGCCTCGGTGATCGAGCGCGACGTGATCGCCTCTCGCGTCGGCAACTACGCGCCACGGCTGCTCGACGAGCTGGTTTCGATGGGCGAGGTGGTGTGGGTGGGTCGCGGTCCGCTTGGCGCGAGCGATGGCCGCGTCGCCCTTTATCTGCGCGGTGACGCGCCCCGGCTCGTGCCGCCGCCGGTGGATCCGCCCCAATCGGAACTGCATGACCGGCTCCGGTCGCATCTCAAAGCTCGCGGCGCGAGCTTCTATCGGGACATCTACAACGCGTGCGGCGGTGGCGACGAGGAGGTGATGCTCGACGCGCTTTGGGACCTCGTCTGGTCAGGCGAGGTGACGAACGACACGTTCGCCCCGCTGCGGCTCCTCGGTCCGGCGGCCAGAAGGCCGGCACGCAAGGCCCGACTGCCCCGCCTCATCCAGCCACGAGCGACCGGTCGGTGGTCACTGGTGGCCGATCTCATCGGCGCCGGCGCGAACGCGACTGAGCGCCTGCACGCCGAGGCCGGCGTCCTCCTCCAGCGGCACGGCGTGCTGACTCGAGAAGCGGTGGTTGGCGAAGGCTGGCCGGGCGGTTTCGCGAGCCTGTATCCGGTGCTGCGTGCGATGGAGGAGTCGGGGCGCATCCGGCGCGGTTACTTCGTCGAGGGGCTGGGCGGATCGCAGTTTGCGCTGCCGGGCGCCGTCGACCGGCTGCGGTCCCTGCGCGAATCAGGTGGTGCTGTCATCGCGATGGCGGCCACAGATCCCGCCAACGCATACGGCACCGTCCTGTCGTGGCCTCAATCGGACGGGCGAATGGCTCGTGCCGCTGGCGCGTACTGCGTCGTCGACGACGGGCGGCTGGCGCTCTACCTCGAGCGGGGTGGCCGGTCGCTCCTCACGAACGGCGAGGTCGAACCGGCCCATCTGCAGGCGCTGATCGCGATCGCCACCAACGCGCGGCTGAACCGGCGGATAATCGGGTCGTTCCGACAGCCGGTACATGGGGCATAGGAGGCAGACCATGCTGAAGATCAAGAGCGCGGCTCCCGCGATTCCCGCCCAGGACATCAAGAGGGCCCGCCAGTTCTACGAGCAGAAGCTCGGGCTCAAGCCCGGGGAGGAGCAGTCCGACGGCGGCGTCCTCTATCGATTCGCCGAGGGCAGCTTCCTACTTTTCCCGAGCATGGGCAAGGCGTCAGGCGACCACACCCAGATGGCGTTCGAGGTCGAGGACGTCACGGCCGCGGTGGCCGACCTGAAGAGCAATGGCGTGAAGCCCGAGGAGTACGACTACCCTGAGTTCAAGACTCGCGATGGCGTGGTGGACATGCCAGACGGTGAAAAGGGGGCGTGGTTCAAAGATTCCGAGGGGAATTTGATCGCGCTCGCGTCCAGGGTTCCGTCCGCCGCACGGAGAAGCTGACCCGCCGACCCGCGATCACGTCCCCGCTCAAGCCGTGGGTACGATTACTGCTCCGTCGGGGAGTAGCGCAGCCCGGTAGCGCACTTGACTGGGGGTCAAGTGGTCGCGGGTTCAAATCCCGCCTCCCCGATTCGTTAACCTGACGCCGGATTTCGAACGCCGACAATGCGGTCGCGCGACGGCATGAAATCTCGCACCACTCGGGCTTTCAGGCCCGCGTTTTCGACCGCCGCGAGGTATTCCTCGGTCGGCGTGAGCGCGAGACGATGGGTCTCGACGAAATAATCGATGCCGGACTCGGTGCGCACGAGATGATGCATTTCGAGCTCGGTGATGCGGCCAGCTCGGCGGCTGAAGGACAGTCGGACGACCATCGTCTCGTGATCACTCGCGATGTCAGGGTCACCCCGAAATTCGTCCCTCCACATGTCGGGTCGAACCCACCCGTCGAGGATGAGCACTCCGCCTGGACCGACATGAGCCGCCAGGCGCTCGACAGTTGACGTCAGCTCGGAAGGATCCGTTATGTACCCGATGCTGCTGAAGAGGCAGGTGACCGCATCGAACTGGCGCCCAAGGTCCAGCCGGCGCATGTCGGCAAGGTGGAGAGACACGCCCGGCAATCTCTTGCGTGCCACGTCAAGCATCGCCGGGCTGATGTCGGCGCCTTCGACCTCGTACCACTGGCGGAGTTGCGACAGATGTTCACCAGTGCCACAGGCGACGTCGAGCAGCGTCCGAGCGTGCGGACAAGCCCCAGTGATGATCCGGTTGAGCAACGCAGCTTCGGCGGGGTAGTCCTTGATTCCCGATCCTACGTAAAGCAGGTCATAGATCCGGGCGCTCTGGCCGTACATCGGCCGAGCATAGTCGCGGACGCTCAACAAGCCTCTTGACATTCGCGTCGCTCGCATACATACTCGGCATACATACTGAGTATGGTTAGTCGAGAGATTGTCGCTTAAGTTCGGCGTGCTGGGCCTCCTGAAGGGAGAGCCGCTCCACGGCTACGAGGTGAAGAACCGCTTTGAGGCGATGCTGGGTGGGACCTGGGAAGTCAATATCGGCCAGATCTACACGACCCTCCAGCGCCTCGAGCGCGACGGGCTGGTCCGGCCGATTGGCCGTCGCGGCGATCGCGGGAAGCTGCAGTACGAGCTTTCCCCGGAGGGCCACAGAGCGCTCGACCACTGGCTCGCCCAGCCTGACTCTGGGCCCCAGCAGCTCCACGAGGACATCTACGTGAAACTGCTTCTCGCGACCCGCATCGCGAACGGCAACTTGCAGCAACTGCTGGGTCGCCAGAAGCGTGCCTATCTGCAGCGCCTGCGGGACCTCAACCGGCTGGAAGAACGGGCACGCCGCGATGGCCGCGTCGACCTGGCGCGGCTCGTGCGCGGCGCATTACTGCACACGGAGGCAGACCTCAAATGGATGGACGAACTTTCTTCAGAGCGTTTCGGGGCGGAGGAGGGGGCAAGAACGGAATGAGCGAGCTGGTCAGGCTCACCGAGGTCACCAAGGTTTACCAGGGGGGCATCACGGGGGCACTCAACGGCGTGTCGCTCCTCGTCGAGAAGGGCGAATTCACCGCGATCATGGGTCCCTCCGGTAGCGGCAAGTCCACCCTGCTCAATCTTGTCGCGGGGTTGGACCGGCCGACGTCCGGCTCCGTCGCGGTCGGCGGCATGGACCTGGGTAAGCTCGGTGAGGCGGGCCTGGCCAGGTTCCGGCGCGACAACATCGGATTCGTTTTTCAGTTCTTCTACTTGCTCCCGAACCTGACCTCGCTCGAGAACGTCCTCATTCCGGCGCAGCTGAAAGGCAGCGAAGCGACGGCGCGGGCGCGCGAGCTGCTGGGCCAGCTCGGCATCCAGGACATCGCGGACAGGTTTCCCGCCCGACTGAGCGGCGGCCAGCAGCAGCGGGTAGCGATCGCCCGCGCCTTGATCAACAGTCCGACGCTTCTGCTTGCCGACGAACCCACAGGAGCGCTCGACACGCACACCGGCGATCAGGTGATGGAGCTCCTCGGCAAGCTGAACCGCGACGGGCAGACGATCTTGCTCGTTACGCATGACGCCAAGCTCGCGACTCGTCACGCGGCGCGCGTGATCAGCGTCATGGACGGGAAGATCGTCGACGATGCACGGCTCGAGAGCCCAGAGCGGGCTGCCTCGGAGGTGATCCGCGTGCGCAGCGAGGAGGCGTCGCGATGAGAGCCATTTTCATCAAGGCGCTGGCCGACCTGCGCCGGCGCCGGCTGCAGGCGACGGTGATCTTTTTGACCGTTCTCTTTGCCATGGCCGCGGGGACCACGGCCGTGACCCTCATGTCGCAGACGCGTGACCCGTATCAGGTCGCGTTCGAGAAGCAGCGGGGCGCGCACCTGCAGGTGGCATTCAGACCGAACACCGATCCACAGCTGATCCAGGGAACGGCCGCGACCATCGGTGCCTCGGCGTACGGCGGTCCATACCCCGCCAGCAACATCCAGTTCCGATTTGGCGATCGAAAGTTCTACGTGGACGCGGTTGGTCGTGACAACCCGGGCGGCGCAGTCGAGGTCCTCAACATCACGTCGGGTCGCTGGCCAGTCGCCAACGACGAGATCGTCCTGACCCGGTCTTTCTCGGAGCTGAACAAGATCTCGGTTGGCGACCGCCTGAAGGTCACAAGCGTCGCTCAAACGCCTACGCTCACGGTGGTCGGCGAGGTCGTTGATATCGACGAGGGCAGCGCCGATCTCAGCAGTCAGCGCGCCTGGATGCTGCCGGCCGCGCTGCCGGCTCTCTCAACACCTGACTCGTCCTTCTACTTGATGGACTATCGGTTTCCCAGCGACCCGACTGGCCCACAGCTGCAGACCTCCCTCGGTCTCCTGAAGACGAGCCTTCCTCCGGGAAGTGTCGCGGGAGCTCTGACCTACCTACTGATCGGAAGCATTTTCAACATCACCAACCAGATCCTCACCGGGGTGCTTGTCGCATTCAGCGTCTTTGCACTCGCGGCGACGGTTGCGATCGTCGCCACGCTCGTGACGGGAATCGTGATCTCCGCCTATCGCGAGATCGGGATCATGAGGGCGGTCGGCTTCACGCCGTATCAGGTGGTCCAAGTCTTCGCCCTCCAGATCGTCATGCCAGCGCTGGCCGCGTGCCTGGTTGGCGTGACGGCGGGCACGCTTGCGAGCCAGCCCCTCCTGGCCAACAGCTCGCACGCGCTCGGGCTTGCCTATAGGCCTACGTTCTCGATCGGGCTGGATCTTCTCCTCTTTGCCGGCGGAATTCTGGTGGTAGCGGTCGCCGCGACGGTGCCGGCCCTACGCGCCGGGATGCTCAAGCCGATCGTCGCCATCACTAAGGCGTCTGCACCTCGTGGGTCAGGGGGCCGCATGCTGCGGCACGCTGCGGCACGGCTCCGGCTTCCTCGGCCGGTGGTCCTGGGCATCGGCGATGCGTTCGCGCGGCCGCTTCGAGCGGCGCTGACCCTGATTACGGTCCTGCTTGGCGTGGCGACGGTTGTGGTCGCCGTGGGGCTGCCACGAAGCTTCGAGCTGATCAACAACAGCGAGACCGGCGCGGGCAAGTATCAGGTGGTGGTCACCCGCAGCAGCGCATACCCGGATTCGGACGTGATGCGGGTCCTCAACGCCCAGCCGGAAACGGCCCGCGTGGTCGCGTCCGGGGGCCAAAATGTGATCGTCCCGGGTGTTGGCGACCCGGTGAACACGCGCCTGTTCCGCGGCGACTCATCTCGGTTGGGCTACATGGTCGTTGCCGGACGCTGGTACTCAGCCCCAGGTGAGGTCGTCGCCCCGGCGGCGTTGATGCACGACGCGCACCTCAAGATCGGTGACAGCTTCACGGGCACCGCCAACGGGCAGCCCCTTCAGTTACGCCTGGTCGGCGAGACCTACGACATCAACAACCTGGGCCATTCCCTCTTCATGGACATTGCGACGATGGCGTCGGTGACGCCGGCCGTTGAGCCCTTCCTGTACGACGTCACTCTTGCACCCGGTTCCGATGTGTCTGCTTACGTGCGGCGCGTCGCAGCCGTGGAGCCGGACCTGCTCGATGTTCGCGCGAGCGATACGTCAACCATTGCGCCGGTCAAGATCATCGACCTGGTGCTGCTGATCCTCGCTGGGGTGCTGGCGCTCATCGGCGTCGGCGGAGTGTTCAACACGGTGCTCCTGAACACGCGGGAGCGCATCCACGACACGGCGACGCTGAAGGCGCTGGGCATGAGCCCGCGCCAGGTGATCGTCATGGTGGGCGCATCTGCCGGCTTGCTCGCGCTGGTCGGCGGATTGGTTGCCATGCCTTTGGGCCTGTCTCTGCATCACGTCTTGAACGACGTGATCAGCAACTCGGCCGGAAACGAGACCCCGCCGGTCGCGTACGCAGTTTTCAACGCGTATGAGCTGGTGCTGATCCCGCTGCTCGGGGTGGGAGTGGCGATCGCGGCGGCGCTCATCCCGGGCCGCTGGGCGGCGCGCACCAACGTCGTGGAAGTCCTACATGCAGAATGACCTGAAGGCGACAGGGAACGTAGTCTTGACCGTTCCTTGACCAACCTCGTTGCCCAGTACGGCTACCTCGCAGTGCTCGTCATCGTCGGCCTCGAGTCGACCGGCGTTCCGCTTCCGGGCGAAACGACGCTCGTCGCGGCGGCCCTGTACGCGGGAGCGACGCACAACCTCAACATCGTCGGCGTCGTGATTGCCGCAGCTGTGGGCGCGATCCTCGGCGACAACCTCGGATACCTCATCGGACATTGGGGCGGCTATCGGTTACTGATTCGCTACGGTCGCTACATCCGGCTCAGCGAGAAGAGGATCAAGATCGCTCGCTACCTGTTTCTCCGCTACGGCGGCGAGGTCGTGTTCTTCGGGCGATTCACCGCCATCCTTCGCGCCTACGCCGCGTTCCTGGCGGGCACGACTCGAATGCCGTGGCGCAGGTTCCTTTTCTTCAACGCGGCGGGTGGCATCGCCTGGGCCACGATTTATGGCGGGGGCGCCTACTTGCTGGGCAGGCAGATCGAACGGCTGAGCGGGCCGTTTGAGATTGTTTTCGTGGCCGCCGCGGTGATCGCGGTCGTTGTCGGGGCGCTCATCATCCGGCGCCAGGAAGAGCGGCTGGCGGTAGCCGCCGAGAAAGCCTTCCCGGGTCCGCTCCACACCTAGGCCATAGGGCTGGATTGACTACCATCACCGCTTTGAGGGAGGGATGCCAATGAGCGCGTGGCCCAGCACACCGGCGGAAAAATTGACCCGTCTATTTCGTGGCTTTTGGGTCAGCCAGGCCATCTACGTCGCCGCCCAGCTTGGGCTCGCCGACGTGGTGGCGGACGGTCCACGCAGCGTTGCGGACCTTGCCTCGGCGACGGGCGCCCACGCCCCCACGCTCCGCAGGGTGCTTCGGCTGCTCGCCGGCGAGGGCATCTTCGCTGAGGCCGAGGACGGCCGCTTCGAGCTGACCCCGATGGCCGCTCCGCTCCTCCGAGACAAGGGTGAGCTGCGCTTGCAGGTCCTCTTCGTCGGGCGTGAGGCGTCGTGGCGGGCGGCCGGCGACCTGCTGCACGCGGTCAAGACGGGCGAGACGCCTTTCGACCACGTGCATGGAGCCAGCTTCTTCGAGTCCTTGCGGCAGCATCCCGACGAGGCCCAACTCTTCGACCAGTTGATGGTCGTGAACACAACGCCTGTGGCGCGGGCCGTCGCCGGCGCTTACGACTTTTCGTCGATGCGCACGATCATCGACGTCGGCGGCGGACGTGGTGCGTTGGCGCTCGGCATCCTGGCGGCGCATCCCCAGCTGCGCGGAGTCGTGTTCGACCAGCCCACGGTTGCGGCCGGCGCGCGTGAGGCCATCGCGGCAGCCGGGCTCTCAGAACGGTGCGAGGCGGTGGGCGGAGATTTCTTCGAGGCGGTCCCCGACGGTGGCGACGCCTACCTGGTGAAGTTCATCCTCCACGACTGGGACGACGAGCGCTCCGTGGCCATCCTTCGCACCTGCCGCCGCGCCATTCCCCACGGCGGCCGTCTGCTCGTCGTCGAGTTAGTGATCGGACATGGCAACGAGCCGTCGTTTGCCAGGACGCAGGACATGAACATGCTGATCAATCTCGGCGGGCAGGAGCGCACAGAGGCCGAGTACCGCGCACTGTTCGAGGCGTCCGGATTTGCGTTGACCAGGACCATCCCGGTCTTCGGAGACATGAGGATCATCGAGGGCGTACCCGCCGCGGGGTGATCACGCGCGAGGGCGATGCGCTGTCCTCCGATGCACGTTGAGCAACGCCTCGGTGGCAAATGCCTGACCGCACTTGTCGCACACGAATGCGTCGACGAACTCGACGCGCGGGGCGTCGGCCGGGAGATCTTTGGTCGAGTACGTGGTGTCACCCTCAGGGTCGGGGTTGATGACCTCGCCGAGGTTGGACGACCCGCCCGGCCACGCCGCGTCGACGCCTTCTGTGCCGCCGGGATTCGCCTCATGTGGAAGAGGCCTTGCCTCAGGCAGTTCGGGTAGCCCGGTCGCGTCGCGCTTCTTCTTGCCTTTCATATGTCCAGCTATACGCCAACCGAGCGCGTACGGCTAGGCGACCGCGCGGCCGAACTGCCGGGCGCCGATCACGACCGCGATCACCGACAGGACCACCATGATCGCCACGCCCTTGGCCACGCTCGGATCGCCGAGGCTGTCGTTGAAGATGGCCCGCGCCGCGTCGACCGCGTATGACAACGGGTTGACGGCCGCGATGTTGCGCAGCCACTGCGGCGCCAAGCCAAGAGGCAGCAGGACGCCGGACAGGAGGAGGATCGGAAGCGCCGATGTGAAAACGATCGGCGCATAGCTGTCCTCACTTCGCACGGCCAGCGCCACGGCGTACGCGACCGAAGCCGTCAGCAACCCGATGAGGCCGATCAAGGCCAGCACGATCACGATGCCCACCGGGTGGATGCTGAGTCCAAACGGCAGCGCCAGCAAAATGAGGATGAGCGACTGGACGACGATCGAGATCACGTCGCGCAGCGCGCGTCCGAGCAGCAGCGCAACCCGGCTGACCGGGGTCACCCGAAGCCGCTCGATAACTCCCATGCGCAGCTCGGCGATCAGGCTGAAGCCCACGCCGGCCGCGCCGAACATGCCGAGCTGCACGAGCAGACCCGGTACGAACACGTTGTAGGCGCCGCCAGGACCGAATCCGCGCATCGAGGCGATCGGCTTGAGCAGCGGGGCAAACAGGATCAGGTAGAGGAGCGGCTGCAAGACACCGAGCGCGATCCAGACCGGGTTGTGGATCAGTAGCCCGAAGTAGCGGCCGAACACCAACCACGTGTCGCGGAGCAGCTTCATGCCGGCGACTCCCGGAGCGACCGGCCCGTCTGGCGCAGAAACACGTCATCGAGGCTGGGCCGGTGCAGCTCCACGGTCAGCAGCTGCAGGTTGGCGCCATCGAGCAGTCGAAGGATGGCCGGCATCGCCTGCTCGCCGCGGTCCACATATAGATGGACGGAGCCGTTTTCGAGGCGCGCCTCTCGGACGAAGGGTTCGCCCTGGATCAGCTCGAGAGCGCGCCGCTGCTCGCCGGCGACGCTGAAGGTGACCACGTCGCCCGCGATCGCACGCTTCAGCTCCTCAGGCGTGCCTTCGGCGACGATCTTGCCGTAGTCGATGATCGCGACGCGGTCGCACAGCGCGTCCGCCTCGTCGAGGTAGTGGGTCGTGAGGAATACGGTCGTGCCGCGATCGTGCATCCGCCGCACCTCGTCCCACACGCGGGCGCGGCTCTGCGGGTCGAGCCCGGTGGTGGGCTCGTCGAGAAACAGGAGCTTCGGGCCATGGACCAGGCCCAGCCCGATGTCGAGCCTCCGTTTCTGGCCGCCCGAGTACGTACCGGTCTTGCGGTCGGCGGCGCCCTCGAGCTCGAGCATGTCGATGAGCTCGGCGGCGCGCGTCTGCGCGGCGGCGGTGGACATTCCGTACAGGCAGCCCTGGAAGATGAGCTCGGTGCGGCCGGTGATCTCGCGGTCGGAGCCCCCCGCCTGGCCGACGTAACCGATTCGGTCGCGGATCCGGTCTTGCTGCGTGGCCAGGTCGCAGCCCGCCACGCGCGCGGTGCCGCCGCTGGGCGGCAGAAGGGTGGCGAGCATACGCAGCGTCGTCGTCTTGCCGGCGCCGTTGGGGCCGAGAAAGCCGAAGATCTCGCCCGCGCTCACGTTGAGGTCTACGCCGACCACCGCCTCGACCTGCCGCTGGCGTGACTTGAAGACGCGGCGCAGGCCGCGTGTTTCGATTACAGCTTCAGGATTGGCTCCGACCATCGGTCGAGATTTTGCCGGATGCGGGCATTCCGCCGCCGGTCAACAAGTCCCAGAACGCCTCCTGCACGGGGCCACCGCGTCCCTTGCGACGTACCGCTGTGATCGGTCGCAAGCTCGGCGGGATCGGCAACCGTTTCAGCACGCCGCTTGCGACGTCTGCGGCCACAGCGCGCTTGGGCAGCGCCGCAAAGCCCAGACCGGCGATGGCCGCCGCGCGCACGTACTCGGGGTGGCCGAGGCTCAGCACCTCGAGGCGGTCGTAAGCCTCACCGAGCATGTCGCGCACGGTTTGCTCGGCCGACCACTCAGGACCTCGTCCCAGGTAGAGGTGGCCGGCGAGGTCGGTGGAGGCCACGCGCCGAAGCCGGGACAGCGGGTGGTCGCGATGTGCGACGACCACGAGCTCGTCTCGCGTCAGCTCGAAGGCGACCAGCGCCGGGTCGGGCGCCCCTTCGAGGATGGCGCAGTCGAGCGTCCCCGCCACGACCCGGCGATTCAGCTCGGCCGACGGCTCGACGACGACGCTCAGCTTGACGCCCGGGTGGCGCCGGGTGAACTCGGCGAGGTGGGGCGGCAGGTAATACGTCGCGCAGGTGGGGCTGGCGCCGACATGGAGGGAGCCGGCCTGCAGCTCTTTTGCCGCTTGCGCGGTGTCGTCCATCACCTCGACCGCGCGGATGGCGGCGCGGCAAGCGTCGGCCAGCGAACGGCCCGCATCCGTGAGGCGAACCCGTCGACCGTCGCGCTCCAGGAGCTGCAGCCCGACCGCGCGCTCGAAGTGCCGGACCTGCTGGGTCACGGCGGCCTGGGTCAGGAAGAGGGAGGCCGCCGCCCGCGAGATGTGCTCGTGTTCCGCGACCGCCACGAAGGACCGTATCTGCTCGAGTGTGAAGGCCGGTTTTCGCACCGGAATATATTAGTCGGGCTTATAGAAAGGATTACAAACAGTTGAGTCCAATTGGCTTAATGAAAGCTGAAGTCGAGCGTTGTACCAGTTACCGTTCAAACACGCTCTCGTGGGGAGAGAAAGGAGGGAGATAACCCAAATGTATAGCCGACAGAGCCGCCAGAAAGGCCAAGGCATGGTCGAGTACGCCCTGATCCTGGTCCTGGTTTCGATCGTCGTCATCGTGATTCTTTTGACCATGGGCAACCAGATTCAGAACGTTTTCTCGAACGTCGTCGCCGCGCTCGGCGCCTGACGCTCATCGCTCCCTGCCGGGGCCGGCCCGCCGGCCCCGACAGGTGCCCTTTTCTCGACCGCCTGGCTACGCGACATAGCCTGGCAATCGCCCGCCGCAGCGCGTTCGGGTGCTTTACACAGGTCATCGCCAAGGCCCCGGATTGAGCCTGTAGAGTTCGTCCCGTGGCGATCGGAGCCCACCCCGAGCCAGAAGCTTCGCCTGTTCTTTTGCCGGTCAGCCCCAGGTACATCAACCGCGAGCTGTCGCGGCTCGATTTCGATGAGCGGGTGCTGGCGATGGCGGAAGATCCCAGGCTCGCGCTCCTCGAACGGGTGCGCTTCCTGGCCATCTTCAGCCAGAACCTGGATGACTTCTTCCAGGTGCGCGTCGCCGGTCTGAAGGAGCAGGTCCTGGCCGCGGTCGCAGTTGCCTCGCCGGACGGCATGTCACCCCTCGAACAGCTGAAGGCGATCCGCTCGCGCGTCGAGGGACTGATCGACCGCCAGACGACGATCTACAACCGCGAGATCTTGCCGGCGCTCGCCCAGTCGGGAATTGTGCTCGTGCGCCAGGACGAAGTCAGCAAGAAGGAGCTGGCGCAGCTGCACACGGTCTTCCGTGAGCAGATCTTCCCGGTCCTGACCCCGCTTGCGGTCGACCCCGGGCACCCATTCCCCTATATCTCGCACCTGTCTCTGAACCTCGCGGTGATGGTCCGCGATCCTCAGCGCAAGCAGCAGCGCTTCGCCCGGGTCAAGGTGCCTCCGGTCCTGCCGCGCTTCATCCCGCTCGATGGTTCGGTTGAGGGGGGCGAGCGCTACGTGCCGCTGGAGGACGTGATCGCGCTTCACCTTCCGCTTTTGTTCCCGGGCATGGAGATCGTCACCCAGCACCCGTTCCGGGTGACGCGCGACGGGGACCTCGACGACGTCGACAGCGACGCCGAGGACCTGCTGGCTGCGATCCAGACCGAGCTTCGACGAAGGCGACGTCACGCGCGCGTCGTCCGGCTCGAAGTCGACCCGGGCATGTCGGCCGAAGTGCTCGACCTGCTCACGCGCGAGCTCGAGCTGCAGCCGGCGGACGTGTACCAGATCGACGGGCTCCTGGACATGGGCAGCCTCTCGGTGCTGGCGCAGCTCGACCGTCCTGACCTGAAAGAGGAGGTGTGGACTCCAACCACGCAGCCTCGCCTTCGCGGCATCGCGGCCGAGGTCCCGGACCTCTTCGCGGTGCTGCGTGCGGGCGACATCCTGGCCCATCACCCGTATGACTCATTTGCGACCTCGGTCGAGGCGTTCATCGACCATGCGGCGGGCGACCCGGACGTGCTCGCCATCAAGCAGACGCTGTACCGGACCTCGGGTCCGGCCAGCCCCATCGTTCGCGCGCTGATACGCGCCGCGGAACGCGGGAAGCAGGTCGTCGCGCTGGTCGAGATCAAGGCTCGCGGCGACGAGCAAGCCAACATCGGCTGGGCCCGCGCACTCGAGGAGGCCAACGTCCACGTCGTGTACGGGCTCCTCGGTTTGAAGACGCACGCCAAGGTCACGCTCGTGGTCAGGCGAGAGGGCGGACATATCCAGCACTACCTGCACGTCGGGACGGGCAACTACAACCCCAACACCGCACGGGCGTACGAGGACGTGAGCCTCCTGTCAGCGGACTCCGACCTCGGCTCCGACGTGACCGAGCTGTTCAACCTGCTCACCGGATACAGCCGGCAGAGCCGCTACCGCAAGCTCCTCGTCGCGCCCACCAACCTACGCACGGGCATCACGCAGCTCATCGAGCGCGAAGGCGTGGTCGGAGGTCGAATCATCATCAAGGTCAACAACCTGATCGACCAGGAGATCATCGACGCGCTCTACGCCGCGTCGCAGTCGGGCGCTCAGATCGACCTCCTCGTCCGCAGCATGTGCTCGCTTCGTCCCGGCGTGCCCGGACTCTCGGAAAGGATTCGGGTTCGCTCGATCGTCGGCCAGTTCCTCGAGCACTCCCGTGTCTTCTCCTTCGGCAACGGAGGCAGGCCCGAGTACTACCTCGGATCTTCAGACCTCATGCCGCGCAACCTCGACCGGCGTGTCGAGGCGGTCGTCCCGGTCACCGACTCGAAGCTGCGCCAACGGCTGCAGCAGATCCTCGACGTCTCGCTCGCCGACGACGTGCTGGCGTGGGAGCTCGGGCCGGACGGGGCGTGGCGCCACGTCACAACCACCCGCGGAGTCAACTCGCACAACCGGTTCAAGGAGCTGGCCCTCGAGAGCGCCCACGGCAACGGGGTGGGCGGCGTGCCGCATGCCTGATCGGCTTGCTTGAGCGCGAGGTGAAGCTCGGGGCCGGCCCCGCGTTCCACCTCCCCGACCTGGCAGGAATCATCGAAGGTGTCGCGGTGGCGCCCCCGGAAACCGTCCGCATGGAGACCGTCTACTACGACACGCCTGACCTGCGGCTGGCGCGGTGGGGAGTCTCGCTGCGGCGCCGTGCGGGCGAAGGTTGGACGCTGAAGCTGGCCCCGCCCCCATCCGCCCCCGGCAAACGAGGCGTCGTGCTGGAACGCGACGAGCTCACCTTCCAGGGCAGCGCGACCAAACCACCCGAAGCGGCGCTCGAGGTCGTGCGGGCATATGTGCGCAAGGCAGAGCTTGTGCCGGTGGCGCGGCTATCGACGGTGCGGCGTCGCGTCCGCCTGGTCGACGCCACCGGGACACGTGTCGCCGAGGTGGTGGACGACGAGGTTTCGGTGCGCGACGGCCGGCGCGTCGCCGCGCGATTCCGCGAGATCGAGGTCGAGGTGCCGAGCTCCAACGGCGCTGAGGGCGCCGACCCCACCGAGGGCATCATCGCGCCGCTCGTGACGCGGCTGCGCGGCGCGGGCGCCGGAGCACCCGACCCGACCCCGAAGCACATCCGGGCCCTCGGTCCGCGGGCGATCGAGCCGCCCGAAGTCTCGCCGCAGCCTCTGGCACCCGACGCGCCCGCGAAGGACGTGATCAAGAACGCCGTCGCGGAGTCGGTCGCCGCGCTTCTCCATCACGACCCGCTGGTCAGGACCGGTCGCGACCCGGAGGCTGTGCACCAGGCGCGGGTCGCGACGCGCAAGCTGCGGTCCAACCTGCGCACGTTCGGACCGCTCCTCGATCCTGAGTGGACCGAGCCGCTGCGATCCGAGCTCGGTTGGCTCGCGATGGGCCTGGGCGCCGTGCGCGATCGCGAGGTGCTGCTGGAACGGCTGCGAGTGCGCGCGCAATCGCTCCCGGCCAGCGACCAGCGGTCGGCTGCATCCCTCTTGCAGCTGCTCGAAGGCGAGATCGACGAGCTCAGGAAGAAGCTGCTCGCGGACCTCGACTCGCAGCGCTACATCGATTTGCTCGAGCGCCTGGTGGAGGCGGCGCACTCGCCGAAGACGCTGCCCGACGCGGACCAGCCGGCGGCATCCGTCCTGCCCGCGCTGGCCACCACACCTTGGCGCCGGCTGCGCTCGGCGGTGCGCGGGCTGCCGGAGACGCCGACCGACCCCGAGCTCCATCGCATCCGGATCCTGGCCAAGCGGGCGCGATACGCGGCCGAGGCTGTGGCGCCGGTGGCAGCGGGCGCCGCCGCCTTCGCGCGGGCGGCCGCCAAGCTGCAGACCATCCTGGGCGAGCACCAGGACAGCGTCACCGCGCAAGCCTGGCTTCGCTCCGCGAAGGTGAGCGGCAAGCGCGCGTTCGTCGCGGGCGAGCTCATCGCGCTGGAGAGGCTCGCGGCCGACGACGCGCGCGCACGCTGGCGGAAGGTGTGGGACGCGCTCGACCGTAAGCGTCTGCGAGCGTGGATGCCCTGAGCCGCCGCTTCTATGTCGTCCGGCACGCGAAGGCGGGAAGCCGGAGCCACTGGTCGGGTGACGATCGGCAGCGTCCGCTGAACAAGAAGGGTGAGAAGCAGGCCGACGCGCTGGTCAAACTGCTGCAGCCCTTTTCGATCACCGAGATCCATTCGAGTCCTTACCACCGGTGCGTGCAGACAGTGCAGCCGCTCGCACGGGCGCGCCGGCTCGAAGTCAAGCAGTCAGACTCGTTGGCCGAGGGTCATGGCCTGGCCGGCCTCAGCGAGTTCTTCGGCGATCGAAGTCTGGATGGGGTCGTGCTCAGCACGCACGGCGACATCACGTGGGAGCTCGTCGAGGACCTCGTCCAGCGCCACGTGGTCAAGGCGGGCGAGGGAGGGTTCGAGAAGGGATCGACCTGGGTGGTGGAGGTCGACGACGGCGTGCCGGTGAAGGCGCGTTACCTGCCCGCTCCATGATCGGGAGGCTGCGCCGGCAGATGAAGGCGGCGGCCAACCCGGAAAAAGCCGAGGGCATGCGCGCATACATGAAATCGACGATGCCCTACTACGGGATCAACATGCCCGACGTCCGAGCGATCAGCCGCGAGGTGTTCGATGGATCGCCGATGACGTGCTCCGAATGGCGCGAGACGATCCTCGAGCTGTGGCGAGGCGCTCGCCATCGCGAGGAGCGCTACGCGGCGCTGTTCCTGCTGGGGACGAAGGCGCACCGCGAGTGCGTCAAACCCGATCTGATGCCGATGCTCGAGGAGTTGATCGTCACCGGCGCGTGGTGGGACTACGTGGACGAGGTAGCGGGTGTGGTCGGGGATCTGTTGCGCAGATATCCAAAAACGATTCGACCGCTGATGCGGCGATGGAGCACTGACCCCAGCCTGTGGAAGCGACGCGTGTCGATCATCTGCCAGCTCGCGTTCAAGCACGAGACCGACCTCGACCTGCTGTACGCGAACATCGAGCCGAACCTGGCCGACCGCGAGTTTTTCATCCGCAAGGCGATCGGGTGGGCGCTGCGCCAGTACGCCTGGACCGACCCCGACGAGGTGGCCCGCTACGTCCGCGCGTACGAGGCTCGGCTCAGCGGCCTCAGCCGCCGCGAAGCGCTGAAGAACATTAGCCTTTGATCGGATGACGGTCACGCTGCGCGGACCCGGGCTGACCGAAGACCAGGTCGTGGCGGTGGCCCGTCATGGCGAGCAGGTGGCCCTCGCCGGCGCGGCGCGCACCAGGATGGAGCGCAGCCGGGCTCGGGTGGAGCGTGCGGCCGCCTCGCGCGAGCCGGTCTACGGCGTTTCGACCGGTTTCGGTGCGCTGGCCGGCACGCGCGTCGCGCCGCTCCGCCAGCCGGAGCTGCAGCTCGCCCTGATCCGGTCGCACGCGGCGGGGGTCGGGGCGCCGGTCGACGAGGAGGTGGTCCGGGCGACGATGCTGCTCCGGGCGCGCACGCTCGCGATGGGTCTGTCGGGCGTGCGGCCTCTGCTCGCCGAGGCGCTCATCGGAATGCTCAACGAGGGCATCACGCCGGTCGTGCCGCGCTACGGCTCGGTCGGCTGCAGCGGAGACCTTGCGCCGCTCGCCCACATCGGCCTCGCGCTGGTCGGCGAGGGGGAGGTTCTCGACGGGCAGGGCGCGACGCGACCCGCGGCGCTGGCGCTCAAGACGGCCAAGCTCAAGGCCGTCAAGCTCGAGACCAAAGAAGGCCTGGCGTTGATCAACGGCACCGACGGCATGCTCGGCATGCTGCTGCTCGCGTGCTCCGACGCCGAGCGCCTGTTTCGCACCGCCGACGTGACGGCCGCGATGTCCGCCGAAGCGCTGCTCGGCACCGACCGCACGTTCCAGGCGCGGCTGCATGAGGTGCGACCGCATCCCGGACAGGCCGCGAGCGCGGCCAACCTCTCACTGCTGATGAAGGATTCGCAGATCGTGGCGTCGCACCGCCATTCGCAGCACGCGGTGCAGGACTCCTACTCCGTGCGGTGCAGCCCGCAGGTCGCCGGCGCCGCCCGAGACACGCTCGATTTCGCGCGCCGCGTCGCTGAGATCGAGCTGTCGTCGACGATCGACAATCCAATCGTGCTCGAGAACGGCGACGTGGAGTCCAACGGCAACTTCCACGGTGAACCCCTGGCATTCGCCGCCGACTTCCTGGCGATCGCCGCGGCCGAGGTCGGATCGATCGCGGAACGCCGGGTAGACCGCCTGCTCGACCCGCATCGCTCGCAGGGCCTGCCGCCGTTCCTCGCGGAGGAGCCCGGCGTGAACTCCGGCCTGATGGTCGCCCAGTACACCGCCGCCGCGCTGGTCGCGGAAAACCGCCGCCTCGCCGCCCCCGCCAGCGTGGATTCGATACCGACCTCCGGCATGCAGGAGGACCACGTGTCGATGGGTTGGGGCGCGGCGCTCAAGCTCCGCACTGTGCTCGACAACGTCGCGCACATCCTGGCCGTGGAGCTGTGCGCGGCCGCCCGCGCGCAAGAGCTTCGCCGTCCGCTCGAGCCTTCGCCCGCCACGGCGGCGGTGCGCGCCTTGCTGCGCAAGCACGTCGGCGGCGCCGGCCCTGACCGGTTCGTCGCGCCCGAGCTCGCCGCGGCCCGAACCCTCATCCTGAGCGGCGCGGTCATCGAGGCCGCGGAGTCGGTGACCGGGAGGCTGCAGTGAACCGGACCATTCGCGCCCCGCGCGGGTCGGAGATCTCCTGCCTGGGCTGGCCGCAGGAAGCGGCCATGCGCATGCTGATGAACAACCTCGACCCCGAGGTCGCCGAGCGGCCCGAAGACCTGGTCGTCTACGGCGGAACAGGCCGCGCCGCGCGCTCATGGGAGGCGTTCGATGCGATCGTCCGCGAGCTCCGCGGCCTGAAGGGCGACCAGACGTTGCTGGTGCAGTCGGGCAAGCCGGTCGGCGTGTTCGACACACACGAGTGGGCGCCGCGCGTCCTCATCTCCAACTCGATGCTCGTCCCCCAGTGGGCCACGTGGGAGGAGTTCCGGCGCCTCGAAGCGCTCGGCCTGACGATGTACGGCCAGATGACGGCAGGATCGTGGATCTACATCGGGACCCAGGGCATCCTGCAAGGGACGTACGAGACGTTCGCCGCGATCGCTCGCAAGCGCTTCCACGATTCGCTCGCCGGCACGATCACGCTCACCGCGGGTCTCGGCGGGATGGGCGGCGCGCAGCCGCTGGCGGTGACCCTCAACGGCGGCGTCGCGATCTGCGTCGACGTCGACCCCGAACGGATCGAGCGACGCATCGAGCACCGCTACCTCGATACGCGCGCGGACAGCCTGGACCGCGCCCTGCAGCTCGCCCTCGACGCCAAGAAGGCGAAGCGTGCCATTTCGATCGGCGTGCTGGGCAATGCGGCCGATGTCTTTCCCGACGTGGCCCGGCGTGGTTTTGAGATCGACATCGTCACCGACCAGACCTCGGCGCACGACCCGCTCAGCTACGTCCCCGCGGGGCTGTCGCCCGAAGACGCGGCCGAGCTGCGCCTCGACGAACCCGCCACGTACGTCAAGCGCGCGCGAGAGAGCATGGCCCGCCACGTCGATGCGATGGTTGAGTTTCTCGACCGCGGGGCGGAGGTCTTCGACTACGGCAACAGCCTGCGCGCGGAAGCCCGGCTCGGCGGCAGCACTCGCGCATTCGATTATCCAGGCTTCGTCCCCGCCTACATCAGGCCGCTTTTCTGCGAAGGCAACGGACCATTTCGTTGGGTGGCGCTTTCGGGCGACCCGGCGGACATCGCGGCAACCGACCGCGCCATCGTGAAGGAGTTCGCGGAAAACGAGGGCCTGGTCCGCTGGATCAAAGCCGCCGGCGAGCGCGTGCACTTCCAGGGCCTTCCCGCGCGCATCTGCTGGCTCGGCTATGGCGAGCGCGCCCGCGCGGGCCGGCTGTTCAACGACCTCGTCCGCAGTGGAAAGGTGAAGGGTCCGATCGTGATCGGACGCGACCACCTCGACTCGGGCTCGGTCGCCTCGCCCTATCGGGAGACCGAGTCGATGCTCGACGGCTCCGACGCCATCGCCGACTGGCCGATCCTGAACGCGCTGACCAGCACGTCGAGCGGCGCGGCGTGGGTCAGCGTGCATCACGGAGGCGGCGTCGGAATCGGCCGCTCGATCCACGCCGGAATGGTCGCGCTTGCGGATGGGACGGACCTCGCGGCGAAGAAGCTGGAGCGCGTGCTCACCAACGACCCGGGCATGGGCGTGATCCGCCACGCCGACGCGGGTTACGAGCGCGCGATCGACGTGGCGCGCGAACGCGGCGTCCGCATCCCGATGCGCGATTCCTAGTGAACGGGACGGGTCGCTGGCACGCCGAGCAGGCGTGGCTCGGCCACCGCGCGGAAAACGTTCTGCTCGAAGTCGCATCCGGTCGCATCACAACGATCACCGAGGGCGTGACGCCTGTTCCGCACGACGCCGTGGCGCTCAAGGGTTGGACAGTTCCTGGTTTCGCCAACGTGCACAGCCACGCGTTCCAACGGTTGCTGCGGGGTGAGGTCGAGTCTGGCGGCGGCGATTTCTGGGAATGGCGAGAGCGCATGTACCGCTATGCGGACTGGGAGCCGGCCGACTACTTCAACCACGCGCGGCTCGTGTTCCGCGAGATGCTGGAGGCCGGTATCACCGCGGTCGGCGAGTTCCATTACCTGCACAGTCACGGGAACGAGCTCGGGGTGGCTCTCATCGATGCGGCGCGCGAGGAAGGAATTCGGATCACGCTCATCGACGCGTGCTACTTGCGCGGCGGGCTGGACGGCCGGCCGCTCGATGACGTTCAAAAGACGTTCTCCGACGGCAACGCCGACCGATGGGTTCGGCGGGTCGACGAACTGAAAGAGGCAGACGGCGTGCGCATCGGCGCCGCCATCCACAGCGTGCGGGCCGTGGACCCGGAGTCAATGCGCATCGTCTTCACGTACGCGAAGGAGCGCGGCATGCCGCTGCACATCCATCTCGGAGAGCAGCCGGCAGAGGTTGAGGAGTGCGTGGCAGCCGAGGGCCGCACGCCGACGGAGCTTCTGGACCGAGAAGGCGTTCTCGACCCTGACCTCACCGCCGTGCACGCGATTCACCTGAGCGAGCGCGACATCGATCTTTTGGGCGCTTACAACGTGCAGGTCTGCGCCTGCTCGACGACCGAACGAGATCTTGGGGACCGTGTGGGTCCGATGCGCGCTCTTGCCGACCACGGATGTCACCTATCCCTCGGAAGCGACTCCAACGCTGTCATCGACATGCTCGAAGAGGCCCGCGGTCTCGAGCTGGACCAGCGCCGCGCCACAGGTCGCCGCGTCCTTCACCAGCCAGAAGAGCTGCTGAAGGCAGCGACCCGTGATGGAATGATCGCTCTCGGTTGGGATGGCGGCGAGCTCACGCCCGGGATGCTCGCTGACTTCGTCACCCTCGAACAGCCACGCGGGCTGTGGCGCGAGATGAGCCCTTCGTACCTCGTTTATGGCTTTTCCGGCCGCGACGTCACCAACGTCGTGGTCGGCGGCGAGACCGTCGTCAGCAAATGAGGCGCCTGCGGAACATCGGCCGGCTGTTCACCGGCACGCCGGCTGGTGTGATCGAAGACGCGGCCGTGATCTGCGATGGAGAGCAGATCGCGTGGTGCGGCAAGCACGGCGATGAACCGCGGGAGCTGCTGGAGTCGGTGAATGAGGAGGACGACTGCGCCAACGGCCTCGTCACGGCGGGCCTCATCGACGCGCATACGCATCCCGTCTACGCGGGCGATCGCATGCGAGAGGTTGCGATGCGGTCTGCGGGAGCTTCGTACGAAGAGGTCGCCAAGGCGGGCGGTGGCATCAAGGCGACCGTGAAGGCGACGCGCGAGGAACCGATCAGCGCGCTCGAGCAGGCGACTGCACGCAGGCTGTGGTCATGGCTCGAAGGCGGCGCGACCACGGTTGAAGCCAAGACCGGATACCACCTCCAGCGCGTGGGAGAGCTCGAGTCGACGCGGTTGCTGGCGCGCCTGGGTAAGCGCAAGGACCTGCCGCGCATCGAGGTTACGTTCCTGGCCGCGCACGCGCTGCCGCCAGATCGTTCGGCCCGCATGGGCGCTTACGCAAGGCAGGTCGCCGACTGGTGCGACGACGCGTACGTGGCGGGCGCGCGCTTCTGCGACGTGTTTTGCGACCGCGGCTACTTCAGCGTGCCTCAGTCGCGCGCGATCCTGAAGGCCGGCCTGAAGGCGAAGTTGATTCCACGCATCCACGCCGACGAGCTCGATCGAACCGGCGGCGCGCGACTCGCCGCCGAGCTGCACGCGGCCTCGGCCGATCACCTTCTACGCGCCAACCGCGGCGACGCGATCGCGCTCGCCCGGGCGGGCGTGGTGGCGACACTGGCTCCCGGCACCGCTCTGTCCATCGGCCGGCTTCCGCCAGTTCGGGAGCTCATCGGCGCCGGGGCTGTGATCGCGCTGGGCACGGATCACAACCCGGGCACCAGCGGCCTGACCAGCATGAGCGCCGTGATCGCCCTCGCGGTCGCGGTGTTCAAAATGTCGGTCGAGCGGGCCGTCCTGGCCGCGACGCTCGGCGGCGCGTACTCGCTTTCGAGATCAGATCGCGGCGTCGTGGCGCCCCACAAGCTGGCCGACCTCGTGCTCTGGGAGGCCGAGCACGAAGGGGCGTTCGCCTGGGCTTACGGGCTCAGGCCGCGAGTTGTCTGGCTGCGGGGGGCGCAAGTTTTTGCCTCGTAAGAGGTTGCTAATTGCGTGCAATCAGCCTATAAGTTGCACCTGAACGGCCGCCCGCTCAGCATTACGCATTCAACCGCGGTCGAAAAATGGAGGAAGGCAAGTAGTGGCAAAGTGGAATCCCTTGGCGCTCAAGATTCTCATGTGGGTCATGGGAGTCCTGCTCGTAGTTGGCTCAGCGGCGAGCTTCGTCGGCGTGGCCGTGTTCCCATTCGACAGCGGCGCGGGCGTGACGGCGCCGGTGGCCGGCATCGCATTCGGCGCGGGGGTCATGATCGCCGGATTTGACCCGATCGCCAACATCAGCTGGGTCCGCGCGCTGATTCTCTACGCGATCCTGGACATCGTGTACCAGGTCTTCACGCAGATCACGATCGGCCGTTTCGACATTGTCTCTTTTATCATCGGCATCCTCGTCGCGGTGCTCGTGCTCGTGCTTTACCCGAACAAGCCGGCGCTCTGGATGCAGGGCGGAATGTCCTCAGGAGCCCGCGCGTAACAATCCAACCGTCAATCGCTTAAGGGGCGGCCAGAGTGCCGCCCCTTACTTTTTGGGCGAACCCGGATCGTATTTCGCCTCGCTGCAAGGCTCGGATGACTTCGGTGGACGCGAGCTCGTCGTGCAGCGGTTTGTGCATGAGCCATGACGCAGGAAGCAACGCGAGCCGCAGCAGCGACTGGGTTGGGGTCAGCCGCGAGCCGTCGACCGAGACCACTCGCTGCCGCATCACGACACCGCCGAGCGTGCGGCCGGAGGTGCTCCAGCACGCGACGTGATACGCGATCGCGATGGCCAGCGTTCTGCCCCAGCGAGGGCGCCCGGTGACGCGGGCGAGCGTCAGGCAGAAGGCGACGTCCACGGACGCGGCGCGAAACCGATCCTCCGATGAAGCGCGCGGCCCGGGGGCCGGTTTCCGCCCGCGGAGCCGCATGAGGTAGAGCCTGGTGAACAGCTGGTGCACCTGGAGATGCGTGAAGTCGTAGATGGGCCGGGGCAGGCTCGGCGTGTAACCGGCAACCGTCGCCTCTACCTGCCCGCCCGAGGCCTGCACCCGCAGCCGCCCGCCAGGCCGCCCCGCGAGCAGGCCGCCCTCGATCGGCCATTCGACCGCGTTGCGGGTCACCCTGGGTGCCCCGAAACGCAAGAGCTCGACCGGACCGGCGACCAGCGAGTCGTGGCGCACCCTGACGAGCCCGAAGGTCAACACGCCAACCGCGTCGACGTAGGCGTCGCGAAGGGCGGCTCCGGTCAGGGGACCGGACACGGCAACGGAAGCCCGCGTCGACACTCGCCCGGCGTCCCAGGTCACCACACCGCATATCTTCGTGTGTGCGTGGCAAAGCTTGAGTTCTCGGCGGAGGTCACCGTCAAGACGACGCTCGAGCGCGCGTTCGACTATTTCGCCGACCACAGGCACGTGGCCGAAGTGCTCGAGGGAGTCAGCCGCTGGGAGCCGATCGGAACCAAAACCCAGGGCGCCGGCGCCCGCTTCCGGGTCGAGATGCGCGCCCTCGGGCTGCCGCTGCAGAACGTGCTGCGGCTGAACCGCTGGAGGCGACCTCGTGAGATCGGCTGGGTCTCAGAGTCCGGACTGATCAAGCAAGAGGGTGGTTTCACCTTCGAGGAGGTGCCCCAGGGCGTGCGGATCGAGCTCCGGATCGCATACCAGCCGCCAGCTTCGGTGCTCGGGGCGGCGATCGCGAGGCGCCTGGATTTCCTGGTCCGACGACGCCTGGAGCAGGCGCTAGATCGAATTCGCCAAGTCCTGGAAACTTGAGGCTCGGTCGAAGAAGCCCTCGACGGATCTTCGGCGCCCATGCGGCCGATCTCCGGGTTCAGCTCCTGCGCTGCTCGCTCAAGCATGTCCCATGCGCTCGCTGCGCTGCTCGTCGCTTCACCCGGATCTCGGCCACCTGGATCGCCGAATCTCTCGCCGAGGGTTCTCGACCGAGCCTCTAAAGTTGCTCCCATGAAGCTGACCCGCGAGGCGAGCGCGATCGTCGGGCGCAGCTCGATCGGCATGCTGGCTTTGCGCGCCCGCCGGCTGCCCCTGGTCAACCCCGCGGTGTTCAGCTTCGCGAGCGGCTCGCTGTGGATGACCACCTCTCGCTATGCGGCCAAGACGATCATCGCCAAGCGCGATCCGAGGGCCGCCTTCCTCGTCGACGGAGGTACGAAGGCGGTCCTGCTCCGGGGCGCACTCGAGGTGTTCGACCCACTCCAGGTGTCGAGCCAGATTCGGGCGATGCTGGAAGGTCCCGGCTACTTCCTCGGTATGGCCGGTTACGCGCTGCGCAACGCCCCCTTCATCGCGGGCTACGCCCTCGACCTGGCGCGGTTGCCGCGTGAGTGGATGCCGTACAACCGAGTCGTGATGCGCCTGAAGCTGAGCGACGCGGACCTCATCGAAGACGCGCCGTTTCCACCAGCTCAGGCCGCCCGCGTACCGGCTGTGCCGGCTGAGGTCAGCCGACGGCTGGCCGGCGTGTCGCGCGCCTATGCCTGCTGGATCGAGGGAGGGCAGCCCGTCATCCGTCCCGCGTTCTGGGAGGTCGACCGTGGCGAGGTGAGCGTCGCGCCGACGAGCGGACGCCCGCGCTCTGGCGCGCCGGGCGCGCTGGTCGTCGAATCGCACCATCGCTTTCGGCCTTCGATGATGGTTGGCGCCTGTGTTCGCGGCACCTTCGCGTCCTCGAGCGAGAGCGACGCGATCGCCGAGCGGTACGGCATCGAAGGCTCGGAGGTCCCGCCGGTCGTCGAGCTCAAGCCTGAACGAGTCACCTCATGGCGGGGCTTTGCGACGACGACCGCGGTGCCGCGAGGGGCGCGCCACCTGCGGGTCGCCGAGGGCTGATTGGCCAAACCCCCGGCGCCCGGCATCCGGATCAGCAAATGGTCGTCGGGCGAATGGAGCGACGTGCCCGACGCCGTCGTCACCGAAGAGCCGCTGCAGCTGTTGCTCGACGGCCGGCCGCTCTCGGTCGTGATGCGCACGCCGGGCGAGGACATCGAGCTGGCCCTGGGCTTGATGTTCGCGGAAGGCATCGCCCGCGCTCTCGATGATGTTCGACTCATGCGAATCAGCGCGGAGTCGGGCGAGACGGCATCAGAGATCACGATCGACGCATCCATCGTCGACTCCAACCAGGTCGACATCCACCTCGCACGCGCGCCGCGACGCAAACCGGAACGGTCGATGCTTGCGAGCTCCGCGTGCGGCGTGTGCGGCGCGGTGTTGATCGAAGATCTGCGGCGCGACCTGGCGGAGCTGCCCGCGGGGCCCGTCGTCGATCCCGCCGTGCTGACCGGCCTCGTGGAGCGCATGCGATCCGGCCAGGGCGTGTTCGAGCGCACCGGTGGGCTGCACGCCGCGGGCCTCTTCGACCCCGCGGGTGAGCTGATCTGCATGCGGGAGGATATCGGCCGGCACAATGCGGTCGACAAGGTGGTCGGGCGGATGCTGCTCGACGGTCGCCTGCCGGTGCGCGACGCGATCCTGGTCGTGAGCGGACGGGCCGGCTACGAGATCGTCCAGAAGTCGATCACCGCGGGGATTCCGGTGCTTGCGGCGGTCGGAGCTCCTTCCAGCCTGGCGGTGGCGCTGTCGCGAGAGTTCAACCAGACGTTGATCGGCTTTCTGCGTGGCGAGCGCTTCAACGTCTACGCCGCACCGAATCGGCTGGCGCGTTGACGTCGATCGTCAGAAGCCGTCCGGTGCTTCGCGCCGGCGCTGTCGCTGTTTACGTGCTGGCAGTGGAGTGGACGCGTGCGCTTCTGGCGCAGAACTCACGATTCGTCGTGGCCGCACTCTTGCTCGGCGGGGCCGCGCTGGGACTGGCGGCGCTCGGCTGGCCGGCGGAGCGTCTCGGACTGGGCACATCGCGTTTCGCGCTGCGGGTCGTCGGCGGCCTCGCCCTGGGTGCGGTGCTGCTTCTGCCGGCGGCCGCACGAGGCGCCGCAGCCCCGCTGCTTCCCGCCGGGCTCGCGGCGGCGGCCATCGCGGTGTCGATCGGCGAGGAGCTTGCGTTCCGCGGAGCTCTATATGCGGCGCTCGATGAGCTAGGTGGCGCACCGCTCGCGATCGGCGGCAGCACGCTGCTGTGGACCCTGGCCCACGCACTCTCCCATCCACCGGAGTTCCTGGTCGCGGTTGCCGCCGCGGGTCTTCTGCTCGGGTTGTGGCGGTGGGCCTGCAAGGACCTCGTGGCGCCCCTCATCGGCCACGTGATCGCCGACCTCGCGCTGTGAAGCGCCTCACGCTGCTCGCCGCCGCCGCGATCGCTTACGTGCTTGCCGCCTGGATGGTGGCGCCGGGCTTTTATGACGGTTTCGGCCCGACGGAGCCGTACCGGTGGACGTGCCCCCCGCCCCAGGCCGGAGCCAACACCAAGCCGAGCTCAGGGCACGCCGATATCAAGGTGACCAATGGGAAGACCGAAGCGTGGTCTGTCTACACGAGCGACGGACAGATAGTGATCGGGTTTCTGCCGGACTCGTTCGACGTCGCCGGCAAGAGCACCGTCTCAGTCGACATCACGCCGCTCGACACTTGCCCTGAGCCGAAGGACGTCCGGTTCGTGACCAACGTCTATCGCATCACCTCGGACGCGCCGCTGAAGAAGAAGGCGAACATCACGTTGCTCTTCTCGAACCTCAAGCCGCACCCCGACGACATCTATCGCACCGACGATCCGATTGGCCAGTGGACTCTGCTGGAGCGCACCTCGCAGGGTCAGCCGTACACAATCTACTCGTCGGCCGACAAGCTCGGCTACTTTGCCGCGGGCTATGCGTCGTCGACCACGCCACCGCCGGGGGGAGTGGTGACCATCGGCGGCGGGCAGGCCCTCCCGATCATCGTCGCGGTCCTGATCGTCGTCGTGGTGCTTGCGGGACTGCCCCTGGCATTGATGCGCCGTCGCAGGTCGGCAGAAGGCACGGAAGACGACGACGAGGAACGCTCCTAGACGCTGCGGTAGTGGAGATGAACCACGCCGCTCTTGAAGCGGCGCTCGTCGAGCAGCTCGAGCTTCAGGTGGACGTTGGTCGGGAGGGAGGCGGTGCCGCCTCCGACCACGACTGGTGCGATGAGCAGGTGGTACTCGTCGACCAGGCCGGCCTTGATCGCCTGGGTGGCGAGGTCGGGCCCGCCCACCGAGATATCGCGTTCCGCCGCCGCTTTCAGCCGGCGGACTGCTTCGGGGTCGAAGTCTCGCTCGATGCGCGTCCTGGCGCTGGATGCCTTCTGAAGCGTCCGCGAATAGACGATCTTTTCCGACGCCTTCCAGATCTCCTGGTAGTCGCGAATAACGGGAGGTTCGTCAGCCACTTGCATCGTCTCCCAGGCCACCATCACCTCGTACATACGGCGGCCGTACAGGTACGTGCCGACGGGACGCTCGAGCTCGTTGACGAAGGTGTGCACCTCTTCGTCGGGTGCCGCCCAATCGAAGCGGCCGTCCCTGTCCGCCACGTAGCCGTCCAGAGACGTGATCGCCGAGTAAATGAGCCTGGCCATGCTGACTCTTAGTCGTACTTGATGGCTTCGAAGACGGTGCCGCACTTGCGGCAGCGGTACTGAAGGGTCATCGCCTGCGTCCCGAACAGGGAGATCACCTCAGCGTCCCTCGCCGTGCAGTGCGGGCAGCGCGGGTCAGGTCGCGGCTTGTTTCGCGGCGGTGGGCGGCGCGTACTTCTTCTCCTCCAGGCCACGCAGCATGCCGAAAGTGTGGGCGTCGATCGCGCCTTTACGGCCGCGCCTGCGCACTGCGTCCCATTGCTTCCAGTCGACTTCGGTTTGCGGTGCTTTCGTTTCCATCTGCTCTTCGAGGCGTCCTCTCAGCTCGGCCGGGCCCATGCTGAGCTTGCCTTCGCGATGTAGGCGCGCTGTATCGCCATCCGGCGGCCCGAACCACTCGATGGCTTCCTGCCAAGCCCGATTCAGGGGGCCGGTCTCGATACCCGAGCGCAGCCATGACCGTCCGTGGAGGAAGTGGTAGCGCTCTTCCATCAGCATCTTGCGCAGGCGGTGCTGCAGCACCTCGACCGATCCGTTGACGCATGCCTCGATCATCACCGTGAATGCGGTGTCGAGGATCGCGTTGGCGGCGACGAACTGACTCCACTCGGTCCACGGCTCGTCGAAGTAGGGGAGATTGCGAAGGCTGGCGGCATCGGACTCGCGTTCAGTCCCGCGAGGGTCGGCCCCGAGCGGTTCGAGACATCCATAAAGGACGCGGCTGTGGCCGAGGTCGTCGAGGCCCATCGCGGCGGCCGCGATGTCCGCCTCGAGCGAGGGGGCGCGGGTGGCCCACTCCGCGTATCGCAGGCCGAGCATCTGCTTGTTGTCGGCGAGGCTGAGGACGAGGTCCGGCAGGCTCACGCCTGTCCAGGCGACCACAAGTGGATGACGTCCTCCTTGCGCACGATGGCCATCTCGCACCAGCGCTCCTCGTCGTACGTCGCGCGGGCGTAGGCCATCGCGAGGTCGGCGTCGGGCGCGACAACGCTGCCCACCTGGTGCAGCGGCTCGACCCGGGTCTTGCGCGCGAACACCTCGTATTCGATTGCGTCCCCGCTCACGCGTTTGTAACCGCTCAAACGGCGAGGCCCCACGCCTCGAGCGCGTCGCGGCCGGCCTGCGTCATGCGGGCTGCCGTCCACGGCGGGTCCCAGACCACGTTGATCCTCACTTCGTTCACGCCCTCTTCGCGCAGAAGACGTTCACGTACGTCGTCGACGATGAACTCGGAAGCGGGGCAGCCCATGGCGGTGAAGGTGAGGTCGACATCGACCACTCCCGCGCTCTCCCGTATGCCATAGATCACACCGAGGTCGACCAGGTTCACCGGCATCTCCGGATCGTCGACTTCGGCCAGCGCGACCCAGAACCGCTCCGTCATGACTCTTTTTGATGGGTCTTGCGGAAGTTGTGAAACTCTTCCTGGAACATTGCGACCATCTCGGCGTTGCGCGGGCCACGTGCGCGCCAGCGGGCCAGGACGTCGTCCCACGTGCTCGGCTGTTTGAAGTCCCAGCGTTTCGCCTCTGCGTCGAA
>VBFV01000175.1 GCA_005881335.1 Chloroflexota bacterium
GTCGACCAGCTCGCCGAGCACCGCGTGATCGGCGGCTACCAGGGCTCCAAGTCGCGCGAGGTTTTGATGACGCTTCCGGACGTGGACGACTTGTTGGAGCGATTAGGCATCGAATGATCGGCCAGGCCCTCGCTGCGAAGCGCGGCGAGCGTGGCCTCTCGATCGACCAGGTTTCGGCTTCGACGCGAATCAGGCGCGAGCATCTCCAGGCGCTCGAGGCAGAGGACTTCGCGCACTTCTCCGCCCCTGTGTACGCGAAGGGCTACCTGCGGACGTATGCGACCTATCTCGGACTCGACGCCGAGGACCTCATCCGCCGGATGCCCGCGGCGTGGGACAGGCCAAGCCTTGCCCTTGGCCTGGAGAAACACGAGCGGAGGCCTCGCGCGGTTCTCACGACACCGGCGGTCGCCGCGGCTGGTCTGGTGCTGCTCGCCGGCATGTTCGGGGGTTACGCGTGGCGTCAGGTCGTCGCGGACCAACGCTCAACGGCGGCGATCTCGTCGCCACCAGCCGTGACGACAGCGGCGGCGACCGCCGTCGCGTCGCCTGCGATCCAGGCGCGTCCGATCGTGGTCGGAGTGCGGGTGACCGACGTGGTCTGGATCAACGCGCTGGTCGACGGCAATCCGCAGTACGGAGATTCGGGTCGCACCCTGCCTGCCGGTTCGCTCGTCTACTTCACAGGGCTTGACGTGAAGATCACGAGCGGCAAGGCGTCGGCGACCTTCATCACGGTCGACGGTCGCAACCTCGGGCCGATGGGGGCCGGCGTGGCAACGCGGGAGTTCTCGTCGCAAACTTCTCCCTAGGAAGCGGCCTGTGAACATCCCGAACGCCCTGACCGTCAGCCGGTTGGTCGCCATCCCGGTGCTGATGGCACTCCTTCTCTTGCGCTTTCCCGGCCACGACCAGGTCGCGGCCGCGCTGTTCATAGCGTTCTCGCTGACCGACACCGTCGACGGGCAGCTGGCGCGCCGCAGCGGGACCGTGAGCGACCTCGGAAAGTTCCTGGACCCGCTCGCGGACAAGCTCTTCGTGCTCGCCGTGCTGATCGTCCTGGTCCAGGAAGGCCTGGTCGCGGCCTGGGTCGTGGTGGTGATCTTTTCGCGCGAGCTGATCATCACCATCCTGCGCTCGGTGGGCGCGAGCCAAGGGCGGGTCATCGCCGCAGCCCCGCTCGGCAAGACGAAAACCGTGACCCAGATGGCCGCGGTGACGCTGCTCATCCTGCAGCGGCCGTATCCGGTCCTGGTCCCGATCGCGGACATCGCCGTCGCGGCGGCGGTCGTCTTCACGCTGGGGAGTGGGCTCGACTACCTCTGGCGTTTTCGCCACCTGCTGGTTCCAGTCGATACATCGCGGATCCGCCTCGGGCCTAGCGGCGGCGCGCCAGAGCCGTCGCTGGCCGGCGAGCTGAGCGACGCTCTCCGCCAAGGCGGCTTGACCGTTGCCGTGGCCGAGTCGTCCACTGGGGGGATGGTGGGCTCGTTGATCACTGAGCAGCCGGGCAGCTCGTCGTATTTCGCAGGCGGCGTGATCGCTTACTCGAATCGGGTCAAGGAGCGTGAGCTGGACGTCTCACGTGAGCTGTTGGACAGCGTCGGGGCGGTCAGCAGGGAGGTCGCGGAAGCGATGGCCTGCGGCGTCCGCGAGCGTTTCGGCACGAGCCTGGCGGTCGCCGTGACCGGTATCGCCGGACCCGACGCCGACGGATCGACCAAGCCCGTCGGGCTCACCTACATCGCCGTCGCCTCCGAGACTCGTACCTCGTCGCGCGAGTTCAAGTTCGACGGCGACCGCGCCTCCAACCGGCGGCAGGCCGCGAACGAGGCCCTGCGGATGCTGATCGCCGAGGTCCGTAGCGTCCGGCAGGTGGCCTCTTGACCTCCAAACGCATGTTCGCTAGACTCTCCCAACTTGGCCTGTAAAGAGCGTTGAGTCCCAACCCTCGACGTAGAACACTCGCCGCAACGACCTAGGAGGATTCACTGCAAGTGGAAAGAGACAAAGACAAAGACAAGGACAGGGAACGCGATAAGGCCCTCGAGGAGAAAGGCAGAGCCCTCGATTCGGCCATGTCCCAGATCACGAAAAGCTATGGCAAGGGCGCGATCATGAAGCTCGGGGAGCACTTTGCGCAGCGCAGCGAGGTAACCGCCATTTCCACCGGTGCGCTGCCCCTGGACCTGGCGCTCGGAGTGGGGGGTATCCCGCGCGGGCGGGTGACCGAGATCTACGGTCCGGAGTCGGCCGGCAAGACAACCCTTGCCCTGCATGTCATCGCGGAGGCGCAGAAGGTGGGCGGCGTCGCGGCGTTCGTCGATGCTGAGCATGCCCTCGACCCGCTCTACGCGTCGCGGATCGGCGTCAAGATCGACGACCTCTTGATCAGCCAACCGGACACAGGCGAGCAGGCGCTGGAGATCGTCGAGGTGCTCGTCCGCTCGAACGCCGTTGACGTGATCGTCATCGACTCGGTGGCGGCCCTGGTGCCGAAGGCGGAGATCGAGGGCGAGATGGGCGACTCGCACATGGGTCTCCAGGCGCGCCTCATGTCCCAGGCGCTGCGCAAGCTCACCGCGGCGATCTCCAAGTCGAACTGCGCCGTGATCTTCCTGAACCAGCTGCGCGAGAAGGTGGGGATCATGTTCGGCAACCCCGAGACGCAACCCGGGGGGCGGGCGCTGAAGTTCTACTCCTCTGTGCGCCTCGACATCCGCAAGGTCGAGGTCATCAAGAACGGCCTCGACTCGATCGGCAACAGGGTGAAAGTCAAAGTTGTCAAGAACAAGGTGGCGCCGCCCTTCCGGTCCGCCGAGTTCGACATCCTCTTCAACGAAGGAATCTCGCACGAGGGAGCGTTGATCGACGCTTCGATCGAGTATGGGATTCTCGAAAAGAGCGGGACGTGGATGTCGTTCGGGGACCAGCGTCTTGGTCAGGGTCGCGACAACGTCCGGAACTACCTGCGCGAGAATCCGACACTGTCCGCCGAGATCGAGTCGAAGGTGCGCGCGAAGGCGGCCGAGGCCGCCGCACCGCTGCGGACCTCGGCACCGGTCCGGTCCCCGGCTAGTGCCGCGGAAGAGCTCTAAGAAACCGCTGGCCGGGGCCCTCGACACGGGGCTCCGGCTCCTCGCCCGGCGCAGCCACTCACGATTTGAGCTTCGCCGCAAGCTGGGGCGCCGCGGCTACGAAGAGGCGGAAGTCGATGCCGCGGTCGCCCGGCTCGTTGAGCTGCGCTACCTGGACGACCGATCGTTTGCCGAGGGACACGTGAGGCGGCGTTCTGCGACGCGGGGCCCGCTGGCACTGTCGGCCGAGCTTGCCGCACGCGGCGTGGACCGGGAGTCGGCCGACCGTGCTGTGGCGGGCATCGACGCCGAGGCCCAGGTGGGCGCCGCCACGCGCCTGGTCGAGCGCCTGGCAGGCCGGAAGTCGTTTGCAGGCTACCGGGAGTTGCTGGACTCGGTCGGATCGAAGCTGGTCCGCCGTGGATTCGCGCCCGGGGTCGTTCGGGCCGCGTGCAGGGCGGTCTGGGAGAGGACGGCGAAGCCCGCCGAAGCCTAGAATTCGAGGCACGCGGGCCCGTTTTGAGGCCCGCAAGTCATAGAGCCAACCCCAGGCGGGGCTTTGCCGGCCCTGCCGTGGTCACGCACTTTGACAATCGAATTAACGAGGTGCATATCACATGCCTGTCAACGAATTCGTCTTGCTATTGGCGGTGGCGGTGGTGGCCCTCGCCGGCGGGATCGGACTGGCCTACGTGCTGTTCCGTCGCCGGCAGAGCGATGGGAGTCCTCTCCTGGAGCTCAAGGCCCAGCAGACCCTGGCCGAGGCCGAAACCCAGGCCAAGGAGAAGCTGCTGGAGGCCAAAGAGGAAGCCGTCAAGATCCGCACCGCCGCCGAACAGGAGGCCCGCGAGTACCGGGCTCAGTCGCAGCAGATCGAAAAGCGTCTTCTCCAGAAAGAGGAAAACCTCGACCGCAAAGGCGAGGACCTCGACCGTCGCGAACGCGACCTGTCCAACCAGCAGAAGGCGCAGGACGATATCAAGGCCCAGCTCGAGGAGAGCTATCGCCAGCAGGAGAGGGAGCTCCAGCGCATCGCCAACATGACGCGCCAGGAAGCTCAGGGCATCCTGATGGCCCAGGTGGAGCAGGACCTGCGCAACGAAGTCGCCCGCAAGGTCCGCGAAGCGGAGCTGTCTGCCCGCGACGAAAGCGAGCGTCGGGCTCGGGAAATCGTGACCGAGTCGATCCAGCGCATCGCCGCCGACCAGACCGCGGAGGTTTCGGTTTCGGTGCTCCCGTTACCGACCGACGAACTGAAGGGCCGCATCATCGGCAAAGAGGGCCGCAACATCCGCGCCCTGCAGCAAGCCACGGGGATCGACCTCATCGTGGACGACACCCCCGAGGCGGTCATCATCAGCGGGTTCGACCCGGTCCGCCGCGAGGTGGCCAGGGTCGCGCTGAACAAGCTCATCGTGGATGGACGCATCCATCCGGCGCGCATCGAAGAGATCGTCGCCAAGTCCCGCCAAGAGGTCCTGCAAAGGGTCAAAGAGGAGGGTGAGGCGGCCGTCCTGGAGGTCGGCCTGCAGGGCCTTCACCCTGAGGTCGTTCGCCACCTCGGAATCCTGCGCTTCCGCACCAGCTACGGGCAGCAGGTGCTGAACCATTCCAAAGAAGTCGCTCATCTCGCCGCCATGATGGCGTCCGAGATCGGCGCCGACGTTCGCATCGCCAAGCTGTCGGGCCTGCTTCACGACATCGGCAAGGCCATCGACCATGAGGTCGAGGGTTCGCATGCGGTGATCGGAGCGGACCTGCTGCAGCGGCACGGGGTTCCAGCACCGGTCGTGCACGCCGTGCGTGCACATCACTACGACGAGGAACCGCATAGCATCGAGGCGCTTTTGCTCATTGCCGCGGACGCGATTTCGGCGGCGCGCCCAGGGGCGCGCAGGGAGTCGCTCGAGGCTTACGTGAAGCGGCTCGAGAAGCTCGAAGAGATCGCCAACTCGTTCCAGGGCGTCCAGCAGTCCTACGCCATCCAGGCCGGCCGCGAGGTCCGGATCCTGGTCAAGCCCGAGCAGATCGACGACACCGCTGCTCAGCTGATGGCGCGGGACATCGCGAAACGCATCGAATCGGAGCTCAGCTTCCCGGGCCAGATCCGCGTCACCGTGGTGCGCGAGACCAGGGCCGTGGAGTACGCCAAATAGTCGACCAAGGGAGCCCCACCAGGGCTCCCTTTTCTTTTTCCACGAGAATCAGGTGATGCCCGAGGGCGAGCTCAAGATTCTCTTCCCACCCCACGAAATCTTCGATTTCGCGGGGACCCCGGGTTGCCTTCGAGTACGGTCGACCTGAACATGGACGAATTTCGCATTTTGTTCGTCGCCGACGTCGTCGGACACCCGGGTCGGGAGGCCGTCAAGGCATTGCTCCCGGCCCTCAAGAAGGAGCTGCGGCCCAACCTCACGATCCTCAACGGGGAGAACGCGGCC
>VBFV01000176.1 GCA_005881335.1 Chloroflexota bacterium
TGAAGGTCATCTGGTGCCAGTCCGAGTCGGAACGCGACAAAGCGTTGCGCCAGCTTGGCAAGGGCGCGGAGGCTGCGCGGATGAAGGGTCTCGGTGAGATGAACGCCGAAGAGCTGTGGGAAACGACGATGAATCCGGCGACGCGCGTCCTGCTCAAAGTGACGGTCGACGACGTGGCCGCGGTCAACGACACATTTGAAAAATTGATGGGTCCCGACGTCGAGCCGCGCAAGAAGTTCATTCAGGCGCATGCCAAGAGCGTCCGGAACCTAGACATTTAGAGGACTCTCACAATGCGAATCGCGGTCGACGCCATGGGCGGCGATCACGCGCCGGAACAGATCGTGCGCGGCGCTGCCGCAGCGGCGCTGGAGTACGGCATCGACATCTCGCTCGTAGGCCTGCCCGCCGCGGTGCAGCCCCTGCTCGACAGCCATCCCCGGCTGCAGCTGGTGCCGTGTACGCAGGTGATCGGCATGGACGAGCATCCGGCGCAGGCCGTGCGCAACAAACCCGACTCTTCAATCGCGGTCTGCGCGCGACTCTGCAAGGAAGGCCGCGCCGCGGGGTGGACGTCGGCCGGAAACTCAGGAGCGATCATGGCCGCGGCGCTGTTGATCCAGGGACGGATCAGGGGCGTGGAGCGACCGGCCCTTGGCTCCATCTTGCCAACGCAAAACGGCTTTGCGTATTTCCTCGACGTCGGCGCGAACGTCGACTCGAAGCCTGAGTCCATGGTGCAGTTCGCGATGATGGGGGCGGTCTACGCGCGTGAGATGCTCGGCCGCCCGGAGCCGCGTGTGGCGCTGCTCAGCAATGGCGAGGAAGAGGGCAAGGGCGACGAGCGCGTGCGCGAGACGGCCCGTCGCCTGAAGGGCTTCCTGCCCGGCTTCGTGGGCAACGTCGAACCCAAGGACGTCTATGGCGCGCGCGCCGACGTGGTGGTCGCGGACGGATTTGTGGGCAACGTGGCGATCAAGATGGCCGAGGCGACGGCCGAGTTCCTGTTCCGAAACCTGCGCGACGAGATCCCCAAAACGCTGTCCGGAAAAGTCGGAGGCGCGCTCATCCGGCCGCGGGTTCAGGAGCTGCGTGCGCGCGTGGATTGGCGGGAGTACGGCGGGGCGCCGCTTCTCGGCATTGACGGCGTAGCCGTGATCGCGCATGGCCGCTCCGACGCAAGAGCGATGAAGAATGCCATCCGGGTCACACGCGACGCGGTCGAAAACCAGCTCGTCGGTAAGATTCGGGCGGAGGTGGGGAGGCCATGAATTCAATGAGTCCCAACCTGGTCCGGCGTGCCGGCAAAAACGGGCGTACTCGGGTCGTCGTGACGGGGATGGGAACGGTCAACCCGATCGGCAAGAACCTCGAAGAGTACTGGCACGGCCTGATCGAGGGTCGCAGCGGAGCGAGTCCGATCGAGCGCTTCCGCAGCGACCGGCTGGCCACCAAGTTCGCATGCCAGGTCAACACCTTCGATCCTCAGGATTACATCGAGCGCAAATCGGCCTCGCGGATGGCCCGCTTCTCGCAGATGGCGGTGGCCGCATCTGGCATGGCGCTGGCCGATTCGGGCATTGACCTGTCGAAAGAGGACGACTTCCGCGTCGGCGTGGCCATGGGTACCGGGATCGGCGCCTTCGACGACATGACGGAAGGGGCCGCCGCGTTCATCGCCAAGGGCCGCCTCAATCCCCTCTACGCGCCGACCATCATCCCGAACATGGCCGGCGCCTCGGTCGCCATGCAGTTCCACATTCGCGGTCCGAACACCACGGTCACGACAGCCTGCGCGGCATCGACGCAAACCCTCGGCGACGCGACGCGGATGATCCAGCGGGGGGACGCGGACGTGATGCTCGCCGGCGGCACTGAGGCATCTCTCTGTGAGGTAGGGATTGCGGCGTTCAACGCCATCCGCGCCCTCTCGACGCGGAACGATGCGCCGGAAAAGGCAAGCCGCCCGTTCGATCGCGATCGCGACGGCTTCGTGCCGGGCGAGGGCGCCGGCACGCTGATCCTCGAATCACGGGAGCACGCGATCAACCGCGGCGCTCGCATCTATGGCGAGGTCCTGGGCTACGCGACCACGAACGATGCCTATCACCAGGTCGCGCCCGACGCGACGGGCGAGGCGCCGGCGAAGGCGGTGGTGCTGGCCCTCCAGGACGCGGGCCTCGAAGCGAAGGACATCGACTACGTCAACGCGCACGGCACGTCGACCCAGCTCAACGACGCAGGCGAGACGAAGGCGTTGAAGCTCGCTTTGGGCGCCCACGCGTACAAGGTCGCGATCAGCAGCACCAAATCGATGATCGGCCACCTTCTAGGCGCCGCGGGCGCGGTGGAGGCGATCGCGACGCTGCTGACGATCAATCGAGGCATCATCCATCCGACCATCAACTATGAAAATCCTGATCCCGACTGCGACCTCGACTATGTGCCCAACACCGCGCGCCGCCAAGACGTGCGGATCGCCATCTCCAATGGATTTGGTTTTGGCGGGCACAACGCGGTCGTAGTCCTGGCCAAGTACGAGGAGTAGCGCTTTGCCCGACGACACGCTCGGCACCGTTCTCGATCGCAACCTCCAGGAGGAGATGCAGACCTCCTACATGGAGTACGCGATGTCCGTCATCATCAGCCGGGCCCTGCCCGAGGTGCGTGACGGGCTCAAGCCGGTGCAGCGCCGGATCCTGTACGCCATGCAACGGGCGGGCGCGACCAGCGGCACCAAGACCAAGAAGTCGGCCGCGTTCGTCGGTGACGTGATGAAGCTCTACCACCCCCACGGTGACAGCGCGATCTACGACGCGCTGGTGCGCATGGCGCAGCCGTTCTCACTCCGCTATCCGCTGATCGATGGCCAGGGCAACTTCGGCAGCGTCGACGGCGACCCGCCGGCGGCGATGCGCTACACCGAGGCCAAGCTGTCGGCGATCACCGGCGAGCTGATGGCGGACATCGAAAAGCAAACCGTCGACATGGTGCCGAGCTATGACGGCTCCGAGGAAGAGCCTTCGGTCCTGCCGGCGCGGATTCCAAATCTCCTGATCAACGGCGCTTCGGGCATCGCGGTCGGCATGACGACCAACATCCCGCCGCACAACCTGCGCGAGGTGGCCGGCGCGGTCAAGCACCTGGTCGACAATCCGGACGCGACGGCGGAGGATCTCCTCGGCTTCGTCCAGGGTCCGGACTTTCCAACCGGCGGCGTGATCATGGGCACTGCCGGCATCAAGGCCGCGTACTCGACCGGCCACGGCCGGATCATCGTCCGTGCGCGGCATTCGCTCGAGCAGGCCGCCAACGGTCGCGAGCGGATCATCGTCTACGAGCTGCCCTACGCGGTCAACAAGGCCAGCCTCGTGGCCAAGATCGCTGAGCTCGTCTCCGAGCGCAAGCTCGAAGGCATCGCCGACCTGCGCGACGAGTCTGACCGCAACGGCATGCGCATCCTGATCGAGCTGAAGCGAGAGGCGCAGGTCTTCACTGTCCTGAACAACCTTTACAAGCACACGACGCTGCAGACGACCTTCGGCGTGATCATGCTGGCGATCGTCGACGGGCGCCCGGTCGTGCTGAGCCTGAAGCAGGCGCTGCAGCTCTTCATCGACCACCGGCGCAACGTCATCCTCCGCCGCACGCGGTTCGACCTGGAACGGGCGCAGGAGCGGGCCCACATCCTCGAAGGTCTCAAGATCTGTCTCGACCACCTCGACGAGGTGATCAAGACCATCCGCGCGGCCTCCGACCAGGACGTCGCCTCCACGCAACTGCAGTCGAAGTTCGGGCTCAGCGAACGCCAGGCCAAGGCGGTCCTCGCCCTGACGCTGGGCCGTTTGACCAGGCTCGAGCGCAGCAAGGTCGACGAGGAATACGAGCAGGTGATCAAGACCATCGCCTACCTCGAGAGCATCCTGGCGAGCGAGCAGAAGGTCCGGCTTTTGATCAAAGAAGAGATGGACGACGTGGTCAAGAAGTACGGCGACGACCGCCGCACCGAGATCACCGACCAGGAGGCGACCGAGCTATCAGCCGAGGACCTCGTGCCGAAGGAAGAGGTCGTCGTCACGCTGACGCACCGCGGATACGTGAAGCGGCAACCGCTGCGAGTCTTCCGGGCGCAGAAGCGCGGCGGCGTGGGTCTGAAAGGCGCGCGGCCGACAGCGAGCAGTGAAGCGCCCAGCGGCACGCGCGAAGAGGACTACGCCCTGCACCTGCTGACCACTCACACGCACGCCTCGATGCTGTTCTTCACGCAAAGCGGGCGGGTGTTCCAGCTGCGCGTGCATGAGGTTCCGGAGCGGGAGCGGCAGGCAAAGGGCATGCCGATCAACAACCTGATCGACATCGGGTCCAACGAGCGGATCACGTCTGTCTTCGTTCGCCCGGAGACCGAGAGCGAGGCGCACTACATGCTCATGGTCACCAAGAACGGATACATAAAGAAGACGGCGATGGCTGAGTACGCCAATGTCCGCCGCAACGGATTGATCGCCATCAACCTGCAGGAAGGCGACGAGCTCGATTGGGTCACGCCGACGACGGGATCGGACGAGGTGATCATCGCGACCGAGCTGGGCAAGGCTATCCGCTTCAGCGAAACCGAGGTCCGGGCGATGGGTCGGGACACGCAAGGCGTGATTGGGATCAAGCTCGGCAAAGGCGATGCGGTGGCCGGCATGGCGACCGTGATCGAGGGCGGTGACCTCCTGGTTATCACCCAGCGCGGGTATGGCAAGCGAACGCCGCTCTCGGAATATCCGATGCATCACCGAGCGGGCCAGGGTGTCTTCACGCTGAAAGTCACCGACCGCGTCGGCAAGCTAGCGGCGGTGCGCGTCGTGGGCGATCCGGAGGAGGAGATCCTGGTGATCAGCGCGACCGGAATGGTGCTGCGCACGCCGGTCGGCGCCATCTCGCAGATTGGCCGCCAGACGCAGGGCGTGATCGTGATGCGCCTGGCTCCTGACGACCAGGTCGTGGCGATCGCGCCGGTGGCCGGGATCGAGGAGAGCGACTCGAAGGAATGACGGACCTGGGCTGGATCGGTGTCTGGCTGCTGGTCGTCGGTGTCCTGGCGATCGTGCTCGAAGGCGTATTCGCTGCTGTCTGGACCGCACGGATCGTCAAGCGGTCGCGGGCTCTCAGGAAGGCCCTGGCGTCGGAACAGGCAAAGCTGCAGGCGGACTTCGCGCGGCTGCAGGCCGCGCTCGCCGACATGGAAGTTCTGTGGCAGCCCTACGGCCGGCTCTTGGGCTGGCTTCGCCACCCGATCGCGATCGCGCTGCTGCAGTCCTTCGCACGGCGTCGAGCAGCCGCGCGGTGAAGGAGGGCTTTGCGCACCAGGCGGTCGAAGACGCTTTGGCACGGGAGCGCGCACGTGTCGCGCGAGAGCTGCACGACGGCATCGCGACCGAGCTGGCGGGCGCGATCTCCCTCTTCAAGGTGTACTTCGAGAAGGGCAAAGGCCGGCCCGACGAGACCCTGACCAACGTGTACGAGATCCTCGAGAAGTCTCTTCAGCGCGTCCGCGAATCCCTGGCGGACCTGAGGCCGGCAGCGATCAGCCCGGACGGCCTGCTCGGTGACCTGCGACGGGAGGCCGACGACTTCGCGCGTCTTTATGGGATCCGGGTCGAGCTGTCGAGCAACGGCACCGAGGACATGCTGGTCCCCCATCACCGTGAGGTGGTCGCCCAGGTTGTCCGCGAGGCGCTGACCAACGTGCGCCGCCACAGCGGATCTGCGATCTGCCGCGTGCGGCTGGCGTTCGCCGCACGACCGTTCCTGGTCGAGGTTTCAGACGAGGGTCGTGGTTTTGCGGACGGCGGCGGGGCGGGTTACGGGTTGATGGGGATGCGCGAGCGGGCCGCGGGCATCGGCGGCCGGCTGGAGGTGGTGAGCACGGAAGGCCG
>VBFV01000177.1 GCA_005881335.1 Chloroflexota bacterium
CATCGCGTCCGAGGCGGCGAACACCGCATCGATCTCGTCGGCCGTCGCGAGCAGACGACCCATCGCGAGCTCGCCGCTGTCGCGATCCAGGTCGCCGTAGTCGACGAAATCCGAGCGCAGTCCCGCGCTCCACATCGCTTCGCGAAAGCCCGCCAGACGCGCCCGCGCCGCTGCCGAGTGATCCGGGCCGGCGATGTGTGCGATGCGCCGGCGCCCCTGCTTGATCAGGTGCTCGGTCGCGGCTCGGCCCCCGGCGTGGTTGTCGACGTCGACAAAGCTGACCTCTTGCGATTGCGGCGGCCGCCCGCCGAACACCATCGGGATGCCGCGGGCGTTCAGTCGCGCGGGCAGCGTGTCCGACTCGTGCAGGGCCAGCATCAGGACGGCATCGACATGCCCGCCCACCAGATACTGCTCGAGGCGCTGCACGTCGGCCGGCGACTGGGGCGAGAAGAGCACCATCTGCAGCCCGCTCGCCGACAGCTCCTCACCAATGCCGCGGAGCAGTCGCGAGAGCAGGGGGTCGAGAAAGTGCCCCGAGCCTGGTTCTGGCACGACAACGCCGACCGATTCGCTGCGCCCGGCGGCGAGACTCCGGGCCGCGCTGTTGGGCACGTAGCCGAGACGCGTGGCCGCGCTTTCAACGGCGCGGCGCGCTTCCTCGCTCACCCTGGGGTTGCCGCTGAAGACCCGGGAAGCCGTCGCGCGCGATACGCCGGCCGCTCGGGCGACCTGGTCGAGCGTAGCTGCAGTTCGTGAAACCGCTTCCATGGATACCCCTTGGGGTGCGATAAGTAGACCGCGCGGGACCGCTGCGGTCAATGGGCGCGTGGTGGAAAGTACGGCGGAGTCAGGGCCGGGATGGGTCAGGAGGCGGAACGAAAAGTGTCCCAACCGAAGCCTGCAAATCGATGACGTCGACCAATTTTTGTAAGTTGTGCCACCACGCCTTGGGCGGCGGCCATCTGCCCCAAAGATTTTCTTGACGTTTTTTTAGACGGTGGTAGACTGCGGCAACTTCGGGGTCCGCCACCGCACCGTGTCTAGAGGGAGGAAGGGTGCTTTTCCGTTCGGTTTTGTCGTCGCCTCATGCGATCCACGCATGGGCTGAGGCGATCGCTTGAGCGCCGGCGCGGTGCCTAAATGATCAAGAGTTGGCTGGGCGGACTGGGTTCGTTGACTTGGACCGTGGCTGTGGTTTCGGCAGTCACGATCGCGGTGGGATCGGCGGCGCAGATGGTTCCGTTCACCGCTTCGACCCCGGCGGTGTCAGCACCTACCCAGCCGGAGCGAGCCCCCGCGGCGATCGTGCGACTCGCCGATGGACCGGGAGCGGGACTGCTGACGATCCAGATGAGCAATCCGTTCTCCGACCTACGTGTCAATGAGATCAGCGACCGTATCGGCACCGATGTCGTCGCGTCATTCCCGGCTTTCGGCACATACATCCTCAAGCGGCCGGAAATTTCGGTAGAGGTCACTGGACGGGACACGGCGAGCATTTACTTCCCTCGTCTGGCCACGTGGAGCCAGATCAAGGGCTATCTCTCCGACAACGGTCTCACTCTCGTCCCAAGCAGATACCACCGCGATGAAAGCGGTTGGGCGATCAACGTCATGCTGCCGAAGATCGACGCACAACCCATCGACCCGTATGCGGGGCTTTGGAGAGTGCAGCTGCCCGGGCATCCGAGCCTCGATCGCGTGAACGCATGGGCCACGTCAAAGGGATTCACGGTCGAGAGCTTCGACCCGAGCACAGGCAAGGCGATGCTGCGAGGTCACGCCGTGGAACGTCCACGATTCACTGCGGCGCAGATTGCTGACCTGCTGCGCAAGCTGCTGCCCGCGCAATCCACGCCGACGCTGCCGCAGCTATCAGCGGCGTCGGGGTTGACTGTGACCGCCGGCACGGCGAAGCTGGCGTGGAGTCGCGCTCAAGGCGCGAGCGCTTATGCCGTTTGGCGCTCAGCGTCTGTGACCGGGCCCTGGACCTTGGTGGGTCGAGTTTCGAACGCGGTCAGTCCACTCGCGTTCACCGACTCGACCGCGCCAGCAGGCACCTCGTTCTACCGCGTCACCTCGCTTCGGTCATGCCCGGGTGGCCTGGGTCTCGACTGCGACACACAGTCGCCGATGACCATGGACGCGGCCCAGTCATCCGGCGTGGTGCTGACGACGCTCGAAGCGGCCGCGCCGACGGCGACAGGGACCACGACCACCGACCCGACGACAACCACTCCGCCGCCCACGTCGACGCCGCCGCCGACGACTACCGACACGACGACTACTACGCCGCCGCCGACGAGTACGACACCGCCGACCGACACAACCACGACAGGAACGGGAACGACGCCTCCGACCACGACGCCTCCCGCGGACACGATCACCTCACCCGCTCCAGATGCAGCAGCCTCCGATGGACATGTCACTGTGTCGTGGCAGGCGATCGCAGGCGCGTCCGGCTACAAGGTGTTTCGCACACAGGCCGGCGCCTCGCCCGTACTGGTGACGACGACGACCGCGCTCTCGATCATCGACGTCGGTGGCACCGCGGGCGAGTCGTACACGTACGGCGTGCTTCCGATCCTGCCGGCGACGACACCGGTGCAGCAGATCCAATCGATCGCGTTGCCATGGGCACCGGTCACAAGCTTGCCCGTCGTGCTCGATATGCAACCGGCGGGCGGATCCGTGAGTGGCGTCCTCGTGCTGACCGCATCGATCCGAACGGGTGACGGGACAGCATCGGTCACGTGGAGCGTCTCGGGACCCGAGGGCACCGTTTCAATCGGCACCGCGCAAGCCCAGCCGTCCGCGTCCGACCTCCTGACGGGGACCGCCGCGATGAAGTGGGACTCGGCGGTGGTGGCAGACGGCTCATATCAACTGCACAGCGCGGTCAGCGACCACTCAGGTCACATGACCTCGTTCGACACATCGATTCGCATCCATAACTCGGCGCCGGCCGCGCCGACTTCGCTCGGCGCCGCTCCGTTGCAGACGGGTGTCGCCCTAACGTGGCAGCAGCCCGCCGCCGCCGACGGTGCCGTCTACGTCGTGAGCCGCGACTCGGCTTCGGTGGCAGAGCTTCCCGCCGGGACATTGAGCTGGGTCGACTGGAACGCAACCGCTGGTGAACACGCTTACACGGTCGAGCTCGAGGACCAGTACGGCCACGGAAGCCGCAAGGCGACCGCGACTGTGACCGCGACGCGCGATGGCGACGACGATGTCACGCCACTGCTCACGATCCGACTGCCGAACGGCAGCGCCCTGGGCGCCGACGGACGTGTGACAGGTCGCCTGCTCGTCGTGGCCGACAGCGCCAGCCGCAGCGGGGTCACCTTCGAGTACGCCGCCGATGGTGCAAACGCATGGACGCAAGTCCCGGCACCGGTCTCGTGCTCGCCGGGTTGCATCGCCGACTGGAGCGTGGCCAGCGTCGCCGCGGGCCACTATCGAGTCCGCGCCGTTTCCAGCCACGGATCGGCTGGACAAGGCGTCGGGTTCACGATCGTGGCGCCGGCCCCTCCCGCCGCCGCGGCGCCTCCGCCCACGGCTGCAATGACTTTTTACTGGGTGCCGAGCTCAACGCTGGCCGCCGTCTCCGGCCTGCGAGCGGTAGCGGGCGCCGGCGCCATTACTTTGCTGTGGTCGCCCGTCGCGGACTCAACCGGCTACCAGGTGGAGCGCTCGGACACGTCCGACGGGACGTTCTCGGTGGTCGCGCGACTCGGGAGCCCGATCTATCGCGATAGGTCGACTGCCGGCGGCCAGTACTACTTCAGGGTTCGGGCCCTGTCCGGCACCATGGTTGGCACCGCGTCGGGGGTCGTCTCCGCGATTCTGGTTCCGGCCGCGAGCGCCCAAAGCGGCGGCGTCTTCGTGGCCGCGGCGGCGCCGGCGACGCTCGCTCTCGGCGCGACATCGCAAGCCGCCACCGCCGGGTCGCAGCTTGCTGTCAGCGCATCCGGCCAGGCCTCGTCGAACGTGGCCAGTGTGAACGTCCAGGTCCAGCAAGCAAGCACCTGGCGTACGATCGCCACGCTCCCGGCTGCCTCATCGAGCGGCACATGGTCCGCCTCTGGAACCGCTCTCACGGCGCAGCTCCCGGACGGCTCCTACTTGGTGCGCGCCGTCGCCGTCTCGCCGAGCGGCAGTGCAGTCGCGACCACTGAGCAGAGCGCATTGACCGTCGTCCACGCGGCATCCGCTGTGACCGGGCTGGTCGCGGTGGCGCAGGGCGGCAGCTTGAACCTCAGCTGGACGCCGGCGGCTGGCGACGTGACGTACAGCGTTTACCGGGTCGAAGCCGCGGGCTCTGCGCTGACTCTGGCCGCCAGCGGCCTGATGACCACGACGTTCGTCGACACCGGCCTGGTGCCCGGCACGTCTAACGGATACGTCGTCGCGGCGCTCGACGGTTTCGGCAACGAAGGTCCTCTCAGCAATCCCGCGTGGGCCACGCTGCCGGTTTCGTCGATCCCGCAGCTTTCAGTCCTGACCCCGATGGCGGCGGAGCAACCGGGCGAG
>VBFV01000075.1 GCA_005881335.1 Chloroflexota bacterium
CTGTTCGACACGCTGGTCAAGCGCACCGAGGAAAAGCAATTCTCCGCATGGCAGGCGATGACCGCGCTGGTCATGCGCTCCCAGCTGCCCGCGTTGAAGTTCGCGGTTCACTACGTGCCTTTCGCGGCGTTCATTCCTCTGTCCGGCTCAGACGTGCTCGACCCCAGGACGCTCCGCTTCGTCGATTCCCTGCAGGCGCTGACCAGAGAGCAGCTGTCGGCCCTGGCCAGGCGGTGGCGGATCGAACCCGGTGCATCGCGCGCGCTGCTCCAGGCCGTGGCCAAGAACAGGGAGGCCAAAAGCGAGGAGGCGGTCGCGCTCGCGGCGCTGGCCTTGGTCCCCCAGCTGCTGACCGGAGACGAGGGATGGTCGGCGGTGCGCACGGCTGTGCACGGCGGCCGGGTCCTGGGCGCCATCGGTGAGCTCACCCCCGCGGAGGTCGGCGAGCTGTGGGCGCCCCTTGAAGCGGTGATTCCACTGGCGTCGCTGAGCGAGGTCGAGACGGTACCGGCCGGTGAGCGCGTGCGCACAGCGGTCAACAACGCCATCAACAAGATCACCAGGCCGCCTCGCGGCCGGACCGCGGCACCGGCCGCCGCGCGCCCGCCCGCGCCTTATGGACCGAATCATGCCGAGGTCGCCGCCTTCATCAAAGGCGCCGCTGAGCTGAGCCCGATCCAGTGGCTGCGCGTGCTGGACCGCCGGAAGCTGGTGGCGAGCGTCACGCGGGAGGGGAGCGCCGAGCCGGCAGGGGTCGTGAGGTCGATCCTGGCGACGCTGGAGGGGACTCGCGACCTCGACACATACACGCGATGCCGGGCGTTCGCGGCCGTCGAGCGGGCAGGCTTCGCCATCGAGTCGCACGGCAAGGTCAACCTCGACCAGGTCCGCCAGATGCTCGCGCCATTCGAACCGGTGATCGCATTCCAGGCGCTGAATGGCGGTGGTTTCGCGCACCGGGTCGCCTCGCTCGACAAGGCGGAGTGGCAGCGCATCGCGGCCGCGGCCCCAGACGCGAACGAGGAAGCCGTGGCGCCGCTGGTGAACGCGGGCACGGCTTTGATCGACTTCTTCGGCGGACGCTCCGACGACGAGGCGGTCGCGGCGTGGCACGCCGTTTCCGCGCTGGTGCAACGCCACCACCTGACGCCGATCAAGTTCGCGGCTTCGTACGCGCCATTCGCGTCCGCCATCCCGGTGACGAACCCCCGGTCGCTGGGCGCGATGGTGTCGCGTTACGTGACGGCGGTGGGCAGGCTCGGCGCGGCCCAGTGCGCCGCGCTGGCCCGGCCGTGGCAGCTCGAGGACGCGCTGTCCAGCGTGCTTTCCGGCGCCATCGCCGACGGAAGCTCGCGCCCGGGCGAGGAGGCGGCGGCGCTGGCCGCGGTCGTGACCGTGCCGATGCGCCTGGCCGGGAGTGGGGGATGGGCCGCCGTGAAGACCGCGGCTTTCGGCGGACGGGTCATCGCCGCGCGCACCCGCCTCACCGCCGAGCAGCTCGAGCTGTTGTGGAAGCCGATCCAGCCCGCGGTCCCGCTGGTCTCGCTCAACGCGCCTGCAAAGTCGAAGCGCTAGCTTCTAACCTTCTTTCGCATGGCGACCTCGCGCAGCAACGGCCGGCTCCCCAAGTTCCAGCGGGTGATGGTCGTTTCTGCCCACCCGGACGACCCGGACTTCGGCGCGGGTGGCTCGATCGCGCGGCTGGCCGACAGCGGCGCCGAGGTCACCTACGTCATCGTCACCGACGGCCGGCAGGGTGGCGAGGACCCGAAGCAGAAGGACGCCGAGCTGGTCGCGATCCGCGAGAAGGAGCAGCGCGCCGCCGCCAAGATCCTCGGCGTCAAGAACGTCGAGTTTCTCGGCTACAAAGACGGGCACCTGACGCCTGACCTCAAGCTGCGGCGCGACATCGTGCGCATGATCCGCAAGTACAAGCCGGACCTGGTGATCACGCACATCCCGGGAAGGGTGCTCGATGCGCCGATGGGCGGGTCGCACCCCGACCACCTGGCGGTCGGCGAGGCGACGATGGCGGCGGTCTATCCCGACTCGCGCAACCCACGCGCCTTCCGCTCGCTGCTGAAGGAGGGGTTCGAGCCGCACGAGGTCAAAGAGGTTTGGATCCCGTTCTGGACGCTGGGCGACTACTACGTCGACGTCACCTCGACGCTGGATCGAAAGATGGATGCGCTGAAGAAGCACAAGAGCCAGGTCTCCAAGCCGGGGCGCGAGTGGGACTTCGAGAAGTTCATGCGCAAGCGGCATCGCGACATCGGCAAGAGGGCCGGCTACCAGTACGCCGAGTCGTTCAAGAGAATCACGGTCTAGAAGCTCAATTCCCGGGGTTCGTCCGAAAGGAACGTTGGGCGCCAAACGTGCGTATCGACCGCCCTTGAAGGGTGCGTTTGGCGTCAGACGTGCGGAATGAAGTCGACGTGGGCTACCGCATCAACGCGCTGACGGCAGGCCAGATCACCTCGGCCCAGGCCGCGTACTGCGCGTCGCCCGGGTGCAGGTCGTCGGACGCGATCCAGCCGGCTGAGCCGATGCCCGAGGTGCTTGCTTCGCCTATGTCGACCCACGTGAAGTTGCGTATCCGCGCCTCCCGTTCCGCCACAGCGTTGAAAACACCTGTGAGCGTGGCGACCCGATCTTTGCCGCCGAAATCGCCGGCCGCGGGCACGTACGACCAGGTCGGAATCGATATCGCAACTACTCGGGGCGGAGTCTCGAGATCGAGCACGGCGTCATAGATCCGCGAGAGTGAATCCTGGTACTGCTCCGGCGGCCGCCCCTGGACCAGATCGTTGACGCCGATCAAGATCGAAACGAGTTCTGGCCTCAGTCGCTCCAGGTAAGGCAACTCGTCGCGGATCAGGTCGAGCGTCGTGTAGCCGTTCACCGCCGGGTTGGTCAGCTCCGCGTTCAGGCGTTGCGCAATGATTGACGGCCAGCTGCGCGACTGGTCGGAGGCGCCGGTGCCGATGGTGTACGAATCGCCGAGGGCGAGATATTTCAACGCTCGATGTCGGCGAGCGCGCTCCAAACGTCGACCTTGGTCTTGACGCGGCGGATGACCTCGTTCGTGAAGTCCGTGGTCGAGGTATGCCCGCTTAGATCGGCGGTCCGCACGCCGTCGGACACAGCCTCCAGCGCCGACTCGTAGACCGCATGCGACGCCCGGCGCGCCTCTTCTCCCTTCATGTAGCCCAGGAGGGAAGCAACGGCCAGGATCATCGCCATCGGGTTGGCGACGTTCTTGCCCTGGAGTGCGGGTGCCGTGCCATGCGGCGCTTCGGTCATCGCCACCTCGACCGCCCCCGCTTCGTCGAAGGCCAGCAGCGTCGATTCAGCACCGGCGATGGTGCCGAACATCTGCATGACAAGGTCGGAAAGGGTGTCGCCGTCGCGGTTCAAGGCCGGAATGACCAGCGCCTCGCCGGTGGTGGCGAGGAGAAGGGCGTAGGTGGCGTCGATAAGCTGCGGGTCGTAGCGGACGTCGGGGTGGCGCGCGGCGGCCGCGTCGAGCTCTTCCTTGAACATCCCCTCGTACACGGGACTGACGGTGAACTTCGGGCCCCCGAAGACTTTCGCCTCGATGCGCCGGGCGTGGCTGAACGCGTAGTCGGCGACGATGCGACATGTGCGCCGGCTGATCTTCTCCGTCCGATACGCCCACTCGTCCAGGTCGTGGCCCTCGCGCCACCCTCGCGCGCCGTAGGCGTCGTCGACGGCCATCCGGATCACCGAGATCGGAGAGTGCACGCCGGCCAGGGGCCGCACCCCGGGGATGCGGCGGCCCGTGCGGACGATGATTCGGCCGTCGATCTGCTTGCGCAGGATCGCGTTCGGGCTGCCCACGTCGCCGGAACCCTCCGGCGTGATCGTCGCCGCCTTGATGCCAAAGCCGAGCTGCTTGAGAGCCTCCGCGGCATCGAGGACGCACTGGTTCCGGGTGCGGCGGCGCTCCTCCAGCGAGAGGTCGAAATCGCGCGTCTTGACCTCGAGGCCGAGCACCCCGGGCTCGAGCAGGCGCAGCGCCTCCCGGAGGAGCTCTTCGCCGGTCTGGTCGCCGTGCAGCACGGCGATCGTTTGGCCAAGCATCGATCGAATCATATGGCCCGGTCCGCGGTGGACCGGGCCGTGCCGTTCTAGCTCAGGAGCGCGCAGACGTCCGTGACGTGGCCAGTAGTCGCGACGAGATTTCCGGCCGGGTCGGTGACGATGTGCCCCTCAAACACCCACAGGCCGCCGTTCGTTCCGATGTAGAACACCTGTCCCCGAGAGACGACCGAAAGTAGTGAGCCGTCATGCGCGAAGTAGACAGTGCCGGGGCCGCTGGCGTTGAACACGAGACTCTTTCGCCCGGTGGTGACCGTGACAAACGCCCGGCCGTTAACTTCCATCCGCGTGCCTCCGTCTTTGGTGGCGTAGGTCTTGAAGTACTCCTTGGCGTCGATATGAAGCAGGATCGGTCCAACCGCCTTGCCGCAGAAGTTGCCAGACAGGTCTCCCACGACCAACGGCATCCTGTTTGGATTCGCCTGGACGGCCGCCGAACCGGCCCACACAAGGGCCGAAAGGACCGCGAAAATGGCTAAAACCCGCTTGAACCCCAGCATGGCTCCCCTCTCCTCGGTGACCGGGCGGTCGGTACGATCGCCTTATAGCCCTTTCCTGGCGTTCGGTCAATGGGGGCGCGAGATCCTCTGCTACTATTGACAGCGCCTAGGAAACCTAGGCTTTTTTCTTTCTCCCCACCGAAGAGACAACTATGGAAGACATCATCACCCTGGCCTGTGGCGTCTGCAAAAGGCGCAACTACACCACCTTGAAGAACAAGAAGAACGACCCGGACCGGATCGAGCTCAGCAAGTACTGCAGGTGGTGCCACAAACACACCGCGCACAAGGAGACCAAGTAGTGGCCGTCACCACCCGCCGGCGGGACGAGCCGGCAGCCCAACAGCCGGGAATCGGCCAGTTCCTGCGCGACGTCTACGACGAGCTCCGCAAGGTCGTCTGGCCGACCGGTCCCGAGCTCTACCGCTACACGATGGTTGTGATCTTCACCGTGCTCGTGCTCGGCGTGTTCATCGGCGGCGCGGACTACTTCCTGGCCGAGGCCGCCCGGCGGACCATCTACAACAACGGAGCGCACTGATGGCAGTCGAGAAGAGCCACACCCCGTCTCCCGAGGACGAACCCCAGTGGTACGTCGTGCACGCCTACTCGGGGCATGAGGAGAAGGTCAAGAAGAACCTCGAGAAGAGGATCGAGTCGATGGACATGCAGGACAAAATCCTCCAGGTCCTCGTCCCGATGGAGGACGAGATCGAGATCAAGGACGGCAAGCGCCGGCACGTCCAGAAGCGAATCTTCCCCGGCTACATCCTGGTCAAGATGAAGATGTCGAACGAGTCGTGGTTCGTCGTCCGCAACACGCCCGGTGTGACGAGCTTCGTCGGCTCCGCGAACAGCCCGGTGCCCCTGCAAGAGAAAGAGGTGCGGGCGATCCAGAAGCAGATGAAGCAGGAAGCGCCGAAGATCCGGGTCGAGTTCCAGGTCGGCGAGTCCGTGCGGGTGGTGGACGGGCCGTTTACCGACTTCCACGGCAAAGTCGACGAGATCAACCCGGAGAAGGGCAAGCTGAAGGTGCTGGTCAACATGTTCGGCCGCGAGACGCCGGTCGAGCTCGACCTCCTGCAGGTCGAGAAAGTCCACTAGTGATGAGAACCCAATGTGGGGCGGAAGGCCGGATTTACTCCGGCCGTCTCCTATGCCTCATCCAAACGCCTCCAGGCGATGCTGGCAACGGAGGGGGTCCCGCGGGGGAGGCCTGCCTCACCCGCGCTCTATATAGATAAGTAATGGGTAAGAAGAAGGTCCGCGCGGTGCTCAAGCTCGAGCTGCAGGCCGGCAAGGCCACGCCGGCGCCGCCCGTGGGCACGGCGCTGGGCCCGCACGGCATCAACATCATGGAGTTCACCAAGGCCTACAACGAGCGCACCGCTCCGCAGGCCGGCGACGTGGTGCCTGCCCTGATCACGATCTACGAAGATCGGTCGTTCTCGTTCGTTCTGAAGACTCCGCCCGCGGTCCAGCTCTTGAAGCGGGCGGCGGGTGTGGACAAGGGTTCGCCCAAGCCGAACCGCGAGAAGATCGGGCGTGTGACGCGCCAGCAGCTGCGGCAGATCGTCGAGGTGAAGCGCAAGGACCTCAACGCATACGATGCGGAACCCGCCATGAAGATGATCGAGGGCACCGCACGCTCGATGGGCCTCGAGGTCGTGGAGTAGAGCCCGATGCCGAAGAAGAGGGGTAAGAAGTACATCGAGGCGGCCAAGAAGGTCGAGGCCGCGGTGGCGAGCAACGGCAACGGCGGTCTCGACCCTGAGATTGCCTGCCAGATGGTCCGGGAGACGTCGATCTCCAAGTTCGACGCGACAGTCGAGGCGCATATCCGGCTCGGGGTCGACCCGCGCCACGCGGAGCAGATGGTGCGCGGATCGGTCGTGCTGCCTAACGGCACCGGCAAGAAGGTCCGCGTCGCTGTTTTCGCCGTGGGTGAGAAGGCGCGCGAGGCCCAGGACGCGGGCGCGGACGTGGTCGGCGGAGACGACCTGGTCAAGCGGGTGACGGACGGATGGACCGACTTCGATTCGGCGATCGCGACGCCCGACATGATGTCGAAGGTTGGCCCGTTGGGCAAGGTCCTCGGCCCGCGCGGCCTGATGCCAAACCCCAAGTCGGGCACAGTGACGCAAGACGTCGCGCGCGCGGTCCGTGAGGCCAAAGGCGGCAAGGTGGAGTTCCGGACCGACAAGTTCGGCATCATCCACGTGCCGATCGGCAAGGTGTCATTCGACCAGGCCCAGCTGCACCAGAACCTCGCGACGCTGGTCGACGCGCTGATTCGCAACAAGCCGGCCACGTCAAAGGGGCAGTACCTGCGGAGCTTTTACCTCGTCTCGACGCAAGGTCCGTCGGTGCCTGTTGACGTGAAGGAAGCCGCCAAGCTGCACGTCGCCAGCTAGGCTTTCGGGCCATGTACGGCCCGGTGATTCAAGGCAAGCTGGTCCGCTTGCGGCCGCCTCGCGCCGAGGACGCCGAAGTGATGATCACCTGGTTTGACGATCTCGAGGTGACCCGGTTCATCATGCGGCGCCATCCGCCTTCGATCGAAGAGGAGAAGACGTGGCTCGAGAACCTGGCCAAGGATCCAAACGTGATCCAGTGGGTGGTCGAGTTTCAGGGTGCGCCGGTGGGCACGACCTCGATCATGCTGATCGACTGGCGGAACGGCCACGGCATGACCGGCACGATCATCGGCGACAAGACTGTCTGGGGCAAAGGACTCGCGCGCGAGCTCATGCAGCTGCGAGCCGAGTACGCGTTCATGCAGCTGCCGCTGCGCAAGCTGAAGTCGGGATACGTCGACGGGAACGAGGCCAGCGCCCGCGCGCAGGCGGCGGCCGGCTACCGAGAGGCGGGACGATGGCGCCGCGATCAGTTCGTCGATGGGGAGTGGCGCGACCTGGTTCTCACGGAGCTCATGCGGGAGGACTGGGAAAAGGCTCGCGTATAATTCGCGATCTGCCCTAGACCGTAGGTGTGGCGCCAGAGGCTCCGCTTAATTCCCTACCGAGGCAATCGGAAGTGAAGGACTCTTCGATCCTTCCTGCCTTGGCATTGAATGGGCAGGGAGGATTTTTTATTTGCCGAGAGCACGCAAGGAGCAGAAGGCCGAGCAGGTCGAGCTGCTGACGGAGAAGCTGAAGAAGGCGAAGGTCGCGGTCCTGACCGACTATCGCGGCCTGACCGTCAGCCAGATCCAGGATCTGCGCGGCAAGCTGCGCACCGGAGACGTCGAGTACCGGGTCGTGAAGAACACGCTGGCCCGGCGCGCCGCAGAAGCGGCCGGCGCACCGGCGCTGCAATCCGAGCTCGAGGGCCCGGTGGCCATCGCGTTCGGCTATGACGACCTGAGCGCACCCGCCAAGCTGATCAACGAGTGGGTCCGCCAGACGCGACTCAAGCTAGACGTCAAAGGCGGGCTCGTCGAGGGTCGAGTCTTCTCGCCCGACCAGGTCAAGCAGCTGGCCGACCTGCCGTCCCGCGAGACCCTCATCGCCCAGCTCATGGGCACCCTTCAATCGCCCGTCGGCCAGCTGGTGGCGATCATGCAAACCCCGCATCAGCAGCTCCTCGGAGCGCTGAACGCGTACAAGAACAAACTGGAGGCAGCGTAGGAATGGCGGCGACGAAGATCACCCCGAAAGAGTTCGTGGAGGCTTTGAAAGATTGGAGCATCCTCGACGTCGTCGAGGCCGTGAAGGCCATCGAGGACGAGTTCGGCATCAAGGCGGCGGCGCCCGTGGCGGTGGCCGCGGTGGCCGGGCCGGCGGGCGGCGAGGCGGCACCGGCGGAAGAGGAGCAGACGGAGTTCACGGTCACCTTGACCGCGGTCGGCGACAGCAAGATCAACGTCATCAAAGCGGTCCGCGAGCTGACCCAGCTCGGCCTCAAGGAGGCGAAGGACCTGGTCGACGCGGCGCCGAAGCCGGTGCTCGAGAACGTGGCCAAGGCGGACGCGGAGAAGGCGGTGGCGAGGCTGAAGGAAGCCGGCGCGACGGCGGAGATGAAGTAAGGTCTGACCCAAGTCTGGGGTTGGAGAGCCGGGTCTTCGGGCCCGGCTATTTCTTTCTTACGCGCCCCTCACCTTGGCCCTCTCCCCTGGAGGGGAGAGGGAAGTGATGACGAGGTCCATGCCCCGTTCCAGCTCCTGTTCCGTTACGCACCAGTGGGGTGACAGGCGGATCCGGCCGGGGCGGGAGTCGACGATCACGCCCGCTGCGTGAAGCTCCGCTTCGACCTCCTCCGGCCGGTCGCACTCGAGGGTCACGATGCCGCATCGGAGCTCGCGCTCGCGGGGCGTGAACGTCCGGACGCCGGCCGCGTCGCAGCGCTGGAGGATGCGGTCGGTCAGGTCTCGAAGCCTCTCCTGGATGTTGTCGACGCCAACTTCCAGGACCAGCTCCAGGCCGGCCAGACCCGCGTAGTGGCAGGCCATCGCCCAGGTCCCGGTTTCCAGGCGCCGGGCGTCGTCGGCGAAGGTGAGCTCCTGCAGCGTGAAAGCGAAAGGGTCGCGGGTCGCGAACCAGCCGGTGCCGCGCGGCCGCACCTGGGGGATGAGCTCGGGCTTCACATACAGAAAGGCGTTGCCCGGCCCGCCGCTGACCCACTTGAGGCAGCCTCCGACGAACGCGTCGCAGCCCATCGCCTCCACGTCCAGCGGCACGCAGCCGCAGGTCTGGTAACCGTCGATTACGCACAGCGCGCCGGCGGCGTGGGCGGCGTCGGCGATCGCCCGCACGTTCTGCAGGTAGCCGGTCGTATAGAAAAGGTGGGTCGTCACGACCAGCGCGGTGCGCGAGTCGATCCTCTCGGCGAATGCCTCGGGTGGGATGGTCATGCCGTCGTGCGAAGGCACGAACTCCACCTCATACTCCGGCCGGCTCAGCCACTGGTGGCCGACGGTCGGGAAGTCCAGCTCCCCGATCAGCACTTTGTCCCGGCCTTGGGGCAGGGGCAGGCCGGTGGCCAGGGTCGAGAGCGCCACCGAGACGGAGGGGGCGATGGCGGTCGAGCCGGCCGGCGCCCGGAGCAGCTCGGCCACGCGGCCGCGGAAGCGCTCGAGCAGAGGCAGCCAGGTGGTGAACCAGACCGGCGTGCCCTGCTCGTCCCAGTCCTGGCCGTACCTGGCCAGGGCGGCGCGGCCGCTTCGTGGAAGAGGCCCGAGGGAGCAGGCGTTGAAGTAGATGCAGCGGTCGAGGAGGGGGAATTCAGCCCGCAGGGCGCCCCAATCTGGCATGTCAGCCAAACCCTAGCGACCGGAACCGGGCGGTGGTATAGTGCCCGGAAACCACGGCCAGGTCGCGATTTCGCCTGGTCTTGTTTAAGTGCCCCCGTGGAGGGGTATTTCGTCGTATACTCGCCGTTTGTGCACGTCCCGGCCGCTCATCCTGCCTTTTAACTGAGCGCGCCCTTTTTCCTGGAAGGAGAACCGAATTGATCTCAGAGATGAGAGCCCCCTCGCGCCTTAGCTACGGCCGCATCCCGAACCTCGTCGAGCTGAAAGACCTCATCGCCACCCAGCTCGAGTCGTTCAGATTTTTCAAATCCGATGGCCTGCGCGAGCTGTTCGACGAAATCAACCCCATCACCGACTACACCGGCAAGAACTTCGAGCTGAAGTTCCTCGACTACGAATTCGGGCAGCCCAAGTTCTCGGTCGAAGAGTGCCGCAACCGCGACATGACGTACGCGGCGCCGCTCCGGATCCGGACTCGCCTCACTATTAAGGAGACGGGGGAGATCAAGGAGTCCGAGGTCTACATGGGCGACTTCGCCATGATGACCGACGAGGGGACCTTCATCGTCAACGGCACCGAGCGCGTCGTCGTTTCGCAGCTGGTGCGCTCGCCCGGCGTGTACTTCACCGCGGCCGAAGACCCGAATACGGGTCGCAAGCTGTTCGGCGCCAAGCTCATCCCCAACCGCGGCGCGTGGCTGGAGATCGAGACCTCGGCCAAGGACCTGCTGACGGTCAAGATCGACCGCAAGCGCAAGGTCCCGGTGACCGTGTTGCTCAAGGCTCTCGAGCTCCCTCAGCTGAAGGGCACCGAGAACGACCGCGAGGCCCAGAAGCGGGCGCTGCTGGAGATGTTCGGCGACGTCGACAACAACCCCGAGCACCACTACATGGAGTCGACGCTGGACAAGGACACCACGAACAAGGTCGAGGACGCGCTCCTCGAGCTGTACCGCCGTGTCCGCCCCGGCGACCCGCCGTCCGTGGACAACGCGCGCAACCTGCTCCAGTCGCTGTTCTTCAACCCGCGCCGGTTCGACCTCGGCCGCGTCGGCCGGTACAAGGTCGACAAGCGCCTGGGCCGTGACGAGGAGGACATCCTCGAGCGTGTCCGGCAGCGTGAGCTGCGCATCCTCGAGAAGGGAGACTTCATCGCGTTCCTGCGCAAGCTGATCGAGCTCAACAACGCGCCGCGCGAGAAGCAGATCCCCGACGACATCGACCACCTCGGCAACCGCCGGGTGCGGGCGGTCGGCGAGCTGCTGCAGAACCAGTTCCGGATGGGCCTCATCCGAATGGAACGGATCATCAAAGAGCGAATGACGATCAGTGACCCGCACACGGTCACCTCGGCGTCGCTGATCAACGCGCGTCCTGTGGTCGCGGCGATCAAGGAGTTCTTCGGCTCCAGCCAGCTTTCGCAGTTCATGGACCAGCACAACCCGCTGTCCGAGCTGACGCACAAGCGGCGTCTCTCAGCGTTGGGCCCCGGCGGACTGTCCCGCGAGCGCGCCGGATTCGACGTCCGCGACGTTCACCACAGCCACTACGGCCGCATCTGCCCGATCGAGACCCCGGAAGGTCCGAACATCGGCCTGATCGGGAACCTGGCGACCTACGCCAAGGTCAACGAGTTCGGCTTCATCGAGACCCCATTCCGCCGCGTCTACAACCGTGTGTCGCTGAACAACGACATCGCGCCGAAGCTCGTCGGCCGCACGCTGCGCCGCGCGGCGGCGGACCCGAAAGGGACCGAGGTGCTGGCCGCGCACGAGGTGCTGGACGACAAGGCGATCCAGAAGCTGATCAAGGCGCGCGTCGCTTCGGTCGACATCGTGCCCTGGGTCTCAACCGAGGTTGAATACCTGTCCGCCGACGAGGAGGACATGTTCGGCATCGCCCAGGCGAATGCCGCGCTGACGCCGGAGAGCAACTTCGTCGACCAGCGCGTGCCGGCTCGGGCCCGCGGGGACTTCAAGATCGAAGAGATCCAGAACATCCAGTACATGGACGTGTCGCCGAAGCAGATCGTCTCGGTCGCGACAGCGATGATCCCGTTCCTCGAGCACGACGACGCGGGTCGCGCCCTGATGGGCGCGAACATGCAGCGCCAGGCCGTGCCCCTGCTCGTCACCGACGCGCCGCTGGTGGGCACCGGCGTGGAGTACTACGCGGCCAAGGACTCGGGCGAGATGATCGTCGCCGACGTCGCCGGGACGGTCACCGACATCGCCCACCCGAAAGAGCTCAAGTCGGTGCACGCCACGCCCGTGTTCGAGATCGTGGTCAAGCCGGACGGCGGTGGAGCAGAGCGCCACTATCCGCTGCAGAAGTTCGCCCGCTCCAACCAGGGCACGTGCCTCAACCACCGGGCGATCGTCAAGCCCGGCCAGCACGTCGACAAGGGCGACATCCTGGCGGACGGTCCCGCGATCGACAACGGCGAGATGGCTCTCGGCCGCAACGTGCTCGTCGCCTTCATGCCGTGGGAGGGCTACAACTTCGAGGACGCGATCCTGCTCTCAGAGCGCGTCGTGAAAGAAGACCTGTACACCTCGATCCACATCGAGGAGTACGAGTCCGAGGCCCGCGAAACAAAGCTCGGTCCCGAAGAGATAACGCGTGACATCCCCAACGTCGCGGACGACGCGCTGCGCAACCTCGATGAGCGCGGCATCGTGTACATCGGCGCCGAGGTCCAGCAGGGCGACATCCTGGTGGGCAAGATCACGCCGAAGGGCGAGACCGAGCTGTCGGCGGAGGAGCGCCTGCTCCGCGCAATCTTCGGTGAGAAGGCGCGCGAGGTGCGCGACTCGAGCCTGCGGGTGCCGCACGGCGAGCGCGGAATCGTGGTCGACGTCAAGGTCTTCTCGCGCGAGAACAAGGACGAGCTGGGCCCGGGCATCAACGAGATGGTCCGCGTCTACATCGCCCAGAAGCGAAAGATCTCGGCCGGCGACAAGATGGCCGGCCGCCATGGCAACAAGGGCGTGGTCGCCCGGATCATGCCGTCGGAGGACATGCCGTACCTGCCGGACGGCACCCCGGTCGACATCGTGCTCAACCCGCTCGGGGTGCCGAGCCGCATGAACCTGGGCCAGGTCCTCGAGACCCACCTGGGTTGGGTGGCAGCGACGCTCGGGATCAAGATCGCGACCCCGGTCTTCGACGGCGCCCCGATGCCGACCATCGTCAAGGAGCTCGAGAAGGCAGGCCTGCCGGCAGACGGCAAGGTTCGGCTGCGCGACGGGCGCACGGGCGAGGAGTTCGACGAGCCGGTGACCGTCGGCCTGATCTACATGCTCAAGCTGGCCCACCTGGTCGAAGACAAGATCCACGCCCGGTCGACAGGCCCCTACAGCCTGGTCACCCAGCAGCCGCTGGGCGGCAAGGCGCAGTTCGGAGGCCAGCGATTTGGCGAGATGGAGGTGTGGGCGCTCGAGGCGTACGGCGCCGCGCACGTCCTGCAGGAGATCCTGACCGTGAAGTCGGACGACATCGTCGGCCGCGTCAAGGCTTACGAGGCGATCGTCAAGGGCGACAACACGCTCGAGGCGGGCATCCCGGAGTCGTTCCGCGTGCTCGTCAAGGAGCTGGAAGGGCTTGCGCTCGGGGTCGAGATCCTGAGCGAGGACGAGCGCCAGATCGTGCTTAGTGAAGAAGACATCCCCGAGATCCCGCTGGACCTCGGCATCAGCCTCGAGCGCGAAGAGCTCGGGGAAGACAGCGCGGAATAGGAGAGAAGAGGAAGACTTGCTGAAGCTTGAGAACTTTGACGCACTAAAGCTTTCGTTGGCGTCGCCCGACACGATCATGTCGTGGTCGCACGGCGAGGTCACGAAGCCGGAGACGATCAACTACCGCACGCTCCGACCGGAGCGCGATGGTCTTTTCTGCGAGCGCATCTTCGGTCCCACCCGGGACTGGGAATGCCACTGCGGAAAGTACAAGCGCTACCGCTACAAGGGCATCATCTGCGACAAGTGCGGCGTCGAGGTGACGCGGTCCAAGGTGCGCCGGGAGCGCATGGGCCACATCAAGCTCGCCTCGCCCGTGAGCCACGTCTGGTACTTCAAGGGCATCCCGAGCCGCATGGGCTTGCTGCTCGACATGTCTCCGCGCAACCTGGAGAAGATCCTCTACTTCGCCAACTACATCGTCACCGACGTGCACGAGGAAGTCCGCCAGGACATGCTCGCCGTCCTCAACATGGACAAGGACGAGCGCGCGGTTCGCCTGCGGGCGGACATCGACGCCAAGGCGCGCGAGCTGCGCCAGGACCACGAGGCCAAGTCCAAGAAGCTGAAGGGCGAGGTCGACACGGAGGTCGCACGGCTCGAAGAGGAGCTGCAGGAATCCGTCGATGCGCTGACCACCCAGGGCAAGAAGGCGACCGAGCACATCAAGGCCGGCATCGGCACCAAGTCGCGCCGGACGATGACGGTCGGGCTCGACGGCGATGAGGAGACCGTGATCGACAAGGGCGACCTGATGTCGCGCGATATGTCGAAGGGCGTGCTCTCCAAGGTTCAGGAGAAGATCGAGAAGCTCGAGGCCAACACCAAGGCCGCGCAGAAGCGCGCCAAGGAGCGCCTCGACACCGACAAGAAGGCACTCGAGGCTTCGATCGAGGCCGCGACCAAGACCGAGCGCGAGGGAATCCAGGGCCAGCTCGAGGCGCTGCAGCAGGAGATCGAGGCCACCCGGACCGACCTCGAAGCGCTGCACCCCAAGCAGATCCTGACCGACACCCAGTACCGCGACTACCAGGAGCGGTTCGGCCGCGCCTTCCGCGCCGGGATCGGCGCCGAGGCGGTCCGCGACCTGCTCTCTCGCATCGAGCTGCAGCCCGAGATGTACAGGCTGCGCGAGGAGTCGAAGTCGACCAGCGGCCAGCGCAAGCAGAAGGCGATCAAGCGCCTGAAGGTGGTCGAGGACTTCCGCAAGTCGAACGCCAGCCCGACGTGGATGGTGCTCGAGGTGCTGCCGGTCATCCCGCCCGAACTACGCCCGATGGTCCAGCTGGACGGCGGCCGCTTCGCGACCTCCGACCTGAACGACCTGTACCGCCGCGTGATCAACCGCAACAACCGCCTGAAGAGGCTGCTCGAGCTCGGCGCGCCCGAGATCATCGTGCGCAACGAGAAGCGGATGCTCCAGGAAGCGGTCGACGCCCTGATCGACAACGGCCGACGTGGGCGCGCGATCACAGGCACGGGCAACCGCAAGCTGAAGTCACTGTCCGACATGCTCAAGGGCAAGCAGGGCCGGTTCCGCCAGAACCTGCTCGGCAAGCGCGTGGACTACTCGGGCCGCTCCGTGATCGTGGTCGGCCCCGAGCTGAAGCTCCACGAATGCGGTCTGCCGAAGAAGATGGCGCTCGAGCTCTTCAAGCCGTTCGTGATGCGCGAGCTGGTGAACAAGGGCTACACGACCAACATCAAGTCGGCCAAGCGCATGGTCGAGCGCAGCAGGTCCGAGGTTTGGGACGTCCTCGACGAGGTCATCCACGAACACCCGGTGCTGCTCAACCGCGCCCCGACCCTGCACCGCCTTGGCATCCAGGCGTTCATGCCGGTTTTGGTCGAAGGTTCGGCGATCCAGATCCATCCGTTGGTCTGCGCCGCCTTCAACGCCGACTTCGACGGTGACCAGATGGCCGTGCACGTTCCGCTTTTCAGCGGGGCCATCGCGGAAGCCAAGAACCTGATGATGTCCTCGCAGAACATCCTGTCCGCGGCGGACGGCCACCCGGTGGTGGCGCCGACCCAGGACGTCGTGTTGGGCTGCTACTGGCTGACCGCCACACGCGGCGAGCAGCCCGCCGACGCCTCCAAGCTGCGCACCTACTCCTCGCAGAACGAAGTGGTGCTGGCCCTGGAGGCCAAGGTCGTGAAGCTCCAGGAATGGATCCGGGTCAAAATCGGCGACCAGCTCATCGTCACGACTGCGGGTCGCGTCGTGTTCAACCAGTCCCTGCCGGTTGGCAAGGCTCCGATGGAACCGACCATGGAAGCCCTCCCGTTCCAGAACGCCCATTACGACCGCAAGCTGCTGCGCGTTTTGGTCGCTGAGCTGTACCGGCTGTACGGCAGCGACGTCACGGCCATCGTGGTCAACGACATCAAGCGGCTGGGTTTCCGCTACGCGACCCAGGCCGGAATCACGGTTTCGGCAATGGACATTCCGCACCCCGACACCAAGTGGCAGGTCATCCGCGCCACGGAGAAGGAAGTCGCCGATGTCGAGCGCATGTACCGCCGCGGCGTCATGACCGACGACGAGCGGTACCGCAAGGTGATCGAGCTGTGGCAGAAGGCCTACGAAGAGGTCGGCAACGCCACCGAGCAGGCATTCGACAAGTTCAGCCCGATCTGGATGATGATGGGCTCGGGCGCCCGCGGCAACATCCAGCAGATCCGCCAGCTGGCGGGCATGCGTGGGCTGATGGCCGACCCGACCGGCCGGATCATCGACCTGCCCATCCAGGCCAACTTCACCGAAGGTCTGACCGTGCTCGAGTACTTCATCTCGACCCACGGCACGCGCAAGGGCCTGGCCGACACCGCGCTCCGCACGGCCGACTCCGGCTACCTGACGCGGCGTCTGGTCGACGTGGCGCAGGACGTGATCGTGCGTGAGGAGGACTGCGGCACCACCAACGGCATCTGGATTCGCGACATCACGCCGGAGCGTGCCAAGAGCGAGCCGATTTTCGAGAAGATCGCCGGCCGCGTGGCGGCTGAGGACGTGTCCGTGAAGGGCAAGGTGCTCGTGCCGGCCGGCCAGTCGATCATCGACGACGTCGCGCGAGAGATCGTCGCGGCGGGCGTTCCGGTCAAGATCCGGTCAGTGCTCGTGTGCGAGGCGCGCGAAGGCGTCTGCCGCACGTGCTACGGCCGCAACCTCGCGACCGGCAAGCTGGTCGAGATCGGCGAGGCGGTGGGAGTCATCGCCGCGCAGTCGATCGGTGAGCCGGGCACCCAGCTGACGATGCGTACCTTCCACACCGGCGGTGTGGCCGGTGTCGACATCACGCAGGGCCTGCCCCGCGTGGAGGAGCTGTTCGAAGCTCGCATCCCGAAGGGCAAGGCCATCATCTCCGAGATCGACGGCGAGCTCGAGATCATCCGCCAGGAAGGATCGCGCAAGGTGCGCGTGACTTCCAGGGAAGAGTTCGAGGTCTCGTACCCGCTGGCCGCCAAGATGGAGTCGCTCGTCAAGACGGGCGACGAAGCGATGGAGGGCCAGGAGCTGGCGCGGGACGCCAAGGGCAATAGCATCCGGACGCGTCACGCCGGCAAGGTCGCCGTCTCCGCCAAAGAGATCACCGTCCGGACCGTGGACGAAGAGGTGCGCGAGTACCCGATCCCGCACCAGGTCCGCATCCGGCCGGAGCTCGACCGCCGCGACGGCAAGAAGGTCGTGATCAAGGCGGGCCAGCAGATCACCGAAGGCTCGATCTCACCACAGGAGCTGCTCCACATCCTCGGCAAGGAAGCGGTGCAGACGTTCCTCGTGGACGAGGTCCAGAAGGTGTACCGGTCGCAGGGCGTCGACATCAACGACAAGCACATCGAGGTCATCGTCCGCCAGATGATGCGGAAGGTCCGCGTCGACTCGGCCGGGGACACCGGGCTCCTGCCGGGCGAGATCGTTTCGCAGTGGGAGTACGAGGAGGGCAACGCGCGGGCGCTGGCGGAGGGCGGCGAGCCGGCCACAGCGCAGACCGTGCTGCTCGGCCTCATCAAGGCGGCCCTGAACACCACCTCGTGGCTGTCGGCGGCGTCGTTCCAGGAGACGACCCGAGTGCTGACAGAGGCGGCGATTTCCGGCAAGGTCGACCGCTTGCGCGGCCTGAAGGAGAACGTGATCATCGGCAAGCTGATCCCGGCCGGGACCGGGCTGGACTACTACAAGAAGCAGCGGGAGCAGGCGGCCCGGATCCTCGAGGAGGAGCCGATCGACCTGGAGACCCTATCGGTCTAGAAAAACATGAGAGGAAACCTCCGGTTTCCTCTCATCGCGGCGTCGGCGAAGCCGACCCGGCCTGACGGCCGGGCAAGCGCCGCTGCTCTCTTTCGGGTTGTTTGGTCTTAGCTAGAAATTGAGCCCGATTTGGGTTAATCTCACGGTCTACGTGCACAAGGGGGCGCCCGCCAGGGTTGCCTCCTTTTTATGTATGAGAGGGAACCCAGGTTCCCTCTCATGACTCTCCCTCCTAATCGTCGGCTGTACCAGTTGCAATGAGTGCTGGGCGACCCCGGGCAGCGTCTGCGGACGGCCGGAGTCAATCCGGCCTACTGACCACGCGGGTTTATTAGATGATGAGGTCGTGACTCTGGGCCGAAGGCTGGTTGGGGCCTTCACGGTTTTGGTTCTGGTTCTGGTTCTGGTTGGGTGTGACTCTGGGGTCACCATCGGGCCCAAGCTCGCCAAGGATCAGGTGCTGAGGCTGATGCTCGAGGACCAGCCCGCGACTCTCGACCCCGGCCAGACGCAGTACTCGTACGAGACGGCGGTGCTGCGCGCGATCTCGGAACCTCTTCTGAAACCGAACGCCGAGCTGACCGGCGTTTTCCCGGCGGCGGCGCAGAGCTACGAAGCCAATGATGCGGGCACCGCCTACGTGTTCCACCTGCGGAGTGCGGCGAAGTACTGGGACGGAACCCCGGTCAAAGCTCAGGACTTCGTCTATGCGTGGCAACGGCTGATCGATCCGCGCCTGGCCGCCTACAACGAGACGCTGTTTGCCGACGCCGTCTTGAACGGCCAGCGCGTCTCGCTGATGGACCCCCAGCGCGACGGCGCGGCCATCGATGGGGCGCTGGGGACGCTCGGCCTGAAGGCGGTCGACGATCTCACGTTCCAGGTGCAGCTGGCGCACCCGGACCCCGCGTTCCTGTGGCTGGCCGCGATGCCGGCGGGTGCGCCGATCAGGAAGGATGTCGTGGCCAAGAGCGGGGACAAGTGGTCCGCGACCCCGGAGACGTTGGTCACCAACGGGCAGTTCAAGGTCATCGAGATGGTCAAGAACGACCACGTCAGGGTGGAACGCAACCCCAACTATTGGGGCGGCAAGCCGACGCTGACCCGGATCGACTTCATGATCGTCAACGACGGCGCGGTGGCGCTGACGAAGTACAAGAACGGCGAGCTCGACGAGATCACGGTGCAGCCACCGCAGGCCGCGTCGGTCGCCGGCGACTCCAAGCTGAGCCGTCAGCTTTTCAAGACACCCAACCTGACCGTTTTCTGGCTCGTGTTTCGCGTCAACTCACCGCCGCTGGACAACGTGAGACTTCGGCTGGCGATGGCGCAAGCGATCGACCGCGACGCGTATGTGTCGCAGGTGCTGGCGGGTCAGGGCCTGCCCGCGACGACCTTCATCCCCAAAGGGATGCACGGCTACAGCCCGAACCTGACATCGCAGAAGTTCGACGTCGCCCAGGCGCGGGCGTCTCTTGCCGCCTCAGGCTTGTCGGCCAAGCAGGTCTCGGTGACCTTCAGCTACGACCAGTCGTCTGACTTCCGCACCAAGACGGCGAAGTTCGTGCACGATCAGCTCGTCACCAACCTGGGCATCAACGTCGTCCTCCAGGCCCTGGACCCCAACACTCTCAGCGCGCACAAGGACAGCGGAGAGTTCCAGATCGCCGGGCCGGACGGTTGGAGCGCCGACTATCCCGACCAGGCGGACTGGTACGACGTCTTCCTCACCACGAGCTCTTACAACTTCGCCTTCTGGCAGAGCGAGCAGTACGACAACTTTGTCCGGGTCGCGCGAACCGACACCCAGGGGGCGAGGCGGGACCAGGAGTACCTGCAGGCGCAGACGATGCTGGTCGGTGAGGCTCCGGTGGCGTTTCTCGCCCAGACCGTGAGCTGGTACCTGGTCGCGCCTTACGTGCGCGGCGTGGCCACTTCGCCGGTGGACGAGTGGCCGGGGGCGCTCGCACCCGGACAGCTGTCGATCGCTCCCCACTGAAAGCCCGGTTAGGAAGGTTCCCGAACGGCCGTTCGGCCCGTACTGTTTGCTCTAAAACTTGACACTTGTGAGCCAACCACAACAGAATTCGATCTGGCCGCTGAGGCTGTGTGAGTAAGTCCTGCTGCCGGCGCACTCTCGCCCCGCCGTCGGGAAGAAGGCCGCAGGAAAAGTCTGAGAGGTAAGACGCGTATGCATCTAGGTGTAAGCATCCGAGCGTTAGCGCTCGCGACTGCAGGGGTGTTTGCCGCCGTAGCGTGCGGCCCCACCACAACGACCGGGAACAACCAAGCGCCTCCCGACAAGCAGGTCCTTCGTGTGAACATCGACACCGAGCCCGGGACGCTCGACCCCACGCAGCAGCAGTGGGTGTACGAGGCGGCCGTGGGTCGCAACGTGTTCGAAGCGTTGACTCGCCCCAAAGGCGACCTGTCTGACGTCGAAGGCGCCGCTGCATCGAGCTGGACGATCTCGCCAGACGGTCTGACCTGGACCTTCAAGATCCGCTCCGGCGAGAAGTACAGCGACGGCACACCCGTCACCGCGAGCGACTTTGTGACCTCGTACAAGCGAATCCTCGACCCGACGGTCGCGGCGTCGTACGAGTCGTTCTTCGAGATCATCGCCGGTGCCAGCGGCTACGCCGGCGTAGACGCCAAGAACGCGGCCGCAGTCAAGACGTTCGTCGACGGCCTCGGCGTTTCCGCACCTGACGCGAACACCTTCGTCATCAAGCTCGACCACGCCGCCCCCTGGTTCAAGTGGGTGACCAGCCTCTGGCTGGCGGCTCCGATCAAGAAGTCGGAAGTCGATGCAGCCGGCGCCAACTTCGGAGCCGTGACTCCGGACGCCGCGGCCAAGATCCACGGGAACGGGGCTTTCGTGATCTCCGAGCTCGTGCCCAAAGATCACATCACCCTGTCGCCCAACAAGCAGTACCGGACGCAAGCGGTGCTGCAGAAGGTGCAGCTCCTGTACTACACAGACGCGAACGTCGAGTTCGCCAAGTTCCAGAACGGGGAGCTCGACATCACGCGAGGCGTTCCCTCGCCGGACGTGCCCACCGTGCTGGGCGACCCGAAGCTGAGCAAGCAGGTCCTTCGCGGACCGACCCTGCTCAACTGGTGGGTGGACTTCAACACGACCAAGGCTCCGCTGAACAACACGGACCTGCGGCTCGCGCTTTCGAAGTCGATCGACCGTGACTCTTACATCAAGAACG
>VBFV01000178.1 GCA_005881335.1 Chloroflexota bacterium
CAACCTCATCCTCCTGTCCTGGCTGTTTCGCAACGCGACCTTCTTCATCATCATCGCGGTCATCGTCATGTTCCAACCCGAGCTACGACGTGCCTTCGACCAGCTCGGCCGCATCGGCCACATCGGGCGCCCGCTGTCGCGATTCAACACTCGGCAGTACAACCAGGCGATCTCCGAGGCCATACGCGCCACGGAGCGACTGAGCATGAAAAAGACCGGGGCGCTGATTGCGTTTGAGCGTGAGGTCGGTCTCGAGGACTACGCGGCGACGGGCGTGCGCATCAACGGTGAGATCTCGGCCGAGATGCTGCAGTCGATCTTCTATCCCAACTCGCCGCTGCATGACGGCGCCGTGATCGTGCGCGGAGATCGGATCGTCGCGGCCGGATGTTTGCTGCCCCTGCCTGAAGAGGGCACGGTTCGCGAACGCCTCGGCACGCGCCACCGAGCGGCGCTCGGCCTGTCGCTCGCGTCCGACGCGCTGGTCCTCGTAGTCTCCGAAGAGACGGGCAACATCTCAGTGATCGAAGAGGGAAAGATCAACCGCAACCTCGACGCCGACGACCTGCGCCGGCGAATTGCCCCCCGCGTGTCCTCGCCGAACGGCAACGGCATCTTCAGGTTCCGGCGATGAACTGGGGCCTGATCACCGACTCCTGGCGCCTGAAATTGCTCGCGGTCGGCCTCGCGGTTTTGATGCTGGGCGCCGTGGCTTTCTCCCAGAACCCACCGACGACCAAGAGCCTGACGGTGAGCCTGAACTACACCGTTCCGCCGAACATCATCCTGATCAATCCGCCCACCAAAACCACCGTCACGTACTCTGGCCTGGCCGACGTGATTAGCCGCGTCGACTCGAGCAACCTGGTCGCCTCGGTCGACGCGACGCGCGCGCTGCCCGGCTCCGCGGTCAGCCTGAATGTGACCGCCCGACCGCTCCTCAGCGGCGTGACGGTCCAGCAGCCGCCACCCATCGCGGTCCAGGTCGACACGCGCCAGGTCCGCGAGCTGCCGGTCGTGGTGGTCGCCCGCGCCGCGCCCGGGTGGAGCGTGAACAAGACGCTCGCGATCTGCCCCGGGGCGAGCATTCCGAATCCGTGCAAGGTTCACTTCGACGGGCCGGTCAGCTGGGAGACGAACATCGCCGCTTCCGCCTCGCTGCCAGGCCAGGTGAACGTGGGCACGATCGACTCGCCGAACCAACCCGTGCAGGTCTCCAACAGCAACGGCTTGATCGACCTCACATCGTGCCGGACCCAGCCCTGCGCCACCGTGGATGTGATCGCCGTCAACCTCCACATCGAGGCCTCGCCGGGCGCCTCCAGCAGCACCGTCCCTCTGGTCGACGCCACACCGACGCACCCGCCCCCGAGCGGCTACCGCGTGACCGGCATCTCGATCACGCCCGTCACCGTGATCATCAGCGGAGACCCGGCCCTGCTCGGCCGCATCCAGCGCATCGGGCTGGATGCCGTGGACCTCAGCAAGAGCACCTCGGACGCCACCTTCTCGATCCAGATTCGCTACCCCGACGGCATCTCGGGCTCCGTGTCGATCGCGACTGTGAAGTACTCGATCTCGGCGAACCCCAACGTGTCGCCAAGCCCCGGCCCCTAGGAGTAACCTGACCGCCTCCAGCGCCGTTCCAACGTCCCAGTAGCGGTCGAAATAAGCGCCCCAGGAGTTCTAGTTAAGTAAAGAGATGTGCGGAATCATCGGGTACCTCGGCGACCGGGAAGCGACGCCCATCCTCATGGAGAGCCTCAAGCGCCTCGAGTACAGGGGCTATGACTCGGCCGGCGTAGCCGTCCTCGAGCTGCCCAAGGCCGGGCACGCGAATCGCACCAGCATCACCAAGTCGGAGGCCAAGGTCGACACGCTCATCGAGAAGCTCGAGGCCAACATGCCTTCGGGCAAGCTGGGCATCGGCCACACGCGCTGGGCGACGCACGGCAAGCCGACCTACATCAACGCCCACCCGCACACCGACTGCCACGGCAAGATCTTCGTGGTCCACAACGGGATCATCGAAAACTTCGCCGAGCTGAAAGCCGAGCTCGAGGCGGCGGGCCACGAGTTCCCGTCCGAAACCGACACCGAGGTCGTCCCTCACCTCATCGAGGCCAACTACAAGGGTGACTTCCTCGCGGCCGTGCGGGCGGCGCTGAAGCGCATCAAAGGCGCTTACGCCCTCGCCATGTTCTCGAGCGACGACCCCGAGCTCCTGGTCGGCGCGCGGCTGAACGCGCCGCTGGTGGTCGGCCTCGGAGACGGCGAGTACTACATCGCGTCGGACATCACGGCGATCATTCCTTACACCAAGCGCGTGCTCGTGCTGGGTGAGGGCGAGGTCGCCGCTGTGACGCCGCTGGGCGCGGAGGTCTCCACGCTGGACGGCGTGACCGTGAAGTCAAAGGTCGTGCATGTCGACTGGGACGTCGCGCAGGCGCAGAAAGGCGGCTTCCCGCACTTCATGCTCAAGGAGATCCACGAGTCGCCCGACGCGGTCGCCAACGCGATGCGCGGGCGGCTGACCGACGACGGGGCGGTCACCTTCCGCGAGTTCGACGTTCCCGACGACCGGCTCCGGAGCATCACAGACGTCTTGCTGCTGGGCATGGGCACGTCGCTGCACGCGGCGATGATCGGCGAGCACGTCATCGAGGACTGGGTGGGGATCCCCGCGCGAGCGGAGGACGCCTCCGAGTTCCGCTACCGTCGCCCGACGGTGGGCGACCACACCCTGAACGTCGTGATCACTCAGTCCGGCGAGACCGCCGACACGCTGGTCGCGCTACACCAGGCCAAGGAGCGCGGCTCGCTCAGCGTGGCGGTGACGAACGTCATCGCGAGCTCGGCTGCACGTGACGCCGACGGCGCGATCTATCTGCACTCGGGGCCGGAGATCGGTGTCGCGTCGACGAAGACGTTGCTGGCCCACATGATCAGCCTCTACCTACTGGCGGTGCGACTCGCGACCGTCGATGGCCGCGTCTCGCTCGAGCGCCGGCGCGAGCTGGTGGAGGCGCTGCGCGCGCTGCCGGACCAGGTCCGCGGCATCCTTGCCCGTGACAAAGAGATCGTCGAGCTCGCGCACAAGTACAGCGGCTACCGCAACTTCATGTTCGCCGGCCGCGGCCTCGACTATCCGGTCGCCCTGGAAGGCGCCCTCAAGTTGAAGGAGATCTCTTACATCCACGCCGAGGGAACCTCGGGCGGCCTGCTCAAGCACGGGCCGATCGCGCTGCTGGACGAGCAATTTCCCGTGGTCGCGATCTGCACCGCGAGCTCGACCAAGGACAAGATGGTGAGCAACGTCCACGAGATCGTCGCGCGCAGCGCACCGGTACTGGCCCTGGTGACCGAGGGGGACCATTCGCTGGACGGCGTCCCGACGGACATCTTCAAGATGCCCGCGGTCGAGGAAGCTGCCTCCGCGGTCCTCAATACGGTGATGCTCCAGCTGTTCGCCTACCACGTCGCGGTCAAGCTCGGCCAGAACGTCGACCAGCCGCGCAACCTAGCGAAAACCGTCACCGTCGAATAACGGAACGGTTCCCTCTCCCCACAGGGGGAGAGGGTCAGGGTGAGGGGCGTGAGTAGCGAAAATGGTGGGCGTGCAACGCATCGGAGTAGACGCCGTCTCGGTTGACCGGATCGCGCTCGCAGTCAAGCGCTCCGGCCCCGGGTTCCTGAGCAAGGTGTACACCCCCGCCGAACAGGCCTACTGCGCCGGCAACGACGAGCGCCTGGCCGGCCGCTGGGCGGCCAAGGAAGCCGTGATCAAGTGCTTCGACGGCACCGGGATCTGCTTTCCCCGTCGCCGGATCGAGATCCTGCCTGGCCCGAACGGCGCGCCCCGCACGCGGCTGCTCGGCAACGACCGCGGCGCCCAGGTCGAGGTGAGCATCACCCACCACAGCCGGCTCGCGGTCGCGACCGCGCACCTCGAGATCCCGGACACGGGCACCATGCTGCCCGCTCCCGACGCGGTCCTCATCCCGGAGCGCCCGAAGGACGCGCACAAGGGCACCTTCGGCACCGCCGTGGTGCTGGCGGGGAGCCTCGGCCTGACGGGGGCCGCGTACCTCTCGTCCACCGCGGCCGCGCGGACGGGTGCGGGGCTGGTCCGGCTCCTGGTGGCGGACACGATCTATCCCATCCTCGCCGCCAAGTGCACCGAGGTGATGGCCACGCCGGTGCCGGAGGTCGCGCCGGGCGCCGTCGGCCACGCCGCCTACGACTCAATCCTCCGGCAGCTCGCGATCGCGTCGGTCGGGATCATCGGTCCAGGACTTGGCCGCGACAGCTCGACGTGGCGGCTCGTGCTGGATCTCGCGCTGCACGCGAAGTGCCCGCTCGTGATCGACGCCGATGGGCTCAACGCGCTGGCCGTCTCGCCCCGCGCGAAGGGCAAGCTGGGCAAGAATCGTGTGCTGACGCCGCATCCGGGCGAGCTCGCGCGCCTGACCGGCAAAACGGCGGACGCGATCAACGCCGACCGCGAGTCCGCCGCCCGCAAGGCGGCCAAGGAGTGGGGGGCGATCGTGGTTTTGAAAGGCGCTCACACCGTGGTGGCGCATCCCGACGGCCGGACAAGCGAGGACCCGCATGAGGTTCCGGCGCTCGCGAGCGGCGGCACCGGCGACGTGCTGTCGGGGATCATCGGGGGGCTCATCGCGCAGGGCTCGGAGCCTTATGCCGCCGCGGTGACCGGTGTCTATGTCCACGCAGCCGCCGGCCGTCGCATCTCGGAGCGCCTGGGCGACTCGGGCCTGCTCGCGAGCGACCTGCTGCTGGAGATCCCGCTCGTCATGAACGTGTTGCGCCAGGGCGGACTCTGAAAAACCCGCTGCGGTGGGCCGACGTCGACCTCGGCGCGATCAGCGCCAACTGCGCCCGCATCCTCGGCCATCTGCCCCAAGGCACCAGGCTCTTCGCGGTCGTCAAAGCCGGCGGCTACGGCCACGGCTCGGTGCCGGTCGCGCACGCCGCCTTGGAGGGGGGCGCGACCGGGCTCGCCGTCGCCACCCTGGAGGAGGCGGCGCAGATCCGCGGGCTGGTCGACCCGGAACAGATCCTGGTCATGGGTGGGCTCGTGGCCTCGCAGGCCAGGGCCGCCGCGGCGACCGGCTGCAGCATCACGGTGTCGAACCGAGAGCTGGCCGAAGCACTGGCCGCGTCGGTACGGCCGGTGCCCGTCCACCTGAAGATCGACACCGGCATGGGACGCTTCGGGTGCGCCCCGGAAGACGCGCCGGCGCTCGCCCAGTACATCGACGAATCGCGAGGCACGCGGCTGGCGGGCACGTGGACGCATTTCGCGAAGGCCGAGTCCGACGAGGCGATGACGCGGCGCCAGTTCGAGCTCTTCGTGGACACGATCTCGCGCCTGGGCGTGAGCCCGGGCATGCGCCACGCATGCAACTCCGCCGGCGCGCTGAACCACCCTGAGTTCGCGCTCGACGCGGTGCGATGCGGAATCTCGATCTACGGCTGCGAGTGGCCCGGCACCACACCTGCGCTGGCGCTGCGCTCGCTGGTCACGCACGTCAAGACCGTGGAGAAAGGAGCTACCGTCGGCTACGGCTCTCTCTGGCAAGCCCCGGGTCAAGCGCGCGTTGCTACGGTGGCGATCGGCTACGCCGACGGGGTGCTTCGAGCCCGCGCCAACCGAGGACACGTCGTGGTGCGCGGCCGCCGCGCGCCGCTGATCGGGATGGTAAGCATGGACGCCATCACCCTGGACGTCAGCGACGTGCCGGGCGTGCAGGTGGGGGACACGGCGACGCTGATCGGCCGCGACGGCGACCAGGTCATCACGGCCGAGGAAGTGGCCGGGTGGTCGAACACGATCTCCTATGAGGTCCTGACCGGGATCGGCCCGCGGGTCGAACGCCGCTACTCGGAATAGCGCAGTCACCCGGCGACTTCAAATGGGTGCAAGGCAGGTGATCCTAAACTGGCAGTACTGATGGCGGAACCCGCCGCACAAACTGCCTTCGCAGAAGAGGCATTGACACATCTCGACACTTTGTACAGGGGCGCGCTCCGGCTTACCCACGACCCAGACCAGGCCCAGGACCTGGTCCAGGAG
>VBFV01000179.1 GCA_005881335.1 Chloroflexota bacterium
CGGTGTTTCGGCTCGACGTCACCATTCCGGAAGACCTGGTCGAGGAGGTCGGAAGGGTGTACGGCTATGACCGCGTGCCGCCGACTCTGCCCGGGCGCCGCCACGACAGATGGACGCCACTGGAGCCCAGCGTCGATCGCCGGCTCGACGTCGCGCGGGACGTGCTCGCCGGGGCGGGATTCACGGAGACCTGGAACCCAGCGCTGGTGTCGGGCAAGAGGCTGGAGGACCTGCGCATCTCGGCGCACGCCATGCGGGTGATGAACGCGCTGAGCGACGACATGGACACGTTGCGGACTTCGCTATTGCCGTCGCTCGTCGACGCGGCGGCCTTAAACCGTGATCGCGGCCGTCTCGACGTCCGCCTCTACGAGATCGCGGAGGCCTACCTGGCTCGGGTGGGAGAGAAGAACGGGGAGCAGCCCGAGGAGCCGCTTCGCCTCGCCGCCCTGGCGTCCGCCGGAGCATCGGCGGCCGAAAGCGGCGCCGCGTTCTACCGGCTCAAATCCGTCCTGGATGAAACCATCGGGTCGCTGTCGGCTCCGCCGTGCACGTATCAGCGGGCCGCCGCGCAGCTGTTTCATCCCGGTCGCTGCGCCGCGGTGGTGATGGACGGCCGTCAGCTCGGTTACGTCGGCGAGCTGCATCCGTCCGTTACTGCCGCGGCCAAGCTCGACGGAAGATATGTGGCGTTCGAGGTCGACGTCGAGCCGCTGCTCGCCGCGGCGCGCATCCCCCGCGCCCAGCCGCTGCCCCGCTTTCCGGCCGTCGAACGCGACCTCGCCGTCGTGGTCGAGGAGACCGTCGCCGCGGGCGCCATTCTCGCGTCGATCAAGGAGTCCGCCGGCGATCTTCTCGAGGTGGCACGCGCGTTCGACGAATACCGCGGCGCCCAGGTTTCCGAGGGGCACAAGAGCATCGCGTTTACCTTGACTTTCCGAAGCCCGGAGCGCACCCTGACGGACGCTGAAGTGGACAAGGTGATGTCAGAGATCAAGCTGGGGCTGGAGAAAAGACACCGCGCCAGGTTCCGAGAGTGATCGCGGGCGCGAATTTCGCACGCATCAGCGTGCCGTTATTTCGGGGGAAGCAGTAATTGACCTGGATCGACATCTTTCCAATCGTGCTCATCGTTGCGTACGGCGTGGGCGGTTACTTCAGCGGCCTCATCCGCCGGTTCATCGGCCTGGTCGCGCTTTTCATCGCGGTCTGGGCGGCGACGAACATGGGCCTCCAGGCGGGTGGCATCCTGCAGCAAACGTCGAGCTTCGAGCTGGCCGACGCACGCATCTATGGCTTTTTTGGAATCATCGTCGCGTTGCTGGTGATCGTCGAGGTCGCGACGCAGCTCGCGCACTCGCAGATCCAGATCCCGGCGGTCGTCTTGAACCGGACGCTCGGCACCCTGGTCGGCGTGACCACCGCGATCATTTTGTCGGTGATCGTCGTCTACGAGATCGGGGCGGCGTCGAACCCCATCGGCGGCGCGCAGCTCGATCCGCTGCAGCAGAACCTGCGCGATTCAGTGCGCCACTCGCTCTTCATGGTCAAGCTGGTCAATGCGATCGACAGGCCGATCCTCGCCTTGTTCCAGCCGTTGCTGCCTGGAGACCCGCAGGTCTACTTCGGTCCAGGGCCGGTCAATCCCTAAACCGAACCCGTGAGTCGCGAGCTCTTCCAACGCCTGCGCGAGCGGGCGGTGCAGATCCACGTGGAAGACCACCTGCGGGCACGCCTCGAACGCGGCGACCGGCTGCGCGTAAAGCTCGGACTCGATCCGACCGCTCCGGACCTGCACGTGGGTCATCTCGTCGTACTTGACGTCTTGCGAGCGTTTCAAGACGGCGGACACACCGTCGTGCTCATCATCGGCGACTACACGGCGATGATCGGCGATCCGAGCGGACGCTCCGAGACGCGTCCCATGCTGACGGAGGAACAGGTCGCGGCCAACGCTGAAACCTATTTCCAGCAGGTGGATCTCGTGCTGGACCGGAGCAAGATCGAGGTGAGACACAACTCGGAGTGGCTTGCCGGGATGAGCGCGGCCGACGTTCTGCGTCTCATGGCGAAGGCAACCCTGCAGCAAGTGCTGCAGCGCGAGGACTTCGCGGACCGCATGAAGTCAGGGGCCGCGATCGGCGCACACGAGATCCTCTATCCGTTCAGCCAGGCCTACGACTCGGTTGCCGTCGAGGCCGATGTGGAGATCGGCGGCACCGACCAGCTCTTCAACCTGTTGTTCGGACGCGAGATCCAGAAGTCGTTCGGACAGGAGCCGCAGGACATCGCGGTGTTTCCGCTGCTCGAGGGCACCGACGGCGAGCAGAAGATGTCGAAGTCGTTGGGCAACTACATCGGGCTGGCGGAGCCGCCCGAGGAGATCTACGGCAAGACGATGTCGATCCCAGACCGACTGATCGAGAGATACGTCCGGCTTGTGTCCGGCCTGGATCCCAAGGAGCAGGCCGACGTGCTGGCGATGAAACCGCGTGACGGCAAGGCCGCACTGGCGCGCCAGCTGGTCAATCGTCTTCACGGCGAAGAGGCGGCGCGACGTGCTGAGGAAGATTTCGACCTCAAATTCCGCAAGCGCGAGCTCCCTCAAGAGATCGAGGAACGCACAGTCGCCAACCCGAAGGACCTGGTAGCCGCCCTCGTGGAAACCGGCCTCGGCAGCAGTCGTGGGAACGCACGCCACCTGATCGAGCAGGGCGGTGTTCGCATCAACGGGCAAAAGGCGGACGTCGATGCAGAGTTGAAGGATGGCGATGTGCTGCAGGCCGGTAAACGACGTTTCGTTCGAATCCGGGTGGGATAAGATCATCGAAAGCATGTTCGGAGGCAGTGTCTAGTGTCCGGCCACTCCAAGTGGGCGGGGATCAAGCACAAGAAGGCCGTTGTCGACGCCAAGCGCGGGCAGGCTTTCACGCGCGCCAGCCGCGAGATCACGATCGCCGCGAAAGAGGGTGGCGGCAACCAGGAAGGCAACTTCCGGCTGCGACTGGCGATGCAGAAGGCGCGAGAGATCAACATGCCGACCGACAAGATTCAGAACGCGATCAAGCGGGGGACGGGGGAGCTTGCGGGCGAGAAGCTCGAAGAGGTCCGCTACGAGGGCTACGGCCCGGCGGGTGTGGCGGTCATGGTCGATGCGCTGACCGACAACCGCAATCGCACTTCGGCGTCCATACGCCATCGCCTCTCCAAGCTGGGCGGAAACCTGGCCGAGAGCAACGCGGTGGGGTGGATGTTCGAGCGGAAGGGCGTTATCGTCGCCAACGCGGGCAAGAACGATCCCGAAGAGGTAGGTCTTGCGGCCATCGAAGCCGGCGCCGATGACGTGCAGGTCGATGGCAAGTCGATCGAGATCACCGCGCCGCCGAACGCTTTCGAGAAGGTCAAGTCGGCGGTGGAGTCGCTCGGCGTCAACGTCGAGAACGCCGAGATCACGATGCAGCCGAAGCAGACCGTGGCGGTCGGCGAGGACAAAGCCGCCGCGGTGCTCAGGCTCATGGAGTCACTGGAGGAGGACGACGACGTCCAGCAGGTTTACGCCAACTTCGATATTCCGAGCGACGTCCTGGAACGCGTCTCAGCACAGGTGTAGAACGATGTTGGACCAATGCCTGGCCAGCGCGACGGACTGATCCTCGGCATCGATCCCGGCCTTGCCGGCACAGGCTTTGCGCTCTTTGCCGAGCCCAATCTCGTCCTGGCGTGCAGCACCGTCGTCACCATCCCTGGTCGTGACGGTGCTCGTTTGTTGACGATCACGAATCATCTCCGCGCGCTTCTCGCGGAGAACCCTCCGGCCGAAGCTTCGATCGAGGAGCTCTTCATGGGCCGCAACGCCACGAGCGCCGTCGGGGTGGCGCAGGCTCGAGGCGCGATCCTCAACGTGCTCGAGGAGTGCGGGGTGCCTGTCTTCGAGTACAAGCCGAGCCAGGTGAAGGTGATCCTCACCGGCTACGGCAACGCCGACAAGTCACAGATCTCACGCATGCTCTCCGCCCAGGTCAAGATGCCCGAAGGCCGGATGGACGACCACGCGCGAGACGCGATCGCGATCGCACTGTGTCACGCGCGAAGCCGGCGCTTCACACGGGCGGCAGCAAGGTGATCGCGCACCTCAGCGGAGTCGTGCGAAGGGCGGGCTCAGACTTCGTGGTGCTCGACGTCGGTGGCGTCGGCTATCTCGTGACGGTAGCGACGCAGACGCGACAGCAGCTCCCGCCTCCTGGAGGCGATGTCGAGCTGCACATCCATACACATGTGCGCGAAGACCAGCTCAACCTCTACGGATTCGCGTCCGTCGAGGAGCTCGAGCTGTTCGAGATGCTGATTCAGGTCGACGGGGTGGGGCCAAGGGTCGGCCTGAACATCCTGAGCGCCGCCAGCCTGGAGGTCCTGAAGCGCGCCATCATGAGCGAGGATGCTGCTCCCATCAGGCGTGCCAGCGGCGTCGGGGCCCGCACGGCCGCGAAGGTGATCATCGAGCTCAAGCCGCGACTGGACGCGGTCGCCGCGCTCGAGGCGGTGCCGCGCGCGGCAGCCGTGGCGGGTGATGGGGCTGTTCCGAAAGCCGTCGAGTCGGCATTGCGCAATCTCGGTTTCTCGTCCCAGGAAGCGCGTACCGGCATCGAGTCCGTGGACTGGAAGGCGTCACCGGACACGCAACAGGCGCTTGCCGCGGCGCTCAGAGCGTTGGGTAGGAAGTGACCGAAGAAAAGGTCCTGGCCGCCAAGTCAGACGACGAGCAGTTCGACCTCACTTTGCGGCCGAGGCTCCTCTCCGAGTACGTCGGCCAGCAGCAGGTCCGCGAGAACCTGGGCATCCTTCTCGAAGCCGCGCGCCGTCGCGACGAGCCGGTGGAGCATGTGCTGCTCTGCGGCCCGCCGGGTCTTGGCAAGACCACACTGGCTCACATCATCGCCAACGAGCTAGGGGTGGCGATCAAGGTCAGCTCGGGCCCCGCGATCGACCACCAGGGCGCCCTGGGTTCCATCCTTTTGAACCTCACCACGCGCGACGTGTTCTTCATCGACGAGATCCACCGCCTCAACAGCGTGGTCGAAGAATCGCTGTACCCGGCGCTCGAGGACTTTCGTTTCGACGCCGTCCTGGGGAAGGGTGTCGGCGCAAGCGCCGCCACGCTGCCCCTACCGCACTTCACATGCGTGGGAGCCACCACCCGGCAAGGACTGTTGAGCGGGCCGCTGCGGGACCGGTTCGGGGCCGTGTACCGGCTCGACTTTTACACCAAGGCCGAGCTCGAGAAGATCGTCAGCCGCTCGGCTCGAATCCTCGAGATCGAGATCCACGACGACGCCGTCTCGGAGATCGCGCGTCGCGCCCGGGGCACGCCGCGCATCGCCAACCGCCTCTTGCGCCGGGTGCGCGACTACGCGCAGGTCCGTGGCGATGGCCGGGCGACCGTCGACACCACACAGACCGCGCTGGGCATGCTCGAGGTGGATGAGATGGGCCTCGAGCCGCTCGACCGCCAGCTCCTGCACACGGTGATCGTCAAGTTCAAGGGCGGACCGGTCGGCCTGGACACCCTCGCGACCTCTCTCTCCGAGGAGCCGGAGACGATCGAGGACGTGCACGAGCCGTTCCTGATCCAGATCGGCTTTCTGGCCCGGACCGCGCGGGGCCGGGTGGCCACCGAGCTCGCGTACCGGCACATCGGGATCGAGCCTCCGCAGCCGGAATCCCAGCAAACCCGCCTACTGTAGGAAGCAGTGGGCGACGTTGGCCGGATGCTGGTCGTCTTCGGTGTGCTTCTCCTCGTGATAGGTGGAGCGCTGATGCTATTCGGGCGCATCCACCTGCCGGGCGATCTCACATTTCGCAGCGGCAGCACCACCGTTTACATCCCTCTTGCAACGAGCGTCATCCTGTC
>VBFV01000044.1 GCA_005881335.1 Chloroflexota bacterium
CGCTCGCCTGCCTCCGTCGAGAACTACCGGCTGAACAAGCACGCGGTTACGACGACCTACCCGCCGACACCCTCGCCAGCTTCAACAGAACGCACGTTGGCTCCCTTGAGCTCGAGGGGCTCCGCAGCGCCCTCTCGGCGGCTATGCGCGCTCTCCTGCACGAGGGCCGGGAGGCCAACGTGCCGAGCGCGGAGGCGGTCGCGGAGCGGATCGCTCAACTGCAGTAGGCGGCCACCGGTGAAGCGAGACCTCTGGTGATTACGAGGCGCGCGTCCAGCTTCGAGCCAGCGAGAGCACTTCAGGATCGCCCTGCAGCGCAAGGCAAGCCGTGATGTTCGCCTCAGCACCTGAACGATCGCTGACGCGCCCATCGTCGAGCCCGTCCGCAACGCGCCCCGTTGCCCGGTCAAACATGGCGGCGCTGGCCGGGTTGCGCCCGTCAAACCAGCACCGCGCCTTCCGGGCCATGTCCGCATAGCGCGGTTGGCCCGTGACATCGGCCAGCCGGTCCATGACGAATATCGCCGACTGCACCTCGTAGCTGTGGACGTGCGGGAGGTCAAAGCCGGACTCGATCACGTCGGCGAAGACTTCGTCCGCGCTGGTGACCGCCAGTTGGAGCAGATCTGCCCTCTCCAGCACGACGGACGCGTCGGCCAGCACCGCTTCCTGCACGTGGCCCCAGAGGTGAGGCCGGCCGCGCTCATCTGGCGAGTTCATGAGCATTCCGCCGCGCTGACATGCGGCCAGCTCATCGCACCATGCAGCAAGCCACGTCGTCAGCCTTTGGTCGGGCGCTCGCTCGAGGAGCGTCAACACGCTGAGGGCGTGGACCGCACGCACGTCTGAGGGAGGCGATGCAGCCCCGGCGACGTCAAGAGCCCGTGTCACCACATCTCGTGAGCAGTTCGCCTCCGCGAGGGCGTGGGTTGCACGCGCTTGCCAGAAGTTGATCCCGGCCGCCGAGGTTGGACCGTCGACGTTGCGGGCGCCCTGCCAATCGAAGATGAAGTTGTGCCAGAGGCCGTCGCCGGCATACATCCAGAGGACGAAGTCGAGAAGTCCTTCCGCCCACTCCTTGAGCGCCTCGTTGCCGGTGGCTGTCCAGAGCCTGTACAACAGGGAGCTGGCGCGCGCGGCGTCGTCCACGCAGGCGACACCCTCCACCCCGCTTTCGCGAGCTTCGTGGTGCTCGCCCATCGCACCGGCGTAGACCGCGAGAGCCAGTGCGCGGGGCCCGGCAGCCTGCACTGGACGCGTCAGCGCGGCGAGCTGCCTCAGCAAGGTGCCAGTGAGGCGACGATCTCCTTCACATCGAAGTCGGCCGCGGCCATGCGGGAGTCTGCGGCGCCGTAGTACATGCGGATCCGATCCGCACCGTGCTCGAGCGGAACATGCCCGCACGAGAACACAATGTTGCGGTAGAAGCCCGACTGCTCGTAGTCGTGGTCAGGCGTGAGGATCGGTTCGGGCGAACGGGCGATGACCCGCGCAGGGTCCTCCGCGTCCATGAGCAGCGCGCCCATGGCGTACTGGCCTTCGGAGTCGACTCCGTGGTAGAGCTCGAGCCAACCTTCACGGACGCGAAACGGAACACTGCCCGCGCCCGTCCGTACCCCGTCCCACATTCCGGGACGGGGCAGCGCAAGCGGCCGATGGCCACCCCAGCCCACGAGGTCATCCGAAAATGCGATCCAGATTCCGAGCACACGATTAAAGGACGAAGGCATGGGACGGGTCAGTGCTACGTAGCGGTCTTGCACGCGGCCGGGAAAAAGCACGACGTCTTTGTGGTCGGGCAAGAACATGAGCCCGTGGCGCTCGAAGGACCTGAAATCGGTCGTGGTCAGCCGGCTTGTCGTGATGCCCACGGAGCCAACCGATACGTACGTGATGTGCCAGACGCCGTCGATCAACGTGGCTCGAGGGTCCTCGCAGCCGTATTCCTCGAATGAATTCACCGGGACGACCGAAGGGAGCTGATCGACCACGAAGTGCGCCCCGTCGATGCTGCGAGCCACGCGCAGATGCGATATCTGCGTCAGGTAGTCCCTAACCTCCCCCCGGGCGCCCGGCTTGACGGGAGGCCTGATGACCTGGATCGACCTCGGGTCGCTGATATCGAGCCCGGGTAAATCCTTGCGAATGTAGGCGACGACCACACGGCGGGGTTCCGTGGCCGGGTCGAGAAAAGCGATCCCGATCACATCTTCACCCAGAGTGCCGGGCGGGACGGGCTCGAGCCTCTCGTGCGGAGCGCCAAGATCTAGCGAGCGTGCAGTTGCGGCCAGGAGGCCGGTCATTGCGCGAGGGCGCTCAGCGACACGCAACAGCAGGATCGTTTCGTCTCCGACCTTGGCCGCGGCGGCGTTGAAGACCGAGACCACCTCGAGGGCGGCCTGCGATGGCGCCACGTCGGCGCTCGTCAGGATCGGGTTGTTGTCGAGGCGATGCGCAAGCACCTCGACCGGGGCCAAAGTCATGCGGCCGAGCTGCCGGACCTCGCCCGCGACGAGAAGGCCACGAGTCGCATCAAGGCCAGCCAGTGCTCTCCGGTCCGCGGCCACGACATGTCGCTCGCGTATACGAAGGCGGCACGTTCCAGTGCCTGCTTGCGGTCCGGGTGCTCGAGCAGCGAGTTGACCGCCTCGGCGAGGGCGGCTGAGTCTCGGAACGGGACGAGGATCCCGCGGTCGTCGGCGAGGGCTTCCCGGGCATGTAGGTAGGCGGTGGAGACGATCGCCTTCCCGGCCCCGAGCGCGTAGGCGAGGGTGCCGCTCGTGATCTGCCTGGGGTCGAGATACGGCGTGACATAGACGTCGCTCGCAAGGAGCAGCTCGATGATGTCCCGTTGCGCCATGTACTCATCGATGAAGGAGACATTGTTCTCGAGGCCGAGGCGCTTGACCGTCGCGACGAGATGGTTGCGGTAGGTCTCGCCATCGTGGCGGCGCAGCTCGGGGTGGGTCTGACCCGCGACCAGGTAGAGGGCCGCGGGATGGCCGGCCACGATCGCCGGCATGGCTTCGATCATGAACTCGATGCCCTTGCGCGGGTCGACCAGGCCAAACGTGGAGATGATCGTTCGGCCTGGCACGCCCAGCTTCTCCTTCATCCGGACCCTGCCGTGGGGCTGGATCGCGGGCATGCCATGCGGTATCACCACAGGCACCTCGGCGATGCCGTACGTGCCGGCGAGGATGTCAGCTGCCGCCTCGGCCATCACGACGGTCGCGGTGCTGAGCCTAACGGCCGAGCTGATCGCCTCCCGCATCGAGGGCGTCGGGTCAGGTGGCACGGTGTGCAGCGTGGTGACGACCGGCTTCCTCAGGGTTTCGAGGAACGGTCGCAGGTGATCGTCATAGACGTCGTCTTTCCACGTCCCGTAGAGCCCGAATTCGTGCTGGACATTGACGATGTCGACGTTGGAGCGGTTGATCGCTTCAGCCGCCACGCGGTAGTTGCTCGCGTCCCCCTGCCTGATGCGCCAGCGCACCTCGCCGCCATAGGGCCGGACCTCGTTGGGCTCGTCGATCGCGGCCACGCGGAACCTGGCGCGTGGATCGGCGGCTTTGATCGCGGCCATCAGGTCGGCCGAGAACGTGGCGATTCCGCACCGCCGGGGCAGATTCGAACTTACGAAGGCGATCCTGAGGTCGTCGCGAACGTCCTCAACCTGCTCGAGCACCAAGGCATCGTACGGGCCGCGCCCATAACAGCGTCAGCGACCAAACCAGGCTGGCCCCTGGAATCCCCTGCGCCGGCCTGCCGGCGGTGGCTGGCAACCGCGGGGATTACCACACCCTCGCCTTAGTCCAGGAACAATCTTCACTATGCCAGAAATGGTTGCGAGCGCGTGCTAATATTCGTCACCCCGCATGAAACGCCCGCGCCTTCTGTCTGTAGCCGAGGTGGCCGCCGAACTCGACGCATCGGAGGCTTACGTTCGCCGATTGCTTCTGAGACAACGCCTTTACGGAACCAAGTTGGGTTTCGTGTGGGTGATCTATCCGGACGACCTGGAAGCGTTCAAGCTGTTGCGCCGACCTCCTGGACGGCCGCGCAAGACGGTCGAGGGTGCCGACAAGGCATCGCTCGCCGACATCGCCGGCGAGAGAAATCGCGCGGGAACCGATCGACTGCTCAGGCAGCGCAGGCGGATGCCCGTAGCGCCGCCACGAGGCCGCAGGCGCGTGCGGTCGCGCTCGAAACGCGGATGAATTGAGAGTGCTGCGGGAGATAAGCGGGCCGCTCGGCGCTTCCGCCTTTTCAGCTCAAAGTATGTGACGGGCTGGGGAGCGGTCCGCTAACGGCACCATACGCTTCCTACGGCCGAATGGATGAAGCACGTAAATGCGGCGGCGCTGTTGTCGATGGCCTAAAAAGAAGTGACCCCAACGAATCGCCTCTTCGAAATCAAAGCCGGTCTGACGACCAACTTCGAGTCCGTTGAACGTTTCCCTTGGGGCCACTACGAACGCTACACCGACGTGGGCCTTCTGCTTATCGGCTTTGTTCCGTAGCCTGGCTACGTCAGTTTCGGATCAGGCTTTGGTGCCGGCAGCCAGCGCGGGGACTACGCCCAGCTGCTGAAGCATGCCAAACATGTCGTAGCTTGCCCAGGCCTCGACCACCTTGCCGTCCTGATAACGGTCGATGTCGACTCCGGTCACGGTCGCGTGCTTGTTCGTTGCCGCGATGCCCATCAACTGGCCCTTGTGGGTGCCAGTTGCGGTCCAGCGGGTCACGACCTTGTCGCCCTCCGCGATCTGGTCGTTGATCGTGATGCGTACGTCGGGAAACGCGCCTCGGTAGATCTGAACGAACTGCTTCAAACCGTCTGGCCCAGTGAACTTGCCACCCGGCACATTGGAGTCGTAGAAGGTAGCGTTGGAAGCCGTCAGCTCATCGATAGTCGTGAGCTTGCCCTGATTCCAGACTTCCTCCAGACCGCGACGCGCAAGGGCCTTGTTTTGCTCGGACATTGGTCGGACTCCTTCCCTTCGGGTTCGCATGCCGGCATAACGTGCCAGGCGTTCCTGTATGCCCCTCGCCGAAGGGCTTGAAGGAGCCGGGGAGCGTCGGTGACAGCATCATAGCAGAAATAGTTGCGCGCGCGTGCCAATTTTGCCGAGACGACTCTGGGCGGGTTGCCCACTGGTTTCGAAATCTCAACGCGCGCCTCATCGTCAACAAGCTGCGCGAGCATAAGGTACCGACGTTCGCGGAGAGCTTTGAGTCCTGAGACGGGTTGGATCAGAAGCGGTTGGCCTGCTCCCACTCCGCCTGACAGCGCACGCAACGAGTCGCGGTAGGTAGCGCCTCCAGCCGCTCGGCAGCGATGGGCTCGCCGCAGTTCTCGCACTGACCGTATCCGCCGTGGGCACGAACCTCCGCGGCGTGGGAGGCCTGCTCGCGGTCCCGCTCGAGGATCGCCTCGATCGTCTCCGAGTTGACTTTCTCTTCGAGCGCCCTGGTTTCGTCTGAATTCCTGAAGACCCGACTCATACGTCCCAGCTTAGAGCAGGCACGGCGCAAGTCCGACGGTGCTCATGCGGCCACGATTTGAGTTGGCTTAGCCCCACCGTCGAGGCGGAGCCGGACGACGACAAACCCGCGCCGCCGCTCCCGCTCGAGCGCCGCTGTGTCTGGCCTACCGCCGGCACCAGGCTTGAACCATTCTCTGAAGGACTCGGCTCAGTCGCATTCGTCTCCACCTCCTGTTAGATGAACAGGTCGATGGGTTCATCCTCCAGGACGGCTGTGAGCGGGATGTGAACAATCTGCGAAGGATGTGAGGAGGTCCGGCTACACCTCTTCGATTTCGAGGACAGCGGAGAGGGCTCAGCGCATGCCCCCTGATGTCGTAGC
>VBFV01000045.1 GCA_005881335.1 Chloroflexota bacterium
AGGGCAAGAAGGCCGCAGCGGCTCCGGCTCCGAAGAAGAAATAGCCTCCTAGAGCCGCGTCAGCAGCACGTCCAGGCCGAGCTCGGCGTCGACCTGTCCCGATTTCACCTCCCACTCGTAGTCGCGGATCTGCTTCAGCGCCTGCTCCAGCCGGTCGGGGTTCGCCTGCTGCGCGGCGTCGAATGCCTTCTGGACCACGAAGCGATGCTCGCTCATGTCTTCCTGGACCTGCTGCAGCGATTCGCCGCGCTCCTGTCTCGCCTTGACTGCGAGCACGAGGGCGATGTGGCGCGCCATGCGATAGGCGACCGACGTCGGCTGCATCCCGCCCCGGGTGAGGTTGCGGGCGATGTCGAGCGCCTGGGCGGTCGGGTGCGGGAGCAGGTTGTCGGTGAGCTTGAAAATCTCGTCCTCACGCCCGCCGGCCAGCAGCTCGGCCACCACCTCTGGCGCGAGCTTCGCCCCCGACGCCTTGTATGCGGCGAGCTTGGTGAGCTCGGAGTCGATGATGCTGAGGTCGGGCGGCGACACCCGCACGACTTGCGCCGCCATCGCCGGCGTCAGTCCATGCCGTTCGACGGCGCGTTTCGACGCCCACTCGCCGAGCGCGCGGCCCTTGAGGTGCTGCATCTCTTCGACCTGGCCCCCCGCGGTGCTGATCGCCTTGGCGAGCTTGCTGGCCGCGCTGATGCGACCCGCGACGGTGAGCAGCAGCCGCGTCGTGGGTGGGATCTCCGCCATGGCCGCCGCGAGGCTCTCGGCCCGATTGGCCGGGACCATGCGCACGAAGACCACGCGATAGGGATCGAGGAAGGGCGCCTGCAGCACGGCGTCCTGCAGCCGCGCGGCAGCGAGCCCCGCGCCTTCGAGTGTGTCGAGACCGAAGTCCGAGACCAGCTCCTTGCCCCACTCGTCGAGCGTGGCGCGCGCCTTCTCATCGACGAGGAAGCGCTCGTCGCCGTGGAGCAGGAGCGCGGTCGCGCCGGCGCGGCTGGTGGCTCGCGGCATGCTGGGATCGTACTTACAACGGCAAGGTGATCGTGCCCTCCTGGTCGGTGCGCAGGACGCTGGGTGGGAATCCCGCCGCCAGGCGTCCCGATGACCTGGATGCGATGAGCTGCGTGCTGCGTGTGATCGCGCGCCGCTCCAGGTCAGGCGACAAACGACTGCGACCGCCGCTCGGCAGAAACAGGTAGGTGCAAGCTCCGCGCAGGCGAGTCGCCGCGACGATCTGCGCGTCGAGGTCGAGGTCGCTGAAATCGCAGAAGCTGAGACCGCTCCCCGACACCGCTCGAAGCCCGAGGTAAGCGGCGCCGACCTGATCGCCGGGTGCGCCCGGCTCCGGCGCCAGCGCCTGCAGCTCGAACCCCGCGATGCGTGCGGTCATCGGCGCGACCAGCCGCCGGATCGACGCGCCGCGCGCGGCCTGCTCGAACGCGGCGGTGCGCCACGCCGAGCCTGTCAGCGCGACATTCGGCAGGAGCACGGTCGTGGCCGGCCGGTCGAAGCCCGCAAATCCGCCGATGTGACCGAGACCTGGCGCTGTGATGACGATCGCGTCGAGCTTCCGCTGCCAAGGCGGCAGCTGCGTGCCGAGCTCGTCTTGGAGCCTCGCCGGGCTGGGTCCGCCGTCGATGAGGATGGCACCGCCCGGACCGCGGAGCAGCACGGCCTGCCCGTCGCCGACGTTCAGGACCACCGCCTCCTGTGGGGCGTGGGCCCACATGAGAAGAGCCGCCAGGGAAATGGCCGCGGGCGCGACGGCCGCGGTGACAAATCCGAGCTTGCGTCGATGTCCCGTCGAGTTCGCTCCCGCGATGGCGGGCCCGAGCGCCGAGTAGTAGGCCACCCCGAGCCAGGTCGGAAACCTGGGAACCGTGATGGCCGCGACCGGGATGCGCGCCAGCATGTAGCCGACCTGCTCGATGTAGGCGACGAGCCCGCTGATGGGAATCGCGACTGCACGAGCCACGTCCGGAAGCGGCGACAGCGCTCCCAGGAGCAGACCGCATGCGACCAGGACGGGAAGCACGGGAAGCGTCAGCGCATTCGCGACCGGCGCCACAGGCGAAACGACGTGAAAGTCCGTGGCCATCATCGGCAGCGTTCCGACCTGCGCCGCGCACGTGACGGCAAACGGCTCGCGCAGCACGAGGGGCAGAAAGGCGACACGACTGGCGATCGCAGGTGTCAACAGGATGATCGCCGCGGTGCCGGCAAACGACAGCTGAAAGCCGACGTCCCACGCCAGCTCCGGCCGCCAGCCGAGCATCGCGGCAGCTGTCAGCGCCAGCGAGGTCCACACGTGAGAGGGGCGGCCGAGGTGGGAGGCCGCGATCGCAAGGCCACCCATCGCCGATGCGCGCACGGCCGCCGGGGTCGCGCCGCCGACCATCGCGTAGAGCGCGATCAGGCCAAGCGCCGGCCAGGCCGCCTGGCGTCCCAACACCGGCGTGAGCGCGCCCTGGACGATGCGCGCGAACACGGCGACCTTGAGCCCGCTGAGCACGAGCAGGTGGATCAG
>VBFV01000046.1 GCA_005881335.1 Chloroflexota bacterium
GGCTGTCGTCGGCGACTCGACCCGTCATGGCGACGGTGCCGCCGGCGAGCGCGGCGGCGCGAAGGGGAATCTGTGGATCGACCGCGGGCAGCTCGGCTCGGCCGACGGCGAACAAGGTGGCGACCAGCGCGAATACAATCAGCGCCGGCCTGACCAGGAGCGAGAGCACAAGCAACGGCACGGTGGCTGCGATCGCTATGGCACCGAGCGCAGGTTGCCCTGGAATCAAAACGACGGCAGCGGCGAGTGCCGCAGACCAGCAGAGCGCGATCACGAGCGCGGGGTAGCGCGTCATAGGGTCAGGTACCGGCGCGCGACGAGGTAATCCGTCTCGCTCATGCCGAGGATGTCGACCAGCTCGCGCGTGTTCTGGAAGCCACCGAAGTTGATGCGGTAGTCGATGCAGTCCTGGGCGATTGCCACCGAGAAGCCGGGCACTGCCTCGAGCTCTTCCAGCGTCGCCTGGTTGAGGTTCGTCCGGACGACGACAGTGCCCGACGCCGCCTTCGCAAACGCCACCTTGACCTGCTCGCCGTCCCTCAAGCGCCCGGCCAGGTTGGGCAGCCGCGACATGTCGGCGTCGGGGCTGTAGCCGCCCGCGGCGGCAATGGCGTCGAAGACGCGGTCGCCGCGCGGCAGCCGATACAGCCCTGGATTCTCGACCGCCCCCACGACGTGGACGAGCAGCCCGGGCTGGGACGGGACCTCGAGGGCGGGGTTGTTGGCCGGCGGGGATGGAGCGGCCGCACCGCCTCCAGCCCAGCGGAATGTGTACGTACCGACCAGAAGCGCGATCGCGAGAGCGATGGGCGCGAGCACCAGCAGGAACCGCTTCCAGCCGGGGATGAATCGCAGGCGAAAGGGCATGACCCGAGCCTAGGAATCGGGGAGGGCCGTTCCAACCCAGGGTGTTAAGACGCTGACGTCAATGACGTTTCTGGTTCCCGGGGAAGGATTCGAACCTTCGGTCGAGGATCCAAAGTCCTCTGCCTTACCGCTTGGCCACCCGGGAGCCTTCCAACACTACCTTGGGGCTTCATAACGGGAACTCGTGACCTCGATGGGACGGCACACGTTGCGTCCGGCGATGAGAAACGCGTTGGTGGGCGTGGCGATCCTGCTCACGGTCGGGTGCGGCGCGTATCAATTTCCGGGCGAGTCACCGGCGCCCGCCGCCGGCACGGTCAGCGGCCGCGTCCTGACGGTCCCGTGCGCGCCGGTCGAGGCGGCCGACAGCCAGTGCGCCGGCCGGCCGGTGCCGAACCTGGAGCTCGACTACTCAAACGGGGCGAACACCACCGAGAAGGCCGTCACCGACGCCAACGGCACCTACTCGATCGCCCTCAAGCCGGGGAGCTATGCCGTGAAGCTGAAGACCTACATGCGCGTGATCAGCGGTCCTCTCAAGATCGAGGTCGCGGCGGGTTCCAGCACGGTCGCCAACTACGTGCTCGACTCCGGCATCCGGGTGCCAGCGGCGGTGCTGCCAAACTCTTAGCCACGATTGTCTGAGGGCTCGCGGGAGGTTTGGCCCGGGCGGGCGTATCCGCTGGGCGCCACGTTCGACGGCAACGGCACCAACTTCGCCTTGTTCAGCGAGGTCGCCGAGCAGGTCGAGCTCTGCCTTTTCGACGAGCAGGGTGCGGAGACCAGGTTGCCGCTCGAGGAGGTGGACGCCTTCTCGTGGCACGCGTACCTACCGAGCGTCGGTCCTGGCCAACGCTACGGCTACCGGGTGCACGGTCCGTATGCTCCCGAGCACGGCGTTCGCTGCAACCCGGGCAAGCTCCTGCTCGATCCGTACGCGCTCGCGATCGAAGGCCAGGTCACCTGGGACGCCGCTTGCTACTCATACAACCTGGGCGATGAGGATTCGATCAACGAAGCGGACAGCGCGCCCTTCGTTTTCCGCTCGATCGTCCAGCATCCCCATTTCGACTGGGGAGGCGACCGCCGGCCCGACACGCCGCTGCACGAATCGGTCATCTACGAAGCGCACGTGAAAGGGATGACGAAGTGTCACCCGGAGGTGCCCGAGGAGCTCCGTGGCACATACGCCGGTCTCGCCCATCCCGCGATCGTCCAGCACCTCACGTCCCTCGGTGTGACCGCGGTGGAGCTCATGCCGGTGCACCAGTTCGTCCACGACCATCGGCTGGTCGAGCAGGGCTTGCGCAATTACTGGGGCTACAACACGATCGGCTTCTTCGCGCCGCACAACGAGTACGCCGCCAGCGGCAACCGCGGCGAGCAGGTCAATGAGTTCAAATACATGGTGCGCACGCTGCATGAGGCGGGCATCGAGGTGATCCTCGACGTCGTTTACAACCACACCGCGGAGGGCAACCACCTCGGGCCCACGCTCTGCTTCAAAGGCATCGACAACCGCGCCTACTACCGGCTCGTCGGCAAGACTCCCGAGTACTACTACGACACGACGGGTACCGGCAACAGCCTCAACGTGCAGCATCCCCACACGCTGCAGCTGATCATGGATTCGCTGCGGTACTGGGTCACCGAGATGCACGTGGACGGTTTCCGGTTCGACCTCGCCGCCACGCTCGCGCGCGAGTTCCACGAGGTCGATCGCCTGTCCACCTTCTTCGACATGATCCAGCAGGACCCGGTCATCAACCGCGTGAAGCTGATCGCG
>VBFV01000047.1 GCA_005881335.1 Chloroflexota bacterium
AGCGGCTCCAGCAAGGCCCGGTAGGCGGCCTCGTCACGACCCAGGCGCGCCGCGGTCTCGGCCACCGCACGCTCGACGATGACGGCGGTGCCGTCATCGAAGGGGTGCGCCAGTGGCGCAGGAGGAGTGACCAGGTCCAGGCCCAGCGGACCGAAAAACGACACCAGCGGCGGCAGGGCCATGATCGTCGAGCAGACGTCGTGGCGGAATCCCGGCTCCAGCAGCTCGTCGGTCCTCAGACCCCCGCCCGGCCTCGCCGCCCCCTCCAGCACGAGGACCGATCTGCCCGCCTCGGCCAGGGTGATGGCGGCCGCCAGACCGTTGGGCCCGGAGCCGACGACCACGGCATCGTGCCGCTCCCCCACCCCCTTAGCGTGACTGCTCGAGAGCAGGTCGCGCCGCGCCCGTTGGGCGCGTTGTCTACCATCTCCGTGCGATGTCGCGGCCCAACTCCCGTCCGGTCGCGGTGATTGCCGCGCTCGAGCAGGAAGCCCACGTGCTCGTGAACAGGATGCCGCGGGCGGAGAGCGTCGGCCCACGCCTCTCGGTCTGGGAAAGCGGTGGCCTGGTGGTCATGGTTGCGGGTGTGGGCAAGGTCGCCGCGGCGATGGCGGCCCAGTACGCGTGCGACGTGCTCAAGCCGCGGTGCGTGATCGCAATCGGGCTCGCCGGCGGCGTCGAAGACGGAGTCCGCGCAGGCCAGGTCATCGTCGCGTCGGGCGCCGCCCAGCACGATGTGGACGCCAGGCCGCTGACCGACAAGAAGGGCGTCATCCCTGGACTTGGACTTTCGATCATCGCCGCCGATCGGGCCGTGGCGGAGAAGCTGCTGCGTGCCGCGGGATTCGAGTCCAAGGACGCGCGGTCGGGCTTGGTTGTCACCGGCGATCAGCTCGTCACCTCGCGCTCCGTACGCGAAGCACTCCTGCGCGATTTTCCTGATGCCGCATGCATCGACATGGAGACCGCCGCGGTGGGACAGGTTGCGCATCTGAACGGCTTGCCATGGTCTGCGCTACGGGTGATCTCCGACTCGGCAGATGAAACCTTCGACCTCCGGGGCGTGGTCGGCTTCGGGGTCACCACCGCCTCCGGCCTGTTCGAGAAGATCATTCAGTCGGTGGTTGACGAGCTGTGATCGAAGCATCCGCGCGATGGCTCTCGGCCACAGACGCCATGCAGCGGGTGCGCGCGGGAGACCTCAAGCCTCAAGAGGTGGTCGACGCGCATCTCGACGCGATCGACCGTTTCGATTCGCGCATCCACGCGTACATCCACGTCGACCGGAATGCGCGGACGACGTCAGGCGTGACGCTGGCCGTCAAGGACAGCCAGCCCGTGGCGGGCATGCCTTACACGTATGGCACTCCGTCGTGGCGCGATCGAATCGCAGAAGTGGACGCCGTGCCGGTCGCGCGCGCCCGATCCTCTGGGATGGCGATCCTGGGCAAGACGAACCTGCCCGAGCTCGCTGCCTCGATCGGGACGACGAACACGATGTTTCCTCCGACCCAGAATCCATGGCGGGAGGGCATCACGCCGGGCGGCTCGAGCGGCGGCAGCGGCGCGGCGGTCGCGGCAGGGATGGCCTCGGTCGCGCTGGGCGGTGACACCGGTGGGTCGATCCGGATCCCCGCGTCGTGCTGCGGGGTGGTGGGCCTCCGACCGACGCCCGATCGGATCCCGTCGGAGGAGGTCGACGCGACCGTGCTGCAGTCGCGCGGACCGATGACGCGCACCGTCGCCGACGCGCGGCTTCTGTTCTCCCTCATGACGGCCACGCGGCCGAGTGGTGTTTCGTCGAAGCGCCGACTGCTGATCGGCACCGCCTTCGCGGGCGCGGACCCGGCGTGCCAGGACGCATGCCGTCGGGCGGCGAAGGCCCTGGAAAATGCCGGACATGAAATTCAAGAAATCAAGTGGGACCCGGAGCCGGTCACCGAGGGCTACGCAGTGGTCCGCCGCGCCAGCATGGCCAGCTTTCCCGCCGACCTCTCCACCTTCGGGCCGGGCATTCGCAAGCTCGCCGAGGAAGGACGCAGCCTCACCGCGATGGACTATTTCCACGCTTTCGAGCTGGCGACCCACGCGGCGAATCGTGCCGTGGCTGTCCCGCTGCAGACTCGCTACGACTTCCTGCTCACGCCTACTCTCGGTCTACCACCAATGCAAATCGAAAAGGTGCCGCCGTTTCTCGGTGAGGAGTGGGCGCGCCACGTGCAGTTTGTGCTGCCGGTCACCTTCGCACGCTCGCCCGCGATCTCCATCCCCGCCGGCCTGCACGAGGGACTGCCTATCGGTGTGCAGCTGGTGGGGCAGTTCGGCCAGGAGTACGACCTGCTGGACTTCGCCGAACAGCTGGAGCAGATGCCAGGATTCGGTTTCCTACGACCGCCTGAAATGGAGGTGACCGGATGAAGGCTCAGCGTGTCGAGATGTTCGTGTGCCCGTCCGCCACCCCCGCGGACACGTCCGGGCTGCAGAAGCTCGCGGATGCAGGAAAGATCAAGCCGGACACACTCGTCGCGCTGGTGGGCAAAACCGAAGGCACGGGTGCGCACGACGATTGGGGCCGCATCTGGGCTGACGCGGCCCTTCGGGAGTGGACCGCAAAGTTTCTTGGCGTCTCGAGGGACGAGGTCGCCAAGCATGTGATCTTCGTCCTCTCGGGCGGATGTCCCGGCGTGATCACGCCGCACATCGCCGCGATCACGCGCGAGTGGGTCGAGGTTGCCGACCGTCGCCAGGGCGATGAGAAGCGGCTGGTGGTGGGCCGGGCCGGCTCGGATGCCATTTCGCCCGAAGAGGTCGGCCGGATGGGCATGATCCGCAAGGTGGCCACGGCCACGCAAGAGGCGATGAAGGACGCGAGCCTGACCGACCCTGAGGACGTGCACCTGGTGATGGTCAAAGTGCCCGGGTTGACGACTGCGAGCATCAAGGACGCGGAGTCGCGGGGCAAGACCGTTGTCTCGCACGACCTCACGTTCGGCCCAGAAGGCGCAGGCGTGTACGCCAACGACGCCGCGGCGCTGGGTGTGGCAATGGCGCTGGGTGAGGTTCCGGAATCCAGGCTGGCCGACGACGTGGTGCGGCGCAACTGGGACCTCTACTCCGAGGTCGCGATGACGTCCTCTGGCGGCGAGAAGCGCCACGGCGAGATCGTCGTGTTCGGAAACTCGACCACCTCACAAAGTCCTTTGCGCATCGGCCACTCGGTCACGCGCGACTTCATCGACGCCGATGGCGTGCGCAACGCGCTGCGGGCAGCGGGTTTGCAGTTCAAAGACGGGCTGCCCGACGAGAAGGATCTTGACCGGCTTGTCCACGTGTTCGCGAAATCGGTCATCCCCGGCAGCGACCAGGTGCGCGGGCACCGGATCACGCTGCTCGACGACGTGCACGCGTACGAGATCGGCAAGGCGCTGGGGGGAATGCTCGTTGCGTCAGTGACCGGCCGGACGACGAACTACGTGAGCGGAGGCGAACGCAACTCCCACCAGGGCCCCCCAGGCGGGAACATCGTCGCCGCCGTGGTCAGAGCTGAGTCTTAGAGAGCTCGTAGAGCTTCAGCGGCGAGAGCGGCATCTCAGTGATCGGCACGCCGAGCGCGTCTTCGATCGCCGAACCGATCACCGCCCCGACCGGGATCACGCCCGCCTCCCCCGCCCCCTTCACCCCGAGCGGGTTCAGCGGCGACGGCGTTTCGATATGGTCGATCTCGATCGGCGGGATCTCGGTCGCGTACGGGATGAGGAACTCCATGAAGGACGCGTTCCGGAGCTGGCCGTCCTCGTCGTAGGCGAGCCGTTCGTAGAACGCGCCACCGATACCTTGCGCGACGCCGCCCTCGATCTGGCCCTGCAGCACCAGCGGGTTGATGACCCGTCCGCAGTCGTGCACGACGACGTACTTGAGGATCTCGAGCCGGAACGTTTGCGGGTCGACCCGTACATACGCCGCGTGGCAGCCCGACGCCCACGTGGAGCCAGGAGGGCTGTAGTAGCCGGTGGCTTCCAGGCCCGGCTGCTCGCCGTCCTGCAGCGGCGGGCCCGGGCGCGATTTGGGGGCGAACTGGGTCGCGGCTTCGGTGCCGCCGCCGAATGCGTAGCGGACCGGGTTCGACAGCACCGCGACGGCCGCCAGCGGAACCCCGCGGTCGGGTGAGCCCTTGACCCGCACGCTGCCTCCGGCCAGCTCGAGGTCGGCCGGGTCCGCCTCGAGGTGGTCGGCCGCGATCTGCTTCGCCTTGTCGGCCACCATGCGCGCGGCGACGTGCATCGCGTTGCCCGCGGTGACAGCGCCGCGCGATGCGAAGGTGCCTACTCCCCACGGAAAGCGGCGCGTGTCGCCGCTCGTGACCTCCACGTCCTTCACATCCACGCCGAGCTCGTCCGCGACGACCTGCGCCCACACGGTCGCGTGCGCCTGGCCCTGGCTCGGGATGCCGGTCGCGGCCACGACCTTGCCTGACACCAGCACCTGCACGTGCGCGCCCTCGTAGGGTCCGACTCCGGTGCCCTCGACGTAGATCGCAAGGCCCATCCCGACGTGGTCGCCCGGCGGCTTCGGCCCGAGCATCTTCAGCGCCCTGTCGAGAAGCTCGGGGTAGTCGCCGCTGTCGTAGACGACCGTGTTGCCGTCCTGCCACGCGACGCCGACGTCGTAGGGAAACTGGTCCGGCTGGATCAGGTTGCGGCGCCGAACCTCGATGCGGTCGAGGCCGAGCTCTGACGCAATCGCGTCAAGCGTGCGCTCCATGACGAAGCACGCGTGCGGGCGCCCGGCGCCGCGGTAGGGCGAAGTGGGGGTGGCGTTCGTGTACACATCGCGAAACCTCACCCGATAGTTGGCGATGCGGTACGGGCCCGGAATCTGGCCGGCGGTGATGATCGGCAGGATGAGCCCGTATGGCGTGTAGGCGCCGCCGTCGTGGATGAAGTCGTCGCTGAGCGCCAGGACGCGACCCTCGTCGTCGAAACCGACCTCGACCTCGTGCACCTGGCCGCGCTCCTGGTTGACCGCCGTGAAATGCTCCTGGCGGTCCTCGGTCCACTTCACGGACCGGCCGAGCTGCATCGCGGCGTACGGGACCAGGAGCTCGTCGGGATAGAACAGCATGACCTTCGGCCCGAAGCCGCCACCCACATCCGGCGCGATCGCCTCCACCTTCGACTCCGGCAGTCCAAACAGGACGGCGAGGCCGCCACG
>VBFV01000076.1 GCA_005881335.1 Chloroflexota bacterium
GCGGGGATCTTAATCGCCCCAGTAGCGCTGCTCGCGCCAAGGGTCTCCATAAAGGTGGTAGCCGTTGGACTCCCAGAATCCCGGCTGCTGCTCTTTCTCGAGCTTGATCCCGCGCACCCACTTCGCGCTCTTCCAGAAATAGAGGTGAGGGACGAGCAGTCGCGCCGGACCGCCGTGCTCCGGGTGCAGCGGCTGGCCGTCGAACTCGTAGGCGACCCACGCCTTGCCGTCCATGACGTCCTCGAGCGGCAGGTTGGTCGTGTAGCCGCCGTCGCAGAAGGCTGTGATGTACTCGGCCGCGGTCTCCACGCCTTCCATCAACGTGTCGAGCGAGACCCCTTTCCATGTGGTGTCGAACTTCGACCACTTCGTGACGCAGTGGATGTCCTTGGTCACGGTGTCCGACGGAAGGGCGAGGAGCTCCTTCCACGTCCAGCGTTTGGGTTCGTCGATCTCGCCTTCGATCGAGAACGACCACTGGTCGAGGTTCGGGCGTGGCGTCGGTCCGGCGGAGAGGACGGGGAAATCGTTGACGAGATACTGGCCGGGCGGGAGGCGCGAGCTCGATGCGGTGTCGCGCCGCCGTCCCTTGAAGCCGCGCGAGATGAACCCCATCAGTCGATGAGTATCGCGCATGGTGCGGCGGCTGGAAAGCCGCCGCACCTGGAGTCGAGCTAGATCGCGACGAGCCATTGACCGCGAATGCGCTGATTGCGCTGAGTGAGGCGTCGACGACGTGGAGGTCGGCGCCTGATGGATGCCCTCCTACAAGGAGGGCGCCGAGCTCAGAAGCTGACCCGGGTGAGCCTCCACAGGCGGCCGGGAGGATACAGCTGGTCAGCCGTGACGAGAGGTACGTCGAAGCTGTAGTCCCCGAGCACAACGTGCTCGGTTCCCTCTACCGTGCTTGGTGCCACCGGCTTCTCGATGACGATCGCCTTGGCGTCGAGGTGCTGGCGCAGGATCATGCCCGGCCACTCGGCAAGGTCGACGTCGACGGTCGAAACCAGGTCCGACTGTTCGCCCCAGGGCGTCGTGTAGTTCGCGACCGACTGATTCCGGGCGATGACGCGGCGAACGTGCAGCGCGGGCGAGGCGGCCGCAATCAGCGCTTGAGCGGTCGCGAACGCGATCTGGAGCGTCGGCTGCCCCATGACGCAGCCGTACACGACGATCGTGCGACTGTCCACCGTGACGTTCGCCGCGAACAAGAAGTTCGCGCCCGTGTTGAGGCCGGAGCCGGTCTTGATGCCGATGATCCCGCCCTGGCCAAGGAGTCCGTTGACGTTGTAGACGGTGCCGGCCACCGGCAGGTTGGCCTGGCCCAGGGCGACGATCTGCGCGAAGACCTCGTTGAGCATCGCCACCATGCCCAGGGTCGTGAGATCGGTGGGCGTGCTCACGCTCGAGGCCGACGCGCCGCTCGTGTCGGCGAACTTCGTATGTGAGAGATGCAGCTCGGCGGCGCGCTTGTTCATCTTGGCCACGAAGGCGTCGATCGAACCGGCGTCCCAGCGTGCGGCCGTCTCGGCAAGGTTGTTCCCGGACGGAATCAGCATTCCCTCGAGGACCTGGAACAGGGTCAGCTGCTCTCCCGCCTGCACCTTCACAACGGACTGCATGTCGGCGAGGTCTGCCTCATATGAGCGGATGTCGGCGTCCGTGATCGTGATGTTCGCGCCCGTCTCGCCCTTCTTCAGCTTGCTGTCCTCGAGCACGACCAGCGCGGTCATCACCTTCGTCACGCTCGCGGCGGGGATGGCCTGCTCGTTGCCGGAGGTCCCCACGAACCCCAGACCCGAAACCGCGATCGCCCCAGATCCTCTAGACGGCCAGGGCAGCGACGGCGCTGTGCCCGGGACGACCTCGGTCGGATGGAGAAGATGCGTGGCAGCGACGGCGGGGATCGGGCGCAGGTAGTTGAAAGCCGACGCCGCGACGACGATCAGCAGCAAAACGACTCCGACCCGCCGCCACATCCCCGAAAAACCTTAACTGAGAGCGCGCCGGACCGGTTCCGAAAGGCGAACTCCCAGGTAGGTGGCGAAGGCCAGCGACGTGATGAAGAAGCTGACCGGGTGCGGCGAGAAATAAGCGACGCTCAATCCCAGCCAGGTGAACAGGAGCGCCAGGCCCACGCCGATCCCGATCGCGTACGGAGGATGGCTCGTGAAGCGGATCGCGATCGCGGCGGGGGTGACGATGAGGGCGAAGATCAGAAGTACCCCGACGACCTGCACGGCCTCGGTCACCGCGACAGCGAGGATCGCCATGAACGCGACCGACAGCAGTGTGATGGGGACACCTTTCGCGCTCGCGAGCTCCTCGTCCACGGAGGAAAAGAGGAGCGGACGGTAAACGACGACGAGAGCCACCAGCGTGATGACGCCCGCGATCAGGGTGACCAGCACATCCCGCTCGCTGATGCCGAGAATCTCGCCAAACAGGAGCGCGTAAGCCTCGGTGGCGTAACCGCGGTACAGCGAGATGAACAGCACGCCCAGGCCGAGAGTCCATGCCAGGACGATGCCGATGGTGACGTCGCGCCCCCGCAGCCGGTTGCCCAGCGCACCGATCGCCGCGCCGCTCCCGAGCGTGAACGCCAGCAAGCCAACCACCGGGCTCAGGCCGGCCACGATGGCGCCGGCCGCGCCGGCAAACCCGATGTGGGAGAGCGCATGAGCCGCGAACGCCGACCCACGAAGCACCACGAAGTAGCCGATCGATCCGGCGACGATGGCGACGATGGTCCCCGCCTGGAACGCGTGGATCATGAAGTCGTAGTGGAAGAGCATCGCCAGGTCGTCGAACGGGTTCCAGCTCGGTGTCGGGTTGGCGCTGGTCAGGTGGAGAGCGGCGTCAACCATGCGGGTGGCTTGCCTCCGCCTCGAGGCCGACCACGAACACCCGGCCGCGGCTGTCCCTGACCACCTCCACCGGAGAGGAGTAGATCTCGGACAGCCGCTCCGTGGTGATGATCTCGGCCGGCGTGCCCATCGAGACCTTGCCCGCCGCCATGTACAGGACATGGTCGATGTGCGGCAGCAGCGGGTTGACGTCGTGCGCGATCAGCAGCACGGTCAGCTCGCGACGGCGTGCCACGTCGCGGATCAATTGCACCATCGCGCGCTGGTTGCGGACGTCGAGGTAGGAGAGCGGCTCGTCCATCAACAACAGACGCGGGCTGCCGACGAGTGCCTGGGCCAGGAGCATGCGCTGCTGCTCGCCTCCCGAGAGCCGGCCCAGCGGCTGGTCCGAGTAATCGACGGCGCCGACGGCTTCCAGCGAAGCCTCCGCCGCAGCGGCCGCCCGAGCGCGTCCCACGAGACGGACGCCCCAGCGGTGGCCGTCGAAGCCAAGCTCGACGAAGTCCCGGCCGCGGATCGAAAGCTCGGGGTCGAAGACCGGCCGCTGCGGGACGTAGCCGATCGTCGGATCACCTCGTCGGGGGGTCCGTCCGAAAACCTCGAGCTTGCCGGCGGAGGGCGCGAGCCGGCCGAGGATCGTGCGGATCAAGGTCGTCTTCCCAGATCCGTTCGGGCCCAGGATCGCCGTGAAAGAGCCCGCCTCGATGTCGAAAGTGGCGCGCGACCACACCGTCCGCGTGCCATAGGTCGCGGCCAGGTCGTGCGCGGAGATCGCGAGGTTGCTCAGCCGGACGACTTGAATCCAGCCTCGAGGTCCTGCAGCTGCTTGAGCTGCCAGTCCTGGAACGAGAGGTTCTCGGGCTGAAGCGTCTCGGACACGCCGACGCTCGGGATGCGATGCGAGGTGGCCAGCGATTTGATGTTCGTCGTCACCGCGGTCGAGGTCTGCACGTTGTAGACGAGCGCCTTGATCTGATTGCCGGAAATCTGGCTCTGGAACTTCGCCACTGCGCCGGCCGGCGGGTCGTTGCCCTCGGCGACGGCGTCCATGAACTCGACCGGCGTGATCAGGTCCAATCCAAGCGCGGCGGCCATGTACTGGAAGATGCTCTCCGTGGCTCCGATCGGAACGTGGGGGTAGTTCTGCTTGATGTTCGCGATCTCGTCCATGTAGGGCTGGAATTGCGCCTTCACCTGAAAACGCTGCTGGTCGAAGTAGGTCGCGTCCGCGGGGTCGATCGACTTGTAGTCCGACGTGATTTCGTCGGCGATCCGGGTCACGTATGACGGGTCGTACCAGAAGTGCGGGTTGTCGCCCTGCTTCTTGCCCAAAAGCTCGGCGATGTTCAGGACTCGGCGGTTGGTCGCCTTGTTCGCGTCCAGGAGCTTCTGGCCCCAGCTGTCGTAGCCCGCGCCATTGAGGATGACGAGCCTGGCCTCGGCGAACGCGCGCGCGTCGCTGGAGCTGCTCTCGTACTCGTGGGGGTCGGCGTTGGGGTCGGTGACGACGCTCTGCACGGTGACCTTCGAACCACCGAGCTGGGCAGCGATGCTGCCCCAGAAGTTTTCCCCGGCCACGACGGTGATCGCCGTGCCGGACTGCACGGAGGCCGCGCCCCCGCATGCCGAGCAGAGCAAGAAGCCGACCAGAAGCACGGCCCACCTCCCCATCGCGCAAGAGCATTGCACAAGTTGATTGCGCAAGTCAAGTGCGCGTAGACTGGGCGGCAGTGGCGCGACCGAGTCCCGTCAGCGACCAGGTCCGGTCCCTTTTCGGGGCGGAACAAAAGCACCTCTGGTCGATCGACGAGCTGCATGAAGCGGTTGTGCAGTCGCTGGGCGCCGCCGATTACTCGACCGTTTTTCGCGCGGTCAGCGGGATGGAGAAGGACGGCGCGATCAAGCGGATCGACCTGGGCGACGGCAAGGTCCACTACGAGCTGTCGGAGGACCACCACGAGCACATCCGCTGCGATTCGTGCGGACGGGTGGTCGAGGTGCCAGGGTGCGTGCTCGAGGACGCCGAACGCTCCGTCAAGTCGAGCACCGGCTTCCTCGTGACGAGCCATCAGCTGCTTTTCACCGGCGTCTGTCCGGACTGCTCAGCCCAAGCAAGCGCGCGATAGGCAGTAGCAGGCCGCCCTGCACCACCAGCGAGAGCACGACCATTCCGTAGGCCAGCACCGCCACGTTTGGATTCACCTGCGGATAAGTCGCAACGGAGAGCGCGAGCGCGACTGAGAGCGCGCCGCGCAGTCCCCCCCACATCGTCATGTGCTTCCAGCTCCAAGGGATCGACGAGCCCTTGAGACCGGCCAGCCCCAGGAGGCCGTAGACCGGGACGGCGCGGGCCACGAGCATGATCGCGTATGCGCCCAGCGCGAGACCCGCGACCGCGGCCAGGCGCTGCGCCGGCAGGGCGACGCCGACCAGCAGGAACAGGATCGCGTTGAGGACGAAGGCGAGCAGGTTCCAGAAACCGTGCAGCTGCGTGCCTTGCAGGCGTCCGGTCCGGCTCCCGTAGCGCGCGACCACGATCCCCGCCGCGACCACCGAAACCACCCCCGACGCATGCACCACATCAGCGGCGAGATAGGCGCCGTAGGCGAGGACCAGAGTGATCAGGATCTCCAGCTCGGCCTCGCGGACGCGACGCAGCGCGACGACCGCCGCCGCGCCCGCGGCAAGACCGATCGCCCCGCCGACGCCTGTCACGTAAGTGAAGCGCAAGCCCGCGTCCATCGCCGACGGATGACCCGAGAGGATCGTGCCGAGCACGGCGGAGAAAACGGCGACGCCAGTCCCGTCGTTGAACAGGCTCTCGCCGTCGAGGATCGCTTCGAGACCGCGCGGGGCGCCGACCTGGCGGAGCAGCTGAACGACCGCGATCGGGTCGGTCGCTGCCACGATCGCGCCGAGAAGAAATCCGCTGGCCCAGTCCAGGCCGAGACCGTAATGGGCCAGGGCGCCGATCAACATCACGGTCAGGAAGACGCCCAGCGTGGCCAGAAGGCTGATCGGCACCACCCGCCTCCACATCTCGTCCAGGTCGAGCGCCAGCGAGGCTTCGAAGACGAGCCCGGGCACGAACGCGAGCAGGATCAGGTCCGGGCCGATCGGTGGCAGCCTCAAGCCGGGAATGAGGCCGATCACGATGCCTCCCACCGCGAGCAGCACCGGATAAGGAATGGTCGGCGCGGTCCGAGACAAGAGGCGCAGCGCCGTCGCCGCGGCGCCGAGAAGGATGAGGAAGAAGAGAAAGCTCTGCGCGGTGCTCACGGCGGCCGTCGACCTCCTGCCGACCAGCCTTCCCGGCACACCACGAGATGCGCGACGCTTCGCCGCTGCGGCGGAATCTTAATGGTTTGTTGCGCCTTTACCCCGGCCTAGGGCGAGGCGCCGCACATGACCGAGCGCCCGAGCTTGTCGAGAAGTCGCTTCCGTAATGCGTCGACGCCTCCCCGAAAGAAAGACTCGCCCGGCGCTGCGCCGGGCGAGCCGCGTTCGGGGAGTTAGCGGTTTAAGCTCATCGCGTCGCCGAGGACGAACCCCTTTTCGCTGATCTCGTAGCGGTGAACCATCGGCCGGTGGTGAAGGGCGCGCGTCTTCAAGATGGTGATCGCCCGTGCCAGCTCGGGCCCCTCCTGCACGTACTGCAGGAGCACCACGTTGTCGGCAAGGTGCGAAAGGCCGTGCTCTGAGATCCGGCTCAGCTCGAAAAGCTCCGGCGTTTCGACGATCATCATCAAGCTGACCTGTGCGCGCTCGAGGCGCTGCGTCAGCGAGAACATCCACTCGCGGAACCGGGTGGGATCATCCGCCGCGGTCATCACATCCGGAAGGCTGTCGATGACGACACGCCGGGCGCCAGTCTTCTCGATCAGGTCGAGAAGCTGGTAGACCCATTCGTCGATGTAGACATCGACGACGCTGCGGCTGAGGATGGTGACTCCACCTTCTTCGAATGACCATCCGAAGCCGTTGGCGATCCGGGCCAGCTGGGTGGTGTTTTCCTGAAACGTCGCGAGTATGCCCGGCTCGCCCGATTCCACCCCCCGAAAAAGGAAGTGCAGGCCCATCAGAGTCTTGCCAATACCGGACGGCCCGGCGACGAGCGTCGCCGCGCCTGACCAGTAGCCGCCCTCACCGAGCATCTCGTCTAGCGCCTGAATGCCTGTCGACGAGCGCGCCTCGCTCAAGTCGTAGCGTCTCTCATCCATGGTGTCGGCCAGCCGCGGAAAGACGTCAAACCCGGCGTCCGTGATCCGGTAAGCGTGCTCGCCTGAGCGGTACGCGCTGCCGCGCAGCTTGAGGACCTGCACCACGCGCAGCTCACGAGCGCCGACTTGCTTGACGTCCAGTGCGATGATGCCGTCGGCGACCGCAAACTCCGCCGCATCCAGTGCCTGCCCGCGCGTGTATGGCGCGTTCCACAGAGCGGTCGTCGCGCTGGCGCTGAACAGCCGGGTCAGACCGTAGAGGAAGCGCCGGAACGAGGTGGAGTCACCGGAGACCGCTTGAAATGCTCGAAAGCTGTCGATCACCACGACGCCTGGCCGAAGCTCTTTCAGGAAGCGCTCGACCGCGGACAGTATGTGGTCGAGGCCGTCACCACCGAGGACCTGGCCGAGGTCCTCATAGACGACGCGACCCTTCCGGATGGCATCAGGATCGAAGATCTTGAGGGTTTCGCCGAATCGAAGGATCTTGTCCAGAGGCTCGGAGAGGGTAGAGAGATACAGTGCCGGACGCTCGTCCGTCGCGTTGTGGAACGCGAACTGCTGGCTGAGGATCGTCTTGCCGCTGCCGGGCACCCCGACGATCAGGTTGATCGAGTTCTTGAGCAAGCCGCCGTTCAGGATCTCGTCGAGTCGTGGGTTGCCGCTCGCGAGTCGCTCGATCAACGGGTGACAGGCGAACGGCGCGATTGACGCGTCAGGGCACTGGTACCGAGCAGGTCTCGCACAGAAGAGACGAGTGCCAGCGGCTCGAGGGGCTTGTGGAGAAAGGCCGAAGCGCCCAGGTCTATGGCCTCGTCAGCGCTGTCAATCGCCGCCACCGCAAGGACAGACGCCGTTCCTTTGGCCGCGAACTCCGCGCACAGGCGGAAGCCGGCTCCTCCTGAGATCAACAGGTCGATCACAACCACGGCCGGCGATCGTTCCTGGAAGTGCAGCCGTGCCTGGACGGCATCGAGCGCGATGGCAACTTCGTAACCCTCGGTGCGGAGGAAGTACTCCGCCAGGTCCGCCGCATACGCGTCCCTGTCGACGATGAGGATCAGCGGCCTGGCCTCCAACGGCCGCTCCCGGGGTGCCGCGGGAATTCGGGACGCGGCCAGGTCCTGGGCGAGAAGCCGGTGTGCGTCGGCGGCGCTGGCGCCTGAATCCATCTGCGCCTTGACGAAGCGAAGCTGTTCGACCTGGGTTCTCGAATAGAGGCGCTGGGCGCCACCGCTGCGGCTCGGTGTGACGACGGAGTAGCGCTCCTCCCACGCTCGAAGGGTCGAGGCGGGTACGTCCAGCATCCGCGCGACGGCTCCGATGCTGTACACGGCGCGATCGGATTTCTCGCTGGCCACAAAACCTCAGGTTTAGTCTAACTGTTCGAGATATTTCGCGCAACACTTGGCCCAAGTAGGCTTCTGAAGCTAGCTGTTGCAGAAGTATCGAGAAAGTTATAGAGTGTCTGGGGGGAGATTCGATCAACTTGCAGAGGGATTGGGCAATGAGCGATGGCATTGAGCGCCCGCTGGATGAGGAGCTCCATGCCCGGCCCGCGAGAGGATTGATCGAGCTCTGGTTCGAGGCGCTTGATCGCTGGATCGCGCGCTTCGATCGGAATATGGGAGGGGTGGCCGGCAGAAGGGAGGGCCGTAATCGAGAGGAAGGAAGGGGACCGACTCTACGCTGACAACCGTCTGGTCGTGTTGCGGACCGAGCCGTTTGGCACCGTCGTCCTCGCGGGATTGATGGACCGTCGCAACGCCGGCCCGGTAGCACGGTCACTTGCCAGGGAGCTCCGTCGCGACGGCCAATCGCCAGGCGGCGTGATGCGCCATGACGGGGATCTGCGGATTGACGTCAGCCGTCTCGAGTTTTCCGATGTGAGCGCGATCAGGGCCATCGTCGACGTGGCTCGCAACGCTGCGAGTGGTCGACTCGTCCTACGTGGCCTTCCGGACGCGATCGTGCGTGTGATGTTCGTCGTCGGTTGGAGCGACCTGCCGAACCTGGTGGTGGAGGAGAACTAACCGCCACCCAGCGCATCTGTAAAGTGGCGACCAGTGAAGGCCCTGGTCAAAACGAAGAGGGAGCCGGGCCTGTGGCTGCAAGACGTGCCCGAGCCCAAGCCAGGGCCTGGTGAGGTGCTGCTCCGCGTGCTCCGCACCGGGATCTGCGGCACCGACCTCCACATCGACGCGTGGAACGAGTGGGCCCAGCACACCATCAAACCCCCGCTCGTGGTCGGCCACGAGTTCGTGGGTGAGGTCGTGGAGCTGGGTGAAGGCGTCGCGTCCGTGTATCCCGGTGAAACAGTCGGCGCCGAAGGTCACATCGTCTGCGGCCGCTGCCGCAACTGCATGGCCGGCCGCCGCGCGCTTTGCGCGAACACGGTGGGCATCGGCGTGCAACGCGACGGCGCCTTCGCCGAGCTCATCGTCATGCCGGCGGGCAACCTGTGGCCGCACCTGACCAAAATCGACCTCGACGTGGCGTCGATCTTCGATCCCTTCGGCAACGCGGTCCACACCGCGACCCAGTTCCGCCTGGTCGCGGAGGACGTCCTGATCACCGGCGCCGGGCCGATCGGGATCATGGCCGCGATGGTGGCGCGCCACAACGGCGCACGCTTCGTCGTCATCACCGACGTCAGCGACTACCGGCTCGAGCTCGCGCGCAAGATCGGTGTGACCAGGGCGGTGGACGTCAGCAAGACCAACCTTCGTGACGTCCAGGAAGAGCTCGGCATGAAGGAGGGTTTTGACGTGGGCTTCGAGATGTCCGGCCGGCCGAGCGCGATGCGCGACATGATCGACAACATGGCCCACGGCGGCAGGATCGCGGTGCTCGGCCTGCCCGATCACGAGTTCGGCATCGACTGGTCGCAGGTCGTTTTCAAAATGCTCACCGTCAAAGGCGTCTACGGCCGGCAGATCTTCGAGACCTGGTACCAGATGTCGGTCTTCGTGCAGAGCGGCCTTGACATCTCACCCGTCATCACGCACCGCTTCCCATACGAGCAGTACAAGGAGGCGTTCGCCGTCGGCCACTCAGGCCTGTGCGGCAAGGTTGTTCTGGACTGGAGCTCCTGATGTTCGAACGAATGCGATCTCACCTGACACAACAGCTGCAGGAGATACGCGACGCCGGGCTGGAGAAGCCGGAGCGCGTTATCGGTTCGCCGCAGGGCGCGACGGTAGCCGTCATGGACAAAGACGTGCTCAACCTCTGCGCCAACAACTACCTGGGCCTGGCCGACCATCCCGCGGTCGTGGCGGCCGCCAAGGAAGCGCTCGATCGCTGGGGCTACGGCATGGCCTCGGTGCGGTTCATATGCGGGACACAAGAGGTCCATAAAGAGCTCGAGGAGGCGCTCAGCGATTTCCTGGGGACCGAGGACACCATCCTCTACTCGTCGTGCTTCGACGCCAACGGTGGGATCTTCGAAGCCCTCCTCGACGAGCGCGACGCCGTCATCTCAGACGCGCTCAACCACGCCAGCATCATCGACGGCATCCGCCTGTGCAAGGCGCGGCGATATCGGTACGCGAACCGCGACATGGCCGACCTCGAGCGCCAGCTGCAGGAAAGCGCCGACGCCCGATTCCGGTTGGTCGTGACCGACGGAGTGTTCTCGATGGACGGATACATGGCGCCGCTGGCGGAGATCTGCGAGCTCGCCGAGCGTCACGACGCCATGGTCATGGTCGATGACTCGCATGCCGTCGGATTCATCGGCCCCAACGGCCGAGGCACGCACGAGCACCACGGCGTGATGGGGCGGGTCGACGCCATCACCGGGACTCTCGGCAAGGCACTGGGCGGAGCTAGCGGGGGCTACGTCTCGGGCCGCCGCGAACTGGTCGCCATGCTGCGCCAGCGCTCCCGCCCATATCTCTTCTCCAACTCGGTCGCCCCGCCCATCGCGGCCGCGAGCCTGAAGGTGCTGGACCTCCTGCGGACCGCCGGCGACCTGCGGCAGAGGCTGGCGGACAACACGAAGCTGTTTCGGAGCCGTATGGCCGAGGAGGAGTTCGACATCCTGCCAGGCGACCACCCCATCGTCCCGGTGATGATCGGAGACGCGGCCCTGGCCGGTCGGATGGCGGCGGCGATGCTGCAGAAGGGGGTCTACGTGGTCGGGTTTTCGTACCCGGTCGTGCCCCAGGGCAAGGCCCGGATCCGGGCTCAGGTGTCCGCCGCCCACACGCGCGACGACCTGGAAAGGGCGGTCAAGGCGTTCGTCGACACGCGGCACGAGGTGAGCCGGTAGCCCGACCCCGGAAAGCGTTTTCCGGATACATGAGCGAGCACGAGCTTTTACTGGTCCAGCTGGGGGACGCCCTGTCCAAGGTGGCGCGACCTCACCGGTGCGACGACCAGCTGCCGGCGGAGGTTCGGATGAGCCTCTGGCAGCTCGGGTTTCCCTGCAGCGAGCTGACCTCGCGGGAGGAACTAATCGCCAGGCTCTGGGCGCGCAAGCGGAGAGTCCTGACGGCGATGCAGCCGGAATGGGGCGGGCCCCCAGTCACACCTCCAGCCGCGGCCTAGCCGTCCCATCCGACCCGGCCGCGGAGGCCGCACAGGAAGCCGGGCTCGTTTACACGAGCGACGACGAACCGGGGATCCGTCGCGTGCGCAAAGGCAAGCGCTTCGAGTATCTGGGTCCCGACGGAAAGCTCGTTCGCGACCCGGCCGTCCTCGACCGCATCCGTTCCCTGGTCATCCCTCCGGCGTGGAAGCACGTCTGGATCACCGCTCGCCCGCGTGGTCACATGCAGGCAACGGGGCGCGATGCGCGAGGGCGCAAGCAGCACCTGTACCACCCGCGGTGGCGCGAGGTCCGCGACAGGAACAAGTTCGACCGGATGGCCGGCTTTGCGAGAGTGCTGCCGCGGATCAGGAGCCGCGTGTCGCGCGACATGAGCCGGAACGGGCTGCCGAAGGAGAAGGTCGTGGCGACCGTCATCCGCTTGCTCGAGACGACGTTCGCGAGGGTGGGCAACGAGGAGTACGCGAAGGAGAACAAGTCGTTCGGGTTGACCACCCTGCGTGACCGGCACGTCGACGTGAGGGGTGCGACGGTGCGATTTGTGTTCCGAGGCAAGAGCGGCGTCGAGGTGCAGGTCGGGATCACCAACCGGCGGGTCGCGCGGGTGATCAAGCGTTGTGAAGAGCTGCCGGGGCAACACCTGTTTCAGTACGTCGACGTCGACGGCGAGCGGCGCACGGTCACCTCAGACGACGTGAATCAATACCTGCGCGAGGTGACAGGACACGATTTCACGGCCAAGGACTTCCGCACCTGGGCCGGCACGGTCCTGGCCGTAGGCGCGCTGCGTGATGCGGCGGAGTTCGAATCCGAGAGCGAGGCAAAGCGCAAGGTCGTCGCGGCGATCGATGAGGTCGCGCACAAGCTCGGCCACACCCGAGCCGTGTGCCGCCGTTCATATGTGCATCCCGTGGTGATCGACACCTACCTGGACGGCCGGTTGGAGGCCGCGCTCAGCACAGCCGTCTCGCGGATACCGGCTCGGCTCAAAAGCGATGAAGCGGCCGTCCTCTCGCTCGTGCGGCGAAAGGCGAGACGCAACGCCGCGTGAAAGAAGTCGTCCTGCTGTTCGTGCGTGCCCTCGCGGGCGGCGCTCTCGTCGTCGCCTTTGCGATGTTCAGCGACATGCTGAAGCCCAAAATGTTCGCCGGCCTTTTCTCGGCCGCGCCTTCGGTCGCGACCGCCAGCATGCTCGTGACCGGTTTGGCGATGGGTCCTTCGAAGGACGAGAAATACGCGACCGGAATGATCGCGGGCGCGGTTGCACTGGTGGTCTACGCACTCACCGCGGCGCTCCTGGTCAAGCACCTCGGCGCCGTCGTAGGAAGCGCCCTGGCATGGTTCGCGTGGGCGATGCCGGCATTTGTCGCCTACTGGCTCTTTTTGCGATGAGCAAGTACCTGGTTCGATTTGCCTTTGGCGCGGCCATCTCACTTGTAGCTGGACTGTTGGGGATGGCGTTTGGACCGAAGCTCGGCGGCTTGTTCCTCGGCTTTCCAGCCATCCTGCCCGCATCGCTCACGCTGATCGAGAAGAAGGCGGGCAGGCAAGAAGCCGCCATCGACACCGAAGGCGCGACGCTCGGAGCGATCGCGATGATCCTGTTTGCGGTGCTAGTCTCCTTGACCGTGGCGCGATGGGGCGTGGTGCTCAGCCTTGCCGTGTCACTGGCCGTCTGGACCATGGTCGCCATCGGCCTATACACGCTGGTGATGGCTGTGTTCCATCGCCAGCCGGAACCACCCTAATCGGTCTTGACTTCCTCTCCGCCCTGCGCCCATCGGGTGTGGTAGGCGCCGGCTCGGTCGACGCGGTGATAGGTGTGCGAGCCGAAATAGTCGCGCAGGCCCTGGATCAGGTTGGCGGGGCCCCGAGCGCGCCGGTACCCGTCGTAGTACCCAAGCGAAGACGCGAAGGCCGGGATCGGGATGCCGTGATCGACCGCGGCCTTGACCACACGGCGCCAGGCAGGCTGGGCCTTGGCCAGCGCATCCTGAAAGAACGGCGCCAGCATCAGGTTGGCGAGGTGCGGGTCCTGCTCGTACGCATCCTTGATCGAGCTCAGGAATTTGGCGCGGATGATGCAGCCGCCACGCCAGATCGTGGCGAGCGCGCCGAGGTCCAGGTCCCACCTGAACTCCCTCGAGCCCGCGGCGAGATGTTCGAAACCCTGCGCGTACGCGACGATCTTCGACGCGTAAAGGGCCTCCTGCACGTCGTCGACCAGACCACTGGCCGACTTCGCGGCCGCGGGGCCGGTCAGGATGCCCGACGCTTTCACACGCTGCGCTTTCTGACTCGACAGCATGCGAGCGAAGACGGCCTCCGTGATGCCGGTCAGCGGAACCCCGAGCTCGAGCGCGGACTGGCTGGTCCACCGGCCGGTGCCTTTCTGCTCGGCCTCGTCCTCGATGCCATCCACCAGGGCGGCTCCGCTTCCATCGTCGTGCTTGGCGAGGACATAGGACGTGATCTCGATCAGATACGACTGCAGGCGTCCTTCGTTCCATTCCCGAAACACGGAGGCGAGCTCGTCCGGCGCGAGACCGAGGGCGTTGCGCAGCAGGTCGTACGTCTCGGCGATCAGCTGGATGTCGGCGTACTCGATCCCGTTGTGGACCATCTTTACGAAATGCCCGGCGCCGTCCGGTCCGATGTACGTGCAGCAGGGGACACCGTCGACTTTCGCCGCGATCGCGGTCAGCATCTCTTCGACGCGCTCGTAGGACTGACGCGTCCCGCCCGGCATGAGGCTCGGGCCGTGCAGCGCGCCCTCTTCCCCGCCGGAAACGCCGCATCCCAAGAACCCGAAGCCGATCTTCTCGAGCGCGGCGGCGCGACGCTGCGTGTCCTGAAAAAAGGAGTTGCCGCCGTCGATAATCACGTCGTCCTTGTCGAGGGCTTTGGTCAGCTCATCGATCACGTCATCGACCGGCCGCCCGGCATTCACCAACACGGCCACCGCGCGCGGCGGTTGCAAGACACGAGCCAGCTCCTCGAGGGTCGCGGCGGGAATGAAGTCGCCTTCTTGGGAGTGATCGGCAATGAATTGTTCGGTACGCCGATGCGTGCGGTTGTAGACGGCCACGCGCACGCCGTGAGACGCGAAATTGCGCGCGAGGCCAGCGCCTATGGTGCCGAGCCCAACGACCCCGATCTCCTTCTCGGGCATGCTGCAACCTTACTCAGATGAAGCGGGCAAATCAAAATGCGACCCGGCTGCTGATGATCAACCGCCTTGCCGGCAGCATGGACGCGTCGATCGAGGCGAGGCTGCGCGGTGAGTTTGCGGGCTACCACATCATCTACTTCAACCCGCGGCGCGACTTCCGGAAGCTGATCACGCCGCGCGCGCAGGTCGTCGTCGCGGGCGGCGATGGCACGGTCGAATACGTCGTGCGGAGGCTGGTGGACTCGAAGCATCCGCTCGGCATACTGCCCATGGGCTCGTTCAACAACTTCGCCCGCGCGCTCGGTCTGCCGGTCGACCTGGACCACGCGATCAAGGTCGTCAAGGAGGGTCACGCGCGCGGGATCACGCTCGGGCGCGTCAACGACAAGGTGTTCCTCGAGGCGTGCGCGATCGGCCTGTTCGGAGAGGCGATCGTGCTGGGCGATTCGGCCAAGGACCTGCACTTCGGCGACGTGGTCAAAACGCTCAGGCACGTGATCGAGGCGAAGCCTTTCGAGTACGAGCTCTCGGGCGACATCAAAGGGGACGGCACCGCGATGTCGCTTGTCTTCAGCAACACCTCGTCGATCGGCAGCCACCTACCGGTCAGCGTCTCGAACCCGATCGACCCCTACCTCGAGCTGTCTGCGGACGCCGGGCGCTCGCGATCGGACATCGTCGGGCGCGCGCTGGCGTCGGTCCTGCCCAGCAAGCACGCCGAGGAGGGGTCGGAACGGATCTTCCGGTTCCAACGCCTCCGCATCAAAACCCGGCCGCGGGTGCGGGTTTACGCGGATAACCGGCGGGCAGGACGCACACCGGCGGTCGTGGCGGCGGAGGTCAGCGCCCTCAAGGTGTTCCTGCCGACACACGGGAGCCGTAAGTAGGCTACGGCGCGGTCGCGTTTCCCGATTGAGGCTCTAGCCGAGGATCCAGCGTGGAAATCGACAGCCGTCGCATCCGGCGTTTGATTCGTCGGAGCCGCTCACGGGAGCGGATGCTGGACCGCGCGGTCCGGAGCCAGGCCTGGCTCGACCCGGTGGCGGTGTCGATCCAGAAAGCGGTCGGGGCTGCCTATGAGGCGCTCGGTCCACCCGGCCAGTCGATCAAAAACGTGATGCACGGGACCACCGCGCTCGGCCATCCGTTGCACCCAGCGCTCACCGACGTGCCGGTCGGGGCATGGACGGTGGGGGTCCTCGCGGACTGGCTTTTCGTGGCGACCGGGCGGGTGCCCGCTGTGGCAGGCGATCTTGCGCTGGCGATTGGCGTGGCGGGCGGCATCGTGGCGGCGCTGACCGGGTACACCGACTTCCACGAGACCGACCGGCACGAGCGCCGAACCGCGATGGTGCACGGGCTGACGATGACGTTCGTGCTGGCGGTCGAGATCGTCTCGCTGATGGTGCGACTTGGAGTGCCGGACCTGCGCCCGTTCGCGATCGGGCTGTCGACGTTGGCGTGGCTGATGGCCGTGTTCGGGGCGTACGTGGGCGGACATCTCACGTTCGGGATCGGGACGGCGGTGAATCACAACGCATTCTTCGAAGGCCCGATGGACTACGTGAAGGTGGGGACGCGTGAGGACTTTCCCGAGGGGGAGATGCGGCGAGTCGAGGCGCAGGGTCTGCCGGTCGTGATCTTGAGGCGAGACGGCCTGCTGCGTGCGATCGGCGCCGTGTGCGCCCACGCGGGCGGTCCGCTTGAAGAGGGAAAGGTCGATGGGGACGTGGTGACGTGTCCGTGGCACTACTCGCGGTTTCGGTTTGGGGATGGGAAGGTGGTCGGCGGGCCGGCGACGTTTGACCAGCCGCTGCTGGTTGTGCGGGAGCGGGGCGGGATCGTGGAGGTCAAGCTGCCAAATCCTCTGAAGTAGAGAGGCCGGTGAAGAGGGTGGTGGGAGTAGGCCTGGGTGGCCTTCGGGGGCCGCTGGGTGAACATGTTTCCCATTCGGGTTGCCGCGCGGGCCGGATTAGTCCGCGTTCACCTCGGCCGAGTTGTTCTCCGTCTCCACCACTCTGACCCTCAGCAGGCGCGCCGGTTTCATGTGTGGCTCCAGGCGATTGAAGGCCGCTAATGCGACGTTCTCCGCGGTCGGCATGACACCTCGCGAGCAGGCGCCGAAGACCTCGCGGTTCTTCTCGTCGGTCCAGTCCTCGCGGCACAGGATGTGGCCGGCGGCGAAGGTGGCGCGGCGGGTGATGCGCACGTCGGCGGTCATGGGTCCATCCGCAAGTTAGCACCCGAGAGCGGCGCCGACTCGGTCGAGGCGAGCCAGACGATGATCCGCGCCACCTCCGCGGGCTGCAATGCCGGACCTTCCACGCCCGCCGTGCGGAGCATCGGCGTGTCGACCGAGCCCGGGCTGATGGCATTGACCCGGATGCCTCGCTCCCGTCCTTCGACCGCCAGCGCCTCGGTCAGGCCGGCGAGGCCCGACTTGGCCGCCACGTAAGCGGACATACCGGGAAACTTCTCGGCTCCAAAAACGCCGGACAGGCTCGAGACGAGGACGATGGAACCGCCTCGGCGGCGCATGAGCTTGAAGGCCTCACGGCTGCACAGGAAGGCGCCCCGCAGCCCGGAGTCGACCTGGCGGTCCCACACGTCAGCCGTCATGCGGGCGAATGGGCGCTTGATCAGGACCTGCGCGCAGTGGATCAGCGCGTCGAGCGACTTCAGCTGCCGAAATGCTTTGACAACGTCCTTCTCGTCGGACACGTCCGTGCCTTCGCGCCTGCTCAAAGACGTGACCTCCCAGCTCCGGGCCTGGAGCTCCCGGACCACCTCGCGCCCGATGCCTCCCGATCCGCCCGTCACCACCGCCGTCAGCGTCATCGCGCGGTGAGCAAGAGAGCCTTCTCGTATCGGTCCAGCGCGGCGCCGAGTCCGAGGCGACGCCGAGCGCTGGAGGAGACCGCGGCGCGGTCGAGGGCGAGACACCTGCGGACGGCCACCGTCAGGTCGCCGACGTCGTCCGGCTCGGCGAGGAAGCCGCTGACGCCTTCCTCCACCACCTCTGGCATCGCGCCGCGGCGGTAGGCGGCGACGGGACAACCGGCCATCTGGGCTTCCGCGGCGACCATGCCGAACGGCTCCTCCCAGCGCACGGCGCAGATCACGACCGCGCTCTGCGCCATCAACCGGCGCAGCTCCTCGCGCCGCAACGAGCCGAACTGGACGGTGCCGGTGAGGTCGACCTCATAGGCCGGATCGTAGTGCGCGCCGGCGATGCGGACGTCGAGACCGGCGGCCCGCGCGGCCTCGATTGCGTGCTCGATTCCTTTCTCCGGGGAGATGCGCCCGGCGATGAGTGCCGCGCGGGTTGGGCTGAACTCGACAGGCATGTCGTCAACTCCGTTCGGCAGGACCTGCCCGACCTCGACGCCCGCCGATCGCCACGACTCCAGGCACGAGCGCGAGACGGTCGCGAGCTGGGAGGGCGGAACGTCCCGCGCCGCGGCGACGACCGCTTCAACGATCGGCGGCAGATGAAGGGTGTGCAGCACCGGCAGGCCCCGACCGAGCTCGAAGGCGGGAGCGTCGAAGGCGTGCTGGCTGATCACGTCCACGTGCTCCGCGGCGATCGCTTCGAACATCGCCCCCAGCGCCGCCGCGACTCCTGGGGCGGGAGGCGGCGGCGCGCCACCGGGCATGACCAATGCAGCCGTGGCGTCGAGGGGCGCCCGGACGGTGGCCAGCTTCACGCCGGCGACCTCGGACCCTTCGGTGCAGTGGAGGGTCACGTCATGGCCTTTGGCGACCAGGCCGGCGGCCAGGTCGCAGATGAACGCTTGCGCCCCGCCGAGCTGCGCCGGGGGCAGCGGCGTCACCGGCGAGGCGACGACAGCGATTCTCACGACCGCGCCTTAGTCTGAACGACGGGTTCGGTGGACTACGAAGAGGCGGTCGAGAAGGCTCCGCCCGGCTGGCGACATTTCGGCGTCGACGACATCGCGCGGCTGCCCGACGCGGTGCGCAAACACGAGATGGCACGCGTCCCAGCCGGCGAGGCGGGCGATCGCCTGGTGCGTGCCCTGTTCTGGACGCTCGTCTACCACCTCGAACCCGAGAAGTGGGACGAGCTCACGAGGTTTGAGCCGATCCATCCTGACCTCATCGCCTCGTTGCCGGACAGCGTCGACGTCGCCGTCGACATCGGCGCGGGCAGCGGCCGGCTCACGCAGCACCTCGTGAGGCGAGCCACGCGTGTGATCGCAATCGAACCGTCGGACGGTCTGCGCGCGATGCTCACGCGCCGCCTGCCCCAGGTGACCGCTATCGCCGGTTGGGCTGAGTCGCTGCCGCTCGAGTCGGCCGGCTCTCAGCTCACGATGGCATGCGGCGCTTTCGGCCCGGATGAGGTCGTGCTGGCCGAGATGCGGCGCGTGACGGCTCGAGGAGGATGGATCGCATTGATCAGCCCCGAGAGCCCGGATTGGTTCGAGGAGCAAGGATGGAGGCACATCACGGCCCCAGCGCTGCCCGCGCCCGACCATCCGCCGTGGATCGACGAGTTCTTCGGGCCGCTCGATCCCCCACATGAGCTCGTGATGGTCCAGGTCGGCTAGCGGCCGCGCCTCAGATCATCTTGCGGACGCAGTCGGGGCAGCCCTCGGCCTCCTTGACCGCGTCTGACTTCAGGAGAAGGCCGACCAGCTTGCCGTCGGATGTGGTCACGGGCGAGCTCTCCAGTTTGTGCCCCGTCATGTAATCGGCCATCTCCTTGATGGGCACATAGGGCCGGAAGGTGCTGGGCCCCGGACGCATCGCCTGCTCGATCAGCATGTCCGCGTCCTTGGCGAGCTCCCCGGCTCGCAGCAGGCCGAGCACGATGCGGTTGGGATCGACAGCCACGGCCGCATCCCAGCGCGCGGCGCGAGCGCGATCGCGGACGTCACCCACGCGATCCGTCAGCGAGCAGACCGGGACGTCCTTGCGCGCCACCGTGCCCGCACGCGGGCGAGCCGCGTTCTCGCCTTCGGTCGGGAGGCCGGCGGCCATCCAGTCGAGCTTGCCGGCCTTGTAGTGGGAGACGTCAGTGAACCCGAGGAGCTCGAGCCGCGCCGCGGCCCTGGGCGCCATGTCTCAAGCCGAATCCCAGCAGTACACGATGACCGGTCGGTGTGGATCGAGCGAGGCTGCGCTCTCTCGATTGATGTCAGGCAGCGGGATGCTTCGAGCGCCGGGAAGGTGGTCCTCTTCGTACTCCTTGGCCGAAAGCACTTCGACGAGCTGCGCGCCTCGCGCGACGAGGTCCTGGAGCTGACCGCGATCGATCAGGTTGGCCATGAATCCATCGTAGAAGTCACGCCGGCGTCGCCGAGGCGGGCTCCTTCTCCGCGACCTCTTCTTCCTGCGGCTGGGCGGCGTTGCTCTGGATGCCGACCCAGTTGACGATGGCACCCACGAGAAGCAGTCCCGCGCCGATGACCATCGCGAGGTGGAACGAGCTCGTCGAGGCGTCTCGCACCGCAGCCACGAGGTTGGGATCGGTCGGCTTGTTCAAGGGGCTGACCAGTTTGCGAAAACTCTCCGAAGTGACGTCGATGCCGGTGACGCGCGCCGCCAGCAGGGAATAGAAATTCGCGGTGAGGAAAACGAAGATCAGCGCCCCCGCCAGCTGCGGACCGACGCGCGAGATCGCGTTGTTGATCGCCGACCCGAGCCCCGCGTACCGCACCGGCACCGACGTCATGAGCGCGGTCGTCAGCGGCGCGACCAGGAGACAGAGGCCGAACCCGAAGATGATCGATGCGGGCAGGAAATCGGTGAAGTACGCCAGCGGAGGAAGGTACGTGCCCGGATTGTTCGGGTCCAGCTTCCACGGCGTGCTGGTCGCCGGAACGCGCACGTACCAGAGCACGCCGAGCGCCATGATCACCGGGCCGGCGGTCATGAACAGGCGCGCGCCGTATCTCGCGGACAGGCTTCCGAACCGGCGCGACAGGAAGATCAGGAAGAGCGACCCTGGGATCCCGGCCGCGCCTGCTGCCGCCGCGGCGTAACCGAGCGTCCCCTGCTGGAACAGGCCTACGTAATAGAAGGTCACGTAGAGCGCGCCGTAGATCACGAGCGTCGAGATGTTGGTGACCGTGAAGTTGCGCGAGCGGAAAAGCTCGAGTGGGATGAGCGGGTGCTTCGCGCGCATCATCCAGAACGGAAGGGCGATGGTCGCCACCACGCCCACCCCCAGGATCACGAAACCGAGCGCGTCGTGCCACGCCCGCTGCTGGCCGTAGATCGTCCCGAACGCGAGGCCCCCGACCGCGAGCGCGACGATGGCCGCGCCGGTCCAGTCGAACTGCGACGAGGCTTGCTCATCGCGGCTCTCCGGCACGTGCTTCCAGGTCGCCCACGCCGCCACCGCCACCAGCGGAACGTTGAGAAAGAACGCGGCCCGCCACGAGATCGTGTCGACCAGGAGACCGCCGATCAGCGGGCCGAGGATCGTGGTCGCGCCGGAGGCGCCGGCCCACGTCCCGAACGCCCGTCCCTGCTCGCGGCCCGAAAAGTTAGCCGTGATCAGCGCCAGCGACCCCGGCACCAGGAGCGCCCCCGCGGCTCCCTGCAGGATCCGGAACAGGACGAGCAGCTCGGTCGTGGGGGCGAAGCCGCACAGCACAGACGTCACACCGAATCCGAGCAGTCCCCACAGGAACGTTCGCTTGCGGCCGTAGTAGTCGTTCACCGCGCCGGCGAGGATCAGGAGCGCGCTGAGGGTCAGGAGGTAGGCGTTGTAGATGTACGACTGGCCTTCGAGAACGCCGAGGAAGGAGCGCGGGAGGTCTCGTCCGATTCGGGGCAGTGCCACGTTGACGACCGTCGAGTCGAGGAAGACGATCCCCGACCCAAGCACCGCCGCGGCGAGGATCCAGCGGGAACGGGTCATCTTGTCGGAGAGGTCAACTTCCCCAAGCCGTCGCCTATTCTGCGCGCGATCAGCGCGGGCGCGTCGTCTGCCTCCGCACCCTTCGCGCGGCGATCGCGGACACCAGGATGATCAGAGCGGCGCCGACTGGCCAGAGCGAAATGAGCGGCAGGACACCGTTGTTGGGTAGCCCGGGCACGGTGCTGCCGGTGACCACGGTCGAGGCAGCGTCGTTGGACGGGTTCGGATCCACCGGCGTGCTGGAAGATCGAGTCGCGGTGTTGGTCACCGGCGTCGTCCCGTTGACCGTCACCCTGAGCTGGAGCGTCGCCGCGGCTCCGCTCGCCAGCGCACCAACGTCCCAGACGCCTGTTCCCGCGTTGTAAGTGCCCTGGCTCGGAGTGGCCGACACGAAGGTCAGGCCGGCGGGTACCGGATCTGTGACCTGCAGCGCTGTCGTCGCATTGGGTCCGCCGTTGTGCGCGGTAACCGTGAACGTGACGTTCGTCCCGACCGCCGGAGTCGGGTCGCTGACGGTCTTCGTCAGTCCCACATCAGCCGCGGCGGCGACGATGTTGAGGGGGGCGAGCACGGTGCTGCTGGGGAAAAACGTCCACGTGTCGAGGCCTTTCGTATCCCCGAAGCTGCCGGTCGGGTCGCAAGGGACGTTGGCGTTGCCGCCCGACGCTGCGCCGAATGCCCGCTGGGTGCTCGACGTGTTGAAGCCATTGATCGGGTCGGCGAACGTCGTGGTGGGCGGATTGTTGCCGCAGAGCACATTGCCGACTGTGTTGCCCGCGTTCACGACGGTTCCATTGAGGGTCATGTATGCCCGGTCGTCGTAGAAGGCGGAGGTGCAGCCGGCGACCAGGGGACAGGTCCCGCCAGGTGGGTTGAGCAGCGTGATCGTGGGTCCGCCCGCAGTGTCGTTCTCGACGTCGATCATCGGGAAGTGGTACTCGCCCCCGTGGAATCTCGCGTGTACCTGGTACGTCCCGACCGGAAAGAACACCCCGGAGTTGTCCTTCCCGTCCCAGGCGACGGTCTGAGCGCCCGCAGGCCTCACGCCGCGCAGCACCCGGTTGCTCGGATTGGTGGGGTCGAAGTTCACGCCGTCCCGGCTGATTACGATCTCGTAGACGCCGGACACGTTGCTCGTATAGGCGAAGGTTCCGCCGTTGTTCACCAGGCTCGTGTTGCCGCTGAGGTTGCCCAGGAACACAAGGCCGGTCATGACCGGCGCGGTGGGGCTGACTGGAATGCCGAGCGCGGCGATGGTTGTCGGGGACGGGGGTTCGAAGAAAAGGGGAAAGCTCGGCCGGTCGAACGAGACACCGCCCTGGATGTTCGTCAGCTGGCCTGGACTGCCAAGGTTCGCCGCCACGGCGTCGTGGTAGAGGGGACTCGCGCCATCGGAGTCCAGAAACCCACGCTGATTGCCGTAGACGAGCCAGCCGTTGGGATCCATGCCTCGGAGGTCTACCTGGTAGCGATAGCCGTCAGCGGTAACCGCGTAGATGGTCGGGTAGACCGGCAGCCCGTTGCCACCGGTGAACAGCGCCAGGTAGTAGCTGAATACGCGGCCCGTGATGTTGGTGGGCGAGGTCAGGTTCGATCGAACGGTCACGTCCCAGGCCGCGACCGAAGTTCCCTGCGCGGCGTTGAAGTCGTTCGCGTTGGTCAGAGCGACGTCGGCGGCGACGGTCCCGTCCGTGTTGCCTGAAAAACCGGACGGCCCGACAAACGCGATGTCGTAAACGCCCGTCGCTGCCGCCGCAAAGTGGCAGGGCGGGTAACCGCCGGCGACGCCGCCCGCCGGGATCGTGTCTGGACCCAGCAGCTCCTGGGCACGCGACGTGATCTGGCCCTGGGCTCCGGTCCGCTGCGCGTTGCAGCTGAAGCTGGGCGCCGCCGAGACGTCCTCACCGCCGATGGCTCCAGTCACCAGTCCCGGATTCCAAACGAGAATGTCGCTCGAGCCCTGTCCGATCGCGCTGGATCCAAGCAGAAGCACCTCGCCCGACTGCACGAAGGCCTTGACCAGGGTTCGGCGGATGAGCAGGCCGCCGCCATAGCTGTTGGTGCGCCACTCGCTGTTCGCGCGATTCCCCGCCGCGCCGCTGGGCCACAGGTCCTGACTGCCTGCGGCATGCGCAACCTGCGCGCCCCCAAGGAACACGAGCATCGCTGCCGCCGCGGCCAGGCCGCGCCGCGCGCTAGGCAACGGTCGCGCTCACCAGCAGTCGCTGCGTGTCGCTCTGGGTCATGGGGTTCCACGTGCCGGAGCAGGTGATCAGGGTCAGCGTCGTGTCGGTGCTCGGAGCGAAGAGGGACGGGATTCTCGCGTTGGCATCGACGGTGCGCTTGCTGCTCACCTTGAAGACCACGGTGCGTCCATCCGCGCGGACCACGCGCACCTCGTCACCGATCCGCAGTCGGGACAGGTGCGTGAACACGGCGTCTCCTGTCCACCAGTTGACGTGCCCGTTGATCACCGCGTTGCCGGGTTCCCCGGGTGACTCCATCGGAGAGGCCTCGATGAGTCGCGGGGGCGTCGGTGCGAGGGCACCGAGGACAATGTAGAAACCCAGGGCCATGACCGCACCGATGCCGCCCGCGACGAACCTTCTCGGCACTTTGGCGCTCGATTCTATGCGGAGGTCGCTCAGAAGTCTTTGCGGCCGAGAAAATGTTTGAGAACCTCCGGGCGGGAGGCTTCGTACAGCGCGATGCGGTGGCCGCTCGGCAGGACGAACGACGAGCACGGGCCCATCGGGATCTCGAGCCGGCGTTCGTCTTTCAATCCGCGTTTCTTCAGCTCGGCCGCAGCCTTACGCAGGTTGTCGACACGATAGATGTAGATCGCGCGGTCGCCTTCGAGGTGGTCGGTGAGCAGCACGTGTGGAGGACCATCCGTCAGCTCCACCATCGCCACCCGCGCTCCCATCCCCTCGACCGCGAATGCGAGCTTGCCGCCCAGCACATCGGTAAAGAACCGCGCGTCGGCCGCGACGTCGCTGCTCGGCGTGTACAGGTAGTCGAGCTGCAGGAACATGCCGGGCAGGATAGCCTCCCGCCGATCACTGTAAATCGACCGGCCCGAGACGGCAGGCTGGGCCTAGACTGTGGCCGGCACCGGAAGAGGCAGGCTGGGTGGGCAGCGGCCCTTGTAACGGGAGGATTCAGCCGAATGATCACACTCACAATCGACAAGCTTCGCGAGCAGGTCCGGGGTGATGTCATCACCGCTGATGACGAGCGCTATGACGAGGCGCGCAAGGTCCGGAACGGAATGATCGACAAGCGTCCGCAAGTCATCGTGCGGCCCGCCAACGCGGGCGACGTGATGTCTGCGGTCAATTTCGCGCGCGAGGGAGGACTGGATCTTGCGATCCGGGGAGGCGCGCACAGCGTGCCTGGTTTCGGAACGGTTGACAAAGGGGTCGTGATCGACCTGTCAGCAATGCGCGGCGTTCGCGTCAACCCGCAAAGGCGCACGGCCCGCGCAGAAGGCGGGGCCACCTGGGGCGACTTCAACGCGGCCACCAACGCTTTCGGGCTGGCCAGCACCGGTGGCATCATCTCGACCACCGGCGTCGGCGGTCTGACCCTGGGCGGCGGTATCGGCTACCTTGCCCGAGGGTACGGCCTTTCGTGTGACAACCTCGTCTCAGCCGACGTGGTCACGGCCGACGGCAAGTTCGTTGTCGCGAGCGAAAAGGAGAACGAAGACCTCTTCTGGGCGATCCGAGGCGGCGGCGGCAACTTTGGAGTGGTGACCTCCTTTGAGTTCAAGCTCCACCCCGTCAAGGACATCTACGGCGGCCCGATGTTCTACGAGCTCAAATACGCCCGCGACGTTCTGAGCTTTTACCGCGAATACATCGCCGGCGCTCCCCGCGAGATGGGCGCCTTCCCCGCGTTCCAGATCGCGCCTCCACTCCCATTCATCCCGGAAAAACGCCATGGCGACACGTTTGTTCTAGTCGTTGCTTGCTGGTCCGGCCCGGTGGCGGATGGAGAGCGCGCTCTCAAGCCGTTCCACGACGTGGCCCCGGTTTTCGCCGAGCACGTAGGGGCGATGCCTTACCCGGCCTTGAACGCGGCATTCGACGGGCTGTATCCAACCGGCCTGCAGCACTACTGGAAGGCAAACTTCGTGAAGGAGCTGTCCGATCAGGCGATCGATGCACATGTCGAGCACGGCACGAAGGTGCCGGCCATGACTTCGACGATGCACATCTATCCGATCAACGGCGCGTGCCACGACGTGGCATCCGACCAGACCGCCTTTGCATACCGTGATGCCAACTTCGCGACGGTGATTGCGGGGATGTGGCCGGACCCGGCTCAGAATTCCGCGAACACCCGGTGGGTGCGCGAGTACTACGACGCCACAGCGCCCCTCTCCGAAGCCGGTGGGTACATCAATTTCATGGCGGAGGACGACCAGAGCCGGATCAAGGCGAACTACAAGGGCAACTATCAGCGACTTGTGGACGTCAAGAAGAAGTACGACGCCGGCAACCTGTTCCACGTCAACCAGAACATCAAGCCCTAGCTGACTCAGCGGAGGCCCCGGCGATCAGCCGGGGCCTCTGTCAGCGACGACCTACTTCAGCGCCGTCGGCGCGCTCCATTTCCAGAGATGGGCCCACTGCACCACGATCACCGCGGCGATGATGAAAACACCGCCCAGGAGCTGCACCGGTAAGAGGCGGTCGCCGAGCAGCGCGGCGGCAAGCAGCACGGTCACGACCGGCTCCCACGTGCTGAGCAGGGAGGAACGCGCGGCGCCGATGCGTGGAAGTCCGGCCAGGAACAGCGAGATTGCGATCATCGTCGGGATCAACGCGATGGCGAACCCGACCGCCCAACCGCCCGCGGTGCTGGGGAAAACCAGCTCGCCCTGGAACGCTGCGAGGATGCAGAACGCGATGCCGGCCCCGGTCATGATCACGGCGCTGGCCCCGACCGCCGGCACCGAGCCCATGACGCTCTCCCCGACCAGGATGTAGGCGGTATAGATCGTTGGCGCGGCAATCGCGAAGACAAGCGACCACGCGATCTGCAGGTGTGCGCCGCCGACGAGCAGGGCGACGCCGACAAAGCTCGCCACCAAAGCTACGGCGTGCCAAACCGACACCGACCGGCGAAGGAACAGCCACCCCGCCACGACGACGAGGCTCGGGTAGATGTAGGCGATCAGCACACACAGCGACGCCGGCAGCGTGCGGAGGGCGGTGAAATACGTCAGCGACTGGGCGAAGTAGAACACCCCGCCCAGGGCTAGCAACGTGAGCAGCCGGAGCCGCTCGAAGCGCAATGGGTTCTGCCGCAGGATGAGCGCCAGTCCCCACATTCCGAACGCCGCGAGGACGAACCGGAAGGCGAGCGTCTGCGAGGTGCCAAGGCCCTCGCGATACGCGAGCTTCGCCAGGATTGCGTTCGTTCCAAACGCGGTGGCGGAGACGAGGATCATCGCCACACCCACCCACTCCGTCCTGCGGCTCGACGCCGCGGCTGTCTCTACGGCCAGAGCAGGTGGCCGAGCACCATGCCGATCAAGACCGCGACCGCGTACGTGGCCCGGGGGAACTGCCGGACCAGCGATCGAACCGCGTTCGTGATCGGGTCGGTGCCTTTGCGCAGGGCAAGTGACTCCTGCAGCATCAAAAGAAATGCGACCAGCGAGGCTGCGGTCGCGATCAGCGACAGAATCGCCTCCGGCGTGAACGTCACTGTTTGATGCCTTCGGGCGAGGTCCGGCCGTAAGCGGGACCCCACAGGAAGTGCCCGAGCAAGATCCCGATCACGACGGCGATCACGAACGCGACGCCCGGGTATGAGTGGACCGCGGGGCGTATGTACTCAGAGATGGGCGTGTGGCCCGTGAGGAGCGCCCAGCTCTCGAAACCCAGCAACAACGTGATGACGCCGAACAAGGCGGTGACCGTCCACGAGAAGAGGTTGCCGATCACCAGCGCGTGACCACGACCTTCTTGCGTGTATAGAAGTCGATGCCGTCGGTGCCGTGCACGTGCAGATCTCCGAAAAATGAACCTTTCCAGCCGCTGAAAGGAAAGAACGCAAAAGGCTGCGCGATGGGCACGTTGATTCCAGTCATGCCCGCCTCCACCCTCTCGCGGAACTCCCGTCCGGCGCGCCCGGACTGGGTGAAGATCGTGGCCATGTTTCCGAGTGACGAGGCGTTCGCCTGCGCGATGGCGTCGTCCAGCGTGGCGGCCCGCGCGATCGAGAGCACAGGACCGAAAATCTCTTCGCGGCCCACGGCCATCCGCGGCGTGACGTGGTCCAGGATGGTCGGCCCGAGGAAGAATCCGCGGCGGGACATCTCGCGGCGGCCGTCGACGACCAGCTCTGCGCCTTCAGCCACGCCCCGCTCGACAAACGACGCGACGCGGTCGCGATGCTCGGCGCGGATCAACGGACCGACCTGCACTCCGGGCTGGTCGCCAGGGCCGACGACCATCTTCGCCGCCGCGTCGCGCAGCGGGTCGAGCAGCTCGTCCGCGGCCGCGCCCACCGCGACGGCCACGGATCCGGACAGGCATCGCTCGCCCGCGTTGCCGAAGGCCGAATTCAGGATGGCGGGCACCGCCACCGCCGGGTCGGCGTCGGGCATCACGACGATGTGGTTCTTGGCCCCGCCGAGAGCCTGGACACGCTTGCCCCGGGCGGCGGCTTCCGTGTACACGTGCTGCGCCACCGGCGCCGAGCCAACGAACGAGATCGCGCTGATCCCACGATGCTCGATCAGTGCGTCGACGGCGCCGGCCGCGCCGTGGACCACGTTCAGGACCCCCGGCGGAAACCCCGCCTCGAGAAAGAGCTCCGCGAGGCGTGCACCTCCGAGGGGCGTGCGTTCGGACGGTTTGAGGATGAAGGTGTTCCCCGCCACGACGGCAAGAGGGAACATCCAGAGCGGGATCATGACCGGGAAGTTGAAGGGAGGGATTCCGGCGCAAACGCCGACCGGATAGCGATACAGGTCCTGGTCGACGCCAACGGAGACGTCCCGCAGGGTGCGTCCCTGTAGGAGCGTCGGCGCGCCGCAGGCGAAGTCGACGACCTCGATGCCACGCCTCACCTCGCCGCGCGCCTCATCCAGCGTCTTGCCGTGATGACGCGTGACCAGCGCGGCCAGCTCCTCGAAGCTGTCTTCGAGCACCGCCTTGAAGCGGAACATGAGGCGGACCCGGTCCATGACCGCGGTGCGCGACCAGGTCTGGAAGCTCTCCGCGGCCGCTCGCACCGCCGCATCGACCTCACGCCCGTCCGACAGGGGTACCTGCTCGATCACTTCGGCGGTGGCTGGATTGAACACCGGAAGCGAGCTGACGTCCTGAGCCGGCAGGCGCCATTCCGACCCGATCAGGTTGCGAATCAACTGTTGATACCGTACTCCCCATGGCTCCGACGGCACGGCAGCTGCTCGAGGAAGCCGCCGCGCGGGGCAGCGACCTGGAGACCGTCGCACGCGGCGTGCTCGCGATGCTTGCCGAGCTGACCGGCCTCAGCTCCACTTACCTGGCCGAGACGCGGCTCACAGCCGACGAGCAGTACATCGTTTTCTCGTGCAACCGCAGCGACCTCTTTCACATCCCGGAGGACGTGACGCTGCCCTGGTCCGAGGGCGTATGCCGCTTCGTCGTCGAGGGCGGCCCGAACTACACCAGCGACGCCCAGAAGCAGTTTCCGAAGAGCAGCGTCGCGAGGCTGCTGGAGATCCGCACCTTCATCTCCTATCCGGTCTTCACGGCCGAAGGTCGCTTCTTCGGGACGTTGTGCGGAGCGAGCAAGGAGCAGGTTGAGATCCAGCAGGAGATCCTCGAATTGATGCGGGAGTGCGCGCTGCTCATCGGCCAGCGGCTGAAACCGGACAGCCCGGCTCGGTCACAATCTGCCTGACATGCGACTCCTGACCTTCCGTGTGGATGGAGCCGGCCGGACTGGATTGCTGCGACCCGACGGCTCGAACGAGGTGGTCGAGCTCGAGGACGTGGACCATATGCTGGACCTCATCGACGCGGGCCCTGAAGGCCTCGCGCACGCAGCTCGGACTCTCGCTTCCGCGCGGTCGCGCAGCCACCGCCTGCAGGACGTCGAGGTGCTGGCACCGCTGCCCAACCCGCGCGGCAACGTGATCGCCATCGGACGCAACTACCAGGCGCATGCGGAGGAGAGCGCGCGGGCAGCCGGCAAGACGGTCGACCCGCCGACGGTGTTCACGAAGGCGGTGACGACGATCGCAGGACCTTACGACGACGTCGTGGCCGATGCGGCGGTGACCAGCCAGGTCGACTGGGAGGTCGAGCTCGGTATCGTCGTCGGACGCGCGGGGATCAACATCCGCCGCCACCACGCCCTCGACCACATCTTCGGATTTGTCGCGCTGAACGATGTGAGCGCGCGGGACATCCAGTTTGGCTGGGGCGGGCAGTTCTTCAAGGGCAAGAGCCTGGACGGTTTTTGCCCGATCGGTCCGTGGATCGTCACGCCCGACGAGATCGAAGATCCACAGTCGCTGCGGCTGTCGCTGCGCGTCAACGGCGTTGTCAAGCAGGACGGCAACACACGGGACATGATCTATCCGGTCGACGCGGTCATCGAGTGGGTCTCCAAGGGCATGACGCTCTTGGCTGGCGCGATCATCGCGACGGGCACGCCCGACGGTGTCGGGTTTGCGCGCACGCCGCCCGAATTCTTGAAATCCGGCGACGTGATGGAGGCAGAGGTCGAACGCATTGGGACGCTCCGCAACCGAATCGTCTCGGCAGCCGGCTGATCATGTTCGCCATCGATCGCCTCGCCGGAGTCCTCGTCGCTCTCGCCTCGCCGCTCAAGCGCGACGGCCGCGTGGACGAGCCCGCGTTCGCCCGCCTGGTCGAGCATGTGCTCGCGGGTGGGGTCCACGGCTTGCTCCCGCTCGGGTCCACCGGTGAGGGTGCCGCGCTGGACGAGCCCGCCCGGCGCACAGTCTTGAAGGCCGTGGTCGGGGCAGCGGCCGGACGCGTCCCTGTGATCTGCGGCGTGGCGCAGCCGAACCTGCAGTCCGCCCGGGCCGAGGTCGAGGCAGCTGCGCGTCTGGGCGCGAACGCCGTGCTGGTGGCGCCACCGTTCTATTACCCGATGGACCAGGCGAGCCTGCTCGCCTTCTACCGGCGGGTCGCCGAGGCTGCACCGGTGCCGATCCTCGTCTACAACATTCCTCAATTCACCAAGGTCGTCGTCGAGCCAGCCACCGTGGCCGCGCTCGCCAACGAAGGCGCGATCCGCGGGATCAAGGACTCGAGCCGGGACTTCGAGTACTTCGAGGGCGTCTGCATCGCCACGCGTGACGTGGCCGGCTTTCGTGTGTTCACCGGAAGCGACACGATGCTGGTCGCCTCGCTTGCGGTCGGCGCCGCGGGCACGATTTGCGGCGCGGGCAATATCGCGCCTGAATGGGTCGTGCGCATCTACGACCAGTACCTGCGCGGCGACCTCGAGGCGGCTCGCGCGAGCCAGGACGCGCTGTACCGGCTGGTCATGGCGCTCCGGGGCGACGTCTTTCCCGGCGCGATCAAGGCCGCGCTGCACCTGCAGGGAATCTGCGAACCGTGGCCCGCGCCCCCCGCGCAGCGGCTGGACGAGCCCCATGAAGCGCGGCTCAGCAGGCAGCTCGCCGCCTTCGGATTGCTGACGCCAGAACGCTCACGGCACTGAGATCCGACCCCCCGACCATAGCCAGTTTCAGCGAACGTTCAGGAAGTCGGTTTCGAAAAAGGAGGCTGCCATGCGCGCGGTGCGCGCTGCGCATGGCCCACCCCCCACAGCCCTGGGAAGGCCGGGCGACCCATTCCCGGCTAGGCGAATCATCGGGTGACCTGAGCTAGGAAACCAGCCCCATTTGGATGGTTTCCGTTTACCTCAATTGAGGTACGGCTATCCTCGTCAGGTCGTGATCGTCTCCATCGGCGACCTGGTGCTCGACGTCAGGATCGTCCCCGCGGGCCCGCTCGAGCCAGACGACGATTCACCCGCCTCGATAGCGATCGGGGGAGGCGGCCAGGCTGCCAACTTCTGCGCGTGGACCGCCGCCTCCGGCGAACCGGTGCGCCTGGTGACCCGCATCGGCGAGGACGACACCGGGCGCAGGTTGGTCAGTGACCTCGAAGCGCGTGGGGTTGAGGTCCGGGCGGTCTGGGCCGCCGAGCCGACCGGCATCATCGCCGTCGTGGTCGGGCCCGACGGCCGGCGCAGCATGGCCACACAGCGCGGCGCGAGCGTGGGACTGAGCCCGGACGACCTGGAGGAAGCGTGGTTTCGCGACGCCGCCCTGCTCCACGTGCCGGGCTACTCGCTGTTCGTCGAACCGATCGCCAGCGCGGCGCGTGCGGCGATCAGGGTCGTGCGCGAGGCGGGCGGCATGGTCGCCGTCGATCTCTCGTCGGCGGCGGGCCTCCGCGCGTTCGGCCCCGCCCGCATGGCCTACGTCCTGGCGCGCATGAAGCCAGAGGTCCTCTTCGCGACCGAGGCCGAGGCGGCGACCCTGGCGGTGCCGCTCGACAGCCTCGCGCAGGTCCCGGTCCTGAAGCTCGGCGCCGCAGGTTCCATGGTCTATGGGCACAAGCTCGCGGCGCCCGAGGTGAAAATGGTCGACCCCACCGGCGCGGGCGATGCTTTCGCCGCCACCTTCTGCATCGCCTGGCTGCACGGGGCGACGCCCGTCGAGGCGGCCGAGCGGGCTGTCCAGGCAGCCTCGCAGTCGGTGACGCTGGCCGGGGCGCGGCCGATCTGAGCGACCTCCTCGCACTCTCACCCGAGGTGGCGGCAGCCCTCGAACGCGGCCGCCCTGTGGTGGCGCTCGAGACCTCGATCGTCGGCCAGGGCCTTCCTGCCCCCCACAACCTGCGAGCGGCGCGCGGCTGCGAGACTGCGATTCGGGACGAGGGCGCGACACCCGCGACGGTGGCCGTGCTGGACGGCCGGTTGCGGGTCGGGTTGAGCGACGCCGACCTCGAGCGCATCGCGTCGGGGTCGGTCAAGGTGAGCTCGCGCGACCTGGGGCCATTGGTCATCCTGCGGGCGGCGGGGGCGACCACGGTCGCCGCCACGATGCGGGTGGCCGCGATGGCAGGGGTCCGCTTTTTGGCCACGGGCGGCATCGGCGGCGTCCACCGCGGCCACCCGGAAGACCAGTCGGCCGACCTCGAAGAGCTGGCCCGCTCGCCCGTGGCCGTCTTTTGCGCTGGGGCGAAAATCATCCTCGACCTGCGCCTCACGCTCGAGCGGCTGGAGAGCCTGTCTGTCCCGGTGCTCGGATACGGGACCGACGAGTTCCCGGCTTTTTACTCGCGCCGCAGCGGATGCCCGGTCAGCGTTCGCGTCGACGGCCAAGACGAGTGCGCACGTGTCCTACATGCAGCTTGGGAAACGGGCGGCCGAGGCGCCGTCGTGGCGATTCCACCCCCCGCGGATCTCGAGGGAGCAGAAGAGATGACTCTGCGGGCCGTGGCGGAGATTCGGGACCTGAGCGGCCCCGACGTCACCCCACGCCTGCTGGCCCGCGTGGCCGAGCTGTCGGGCGGCCGGTCCCTGGACCTGAACGTCGACCTGGTGGTCAACAACGCGCGGGTCGCGGCCCAGGTCGCGCGGGCCTTCTTCGCCTAGAACCGCATCGCGGCCGCTAGCGCTTCGGCTTCGCCACGGCCTTCTTCGGCCTCCCCGGCGGCCTCCCGGTCGGGATCCGGATCTTCAGCACCCGCGGCGGCCCCATCATCTCGCACCAGGCGACGACGACCTTGTTGAGCTCGACCATGCGATCTTCGACCTCGCGCATGTCGGCGAACCGCATGAATCGTGCCGACGGGCCGCTGCCTTCGAGGTGCGGAAAGCTGCCGCGAATCTTCGCGCCGCGGTTGAACATGAGGGTCACGGTCTTGGCGCCCAGCTGGACGAAATTGGCCATATCGCCCTTGTAGGCGAACTGGACCGTGCCGTGCTTCAAGTACTCGGTCATCCGGTCGTCCGACCACATGACCAGATCGCGGACCCGCCGCAGGAGTGGTTCGGCCGGTTTGCCCCTGAACCACCTGTCGACGATCGGGTTCTTCTTCTTCATCCAGACGAAAGATAAGACCGGCGGGCCGCGAGTGGCCCGCCGGTTGTTAATCGTCTACCGCTCCATCCTCAGTAGCCCGAAGGACGCACCCTGCGGATCGGAGAGGATCGCGAAGCGTCCCCCCGGAAAGTCTTGCGGCTCCAGCATCGACGTGGCTCCGAGGTCGACCGCCTTCTTGTGCGCCTTGTCGACGTCGTCGACACCGAAGTAGACCTGCCAGTAAGACGGGATCTCCTTGGGCACCATCGGGTTCATCTCCATGCCCCCGGCGATGCTCTCGTCGTTGAGCTTGAACTCCGTGTACTCGCCCTCCTGGCCTTCGCCCATCGGCATCAGCTTCTCGCCCCAGCCGAAGACCTTCTTGTAGAAGGACTTGGCCTTGTCGATGCCTCGGGCATTGAGCTCCGCCCAGGCGAAGGAATTCGGCGCGTTCATGATGTCGGCGCCCTGCATCTCCTTCGGCTCCCAGGCCGAGATGAAAGCCCCGGACGGGTCCTGGTAGACGGCCATGCGGCCGGACTTGAGGACGTCGAACGCCGGGGCGATCACCTTGCCGCCGGCGGCCTCGACCTTCTTGGCGGTCGCGTCCGCGTCGCGCGTCCCGATGTAGATCATCCACGCGGTCGGCGCGTTCGGGTCCTGCGCCGGACCGATGCCGGCCACGTTCTTGCCGCCGATGGTCGCCAGGGCATAGCCGCGCGCGGCGGGATCCTTGGTCAGGTCGACCTTCCAGCCGAAGAGCTTGGCGTAGTAATCGCGCGATCCCGCGGCGTCCTTGCTCGAGAGGTCAACCCACACCGGCGCATTCGCGACGAATGTTCTTGTCTCTGCCATATTCAAGCCTCCTGGAACCCAGTCTGACGGGGGACCTACAACCCATTCTGCCACCGGCTGGTTAAAGGACGCCGAAGGAATCTGGGGAGTTCGCTTAGCGTTGTCTAGAAGCGATGTCCCAGCTCGAACCGATCGATCTCGTCATCTTTTCGGACTACGTTTGACCCTGGTGCTACATCGACTCGGTCAGGGTCGAACAGCTCGAGCGCGATGGCTCTGTACACGTCACGTGGCTGCCCTTCGAGCTCCATCCCGAGGCGCCGATGGAGGGGATTCCGCGAGAGGTCTATTTCCGCGGCCGGCGCTTGGAGCGAGCGGAGGAGCACCTCAGGTCGATCGCGGCTGATGCCGGGCTCGAGTTGCAGCATCGCGACGTGATCATCAATTCCCGCCGTGCGCTGGGCGCGGCCGAGTTCGCCCGCGAGCGCGGCCGATTCGACGAGATGCACCACGCGCTGTTCCAGGCTCACTGGGAAGGGAGCGGAAAGCTCGAGAACGTCGACGATCTTGTGCGAATCGGCACCGCCGTGGGGCTGGACGCCGCCGAGCTCAGGACCGCGATCGATGAGGGTCGCTATGCGGATCTGATCGACGAGCACCGCCGGATCGCATCCTCAGTCGGCATCGACGCGATCCCGGCGCACATCTTCGGCCGGCGCTACCTGGTCCTCGGTGCGCAGCCCTATGAGGTCCTCAGGCAGGTCGTCGATCGCCTCCATCGTCCGGATTGAGAGAGTCCAGGGCGCGCAAATCAATACTTGACACTCGAGCGAGTCCAGACGCGTAATAAGGGGTTGCCGGACGCCGGGGATCCGGGCTGTGGGAGAGGTGTCGAAGATGAGACGAGTCGGAGTTGGCTTCATCTGTCTTGCGTTGATTGCCTCGTGCGGCGGCGGTGGCGGAAACCAGAGTTCCGGGACACCCAAGAACGGCGGCACGGCAACCATCGCGCTCGAAAGTGAGCTGCGGACCCTCGACCCGATGGACTCTTCGCTGCTGGTCGAGCGCGAGGTGTTTTACAACTTGTATGACTCGCTGTTCACGATCGACCCGTCGCTGACGATCAAGTCAGGACTGGTCAAGTCGTGGGACGTTTCCGACCCACTGAACTACAAGTTCACGCTTCAGTCGGGCGTCAAGTATCAGGACGGGACACCTTTCAACGGCGCATCGGTGAAGGCCAACATCGAGCGTTACAAGACCGGCGCGACGTCCCGTCGTAAGTCAGACCTGGCCAGTGTTAACAGCGTTGAGGTCACGGACGACACGCACGTCGTCTTCCACCTCAGCAAGCCCAACGCCACGCTGCTCGCCACGCTGGTCGACCGCGCGGGGATGATGCTGTCGATTGATGCAGTCACCAAAGGCGGCAAGGACTTCTCGCTGGCGCCGGCGGGAGCCGGCAGCGGTCCGTTCGAGTTCGTCGAGTGGAAGCGGAACGACCACCTGACCCTGAAGAAGAATTCGAGCTACTGGAAGTCCGGTCTCCCCTATCTCGACGGCCTCACATACCGCGCGATCCCGGATGTGAACGCGATCCTCGCCGCCCTCAAGACAGGCGACATCGACATTGCTCGGGTGATCGCGCCGAAAGACGTGGCGTCGCTCAAGGTCGATTCGAGCTTCGTCTACCGCGACGTGCCCGCGATCGGCTTCAACGGCTTCGAGCTCAACGCCGGGACGTCGCCGTTCAATGACCCCGCCAAGCGGCAGGCGGTCGCGATCGCGATCGACCGATACTCGATCCTGAAGAACATCAACTTCAACATAGGCGTGGTGGCTTACGGTCCGATTCCACCCTCGAGCTGGGCCTTCGACGCCGGCGAGAAGATCTACGACCACGCCGACGCGGCCAAGGCAAAGTCGATGGCGACCGGGTTCACGTTCACTTTCAAGACGACGTCCGATCCCGTCAACCAGCAGGCGGCGCAGCTGCTCCAATCAGAGCTGGCCGCGGCGGGAATAACGATGCAGATCCAGACCGAGGAGTTCGCCACGTATCAGCAGGAATGCGCGGCGCACAAGTTCGAGGCCTGCGGCGTCAACTGGTCTGGGCGAATCGACCCGGACGGCAACATGTATGCGTGGTGGCACACGGGCGGCGATTTCAACGACAGTATGTACAGCAACTCCCAGGTCGACGCCTGGCTGGACGACGCCCGCACCAATGCGGACCAGACCAAGCGCAAGCAGGACTACATCAATGCGCAGAAGCAGATCGTGCAGGACGCTCCATACGTCTTCACCACGTTCGGCGTCAGCGCACAGATCTCCGACACCAAGATCCACAACTTCACGCTCTATCCCGACCTGATGATCCGGATGGCGGAGGTCTGGAAGGGCTAGCGATTCACACATCGTTCGTGGGCAGGTCATGCCGGAAACCTGATCCGGCATGACCACCTACGTCCTGCGCCGCCTGGTGTTGATGGTCCCGGTTGCGTTCCTGGTCACGGTCGGGGTCTTCATGCTCATCCACCTGACCCCCGGCGACCCGGCTCTGATCATCCTCGGCGAAGACAGGAGCCCGCAGGCGATCGCTCAGATCCATCAAGAGCTAGGCCTGGACAAGCCGTTGTACGTGCAGTACGTCATCTGGATCGACAACGTGGTTCACGGCGATTGGGGCCGCTCGATCACTACTCACGAACCCGTCGCCGGCGCGATCACGGAGCGTCTGCCGGCAACGATTGAGCTCGGCGTGGTCGCTCTGATCTGGTCGTTACTGGTTGCGATCCCGCTGGGCACCATCGCAGCCGTGCGCCGGGGTTCGGTCGTGGACAAGCTCGCCACGGGCATCGCCGTGGCGGGCGTTTCGGTCCCGAACTTCTTCATCGGGATCGTCCTGATCTTCGTCCTGTCGGTTTCGGCCCGACTGTTTCCCTTCGGCGGTTACGTGCCCTTCTTCCAGGATCCGTGGGAGAGCCTGCGCCATGTGGCCCTGCCGGCCATCGCGCTTGGCACGGCCGGCACCGCGATCAACATGCGCTTCACTCGCTCATCGATGATCGAGGTCCTGGGTCTCGACTACATCAGGACTGCGCGCGCCAAAGGCGCCTCGTGGCGTCGTGTCGTCTTCATCCACGCCCTCAAGAACGCGCTGATACCCGTCGTGACCATCGTCGGCCTTCAGATCGGCGGCATCATCGAGGGCGCTGTGGTGACCGAGACCGTCTTCACGTGGCCGGGGGTGGGCCGCCTGGCCGTGGAGTCGATCTTCAACCGCGACTACACGGTCGTCCAGGGCGTCGTCCTGCTGGCCGCCTTCTCCTACATGGTGGCCAATCTCGTCGTCGACCTGGTCTACGGCTGGCTCGACCCGAGGATTTCGTACGCATGAGCAACGCGCCCGCGATCGTCGCCGCCGAAGGACCGATCCGCCGCCGGCCGGTCGCCTTGCTGGAGCTGGCGAGGAAGAACCGAGGCGTCCTCGTCGGCCTGGCTCTGGTCGCGGTGCTCTTCCTGGTCGCGCTTCTGGCTCCCGTGATCTCACCCCACGACCCGATCGCCACCGAACCCGACAACGCATACCTGCCGCCGCTGAGCCCCGGCCACGCGCTGGGCACGGATGAGCTGGGACGGGATCAGATCAGCCGCATCCTGTGGGGCGCCCGGATCTCGCTTCCGGTCGCCTTTGTCGCGGTCGCCGTCGGGTTGGTCGCAGGAGGCTTGATCGGCCTGGTCAGCGGTTACGCGGGCGGTTTGACAGACCTCCTGCTGATGCGCGTGATCGACGCCCTGCTCGCGTTTCCCGCCTTGATCCTGGCGATCGCCCTGGTGGCCGCACTTGGGCCCAGCCTCCGCAACGCCATGATCGCCATCGGGATCGTGGCCATCCCCGCTTACGCGAGGCTCGTGCGGGCGGTGGTGCTTCAGCTCAAACAGATGGAGTTCGTGGTCGCCACGCGATCTCTTGGCGCGACCCCGGTGCGCATTGTCCTGCGGCACCTCATACCGAACCTCATGAACCCGGTCCTGGTGCAGGTCTCGCTGTCCGCGGGGTTCGCGATCCTGGCCGAGGCAGTCCTCTCCTTCCTCGGTCTCGGCGCCCAGCCGCCAACACCGGACTGGGGACAGATGATCACCACCGGCCGCACCTTTCTCCCCAACGACCCGTGGCTGGCCATCATCCCGGGCGTCGCCATCTCGATCACCGTGTACAGCTTCAACCTGCTCGGCGATTCACTTCGGGACGCGCTCGATCCCAGGCTTCGACGCTGATGGCGTTCAGTCACCTGCTCGAGCTGGAGAACGTCCACACCGAGCTTTCCCTGGCCGAAGGCACGCTTCGCGCCGTCGATGGAGTCTCGCTCACGATCGATGCCGGAGAAACCCTTGGCATCGTCGGCGAGTCCGGCTCCGGGAAATCGATGACGGCGCTCTCGATCATGCGACTCCTACCGCGCTCAGGCAGGATCGTCGAAGGAAGCATCAGGTTCAAAGACCGAGTGCTGTCGGATCTCAGCGAGGACGAGATGGAGGCCATCCGCGGGACCGAGATGGCCATGATCTTCCAGGACCCGATGACATCGCTGAACCCTGTCTACCGGACGGGTTGGCAGGTAGGCGAGCCACTGCGCATCCACCGCCACGTGGGGTCGGGCGAAGCGATCGCCACGGCCACCGATCTCTTCCGCCAGGTTGGAATTCCCGATGCGAGAAGTCGTGTGAGGCATTTTCCGCACATGCTCTCCGGGGGGATGCGTCAGCGCGCGATGATCGCCATGGGCCTGAGCATGAGCCCGAGCCTGCTCATCGCCGACGAGCCGACGACCGCCCTTGACGTCACGATCCAGGCACAGATCCTCGACTTGCTGCGCAGGCTGAATCGCGAATACGGCACGGCGACGATCCTTATCACGCACAACCTCGGCGTGGTCGCCGGCATGTGTGACCGAGTCATCGTCATGTACGCGGGCCGCATCGTCGAGCAGGGCCGAACTGAGGACGTGTTCTCGCATCCCGAGCATCCGTACACGTGGTCGCTGCTTCGCTCGATACCCCGCCTCGATGCGGAACCGCACGAGCCGCTCACGCCGATCGAAGGCTCGCCGCCCGACATGGTCCATCTGCCGGCCGGCTGCAAGTTCCAGCCGCGATGCCCGTTCGCGGTGGCGCGCTGCAGCCGAGAGGAGCCATCTCTGCTCCAGGTCCGCGACCAGCTCGCGCGGTGTTGGGTGACGCAGGCCGGCACCGAGCTCAATGGCTGAACCTCTGATCGAGGTACGCGGCCTCAAGACCTGGTTTCCGGTCCGGTCGGGCGTGGTCAGCCGTATCACCGGTCACGTCCGCGCGGTGGATGGCGTGGATCTGACCATCAGTCAGGGGGAGACGCTCGGCCTGGTCGGCGAGTCGGGCTGCGGCAAGTCGACCCTCGGGCGCTCGATCCTGCGCCTGGTCGAGCCGACGGCCGGTGAGGTCTACTTCCGAGGCAAGAACATCCTTCGACTGCGTCGTGGGGGAATGCGTCGCATTCGCCGCGAGATGGCGATCATCTTCCAGGACCCCTTCGCCTCTCTCGATCCCCGCCAGACCGTCGGCGACATCCTCGGCGAAGCGCTTGACATTCATCGGCTCACGTCGACTCGCCGGGGGCGCGCCCAGCGGATTGCAGAGCTGCTCGGCCTCGTGGGCTTGTCGTCCGATCTCGCCGGCCGCTATCCACACGAGTTCTCAGGCGGTCAGCGGCAGCGCATCGGCATCGCGAGGGCGCTGGCGGTCGAGCCGTTGTTCATCGTCTGCGACGAGCCGATCTCCGCTCTCGACGTCTCGATCCAGGCGCAGATCATCAACCTTCTGGAACACCTCCAGGAGCAGCTCCACCTGACATACCTTTTCATCGCCCACGACCTGTCGGTGGTCAAGCACATCTCGGACCGGGTCGCTGTGATGTATGTGGGCAAGGTGGTGGAGGTATCGCCCGCGGGTGACCTGTACCGCCGGCCTCGTCATCCCTACACGGGTTCCTTGCTGTCAGCGATCCCGATCCCCGATCCGCGCCTCGAGCGCAGTCGCGAACGCATCATCCTCAAAGGCGACGTCGCATCGGCACTCGATCCGCCCAGCGGCTGCCGCTTCCGGACGCGATGTTTCAAAGCCCAGCCGCGCTGCGCGGAAAGCGAGCCGCCGCTGGACACAGTGAACCAGGGCGACCACCAGGCCGCGTGCTACTACCCGCTCGCCTAGCGGCCCGCGGCGTATGCCTGCGCGCCGCGTGCGCTGGCGGCGGCGGAGAGGATTCCGGTTGCGTGGTCGACTCCGACCGCGCAGATCCGGCCCAGGGACGAGCGGTCTGCCTCGAACACGTCGTGGCCTCGGCGCCGCAGCTCGTCGAGCACGCCGGGCTCCATCGGCTCTGAGTGCAACCGCCCAGGATGGGAGTCGTGTGGTGCAAACGAGCTTGGGAAGTGCGTGGTGTGGAACATGGGCGCGTCGATGGATGCCTGCAGGTCCTGTCCGAAAACGGCGTGAGTGAGGAAAAACTCAAGCGTCCATTGGTCCTGCTGGTCGCCGCCGGGTGTGCCGAACGCGAGGCATGGTTCGCCGTCGCGAAGCGCGAGCGACGGGCTGAGCGTGGTCCGAGGCCGTTTGCCGCCTTCCAGGTGATTGGGATGCTGGGGGTCGAGGTTGAACATCTGGGCTCGCGTGCCGAGGCAGAAGCCGAGGCCTGGGATCACCGGCGAGCTCTGCAGCCATCCACCGCTCGGGGTGCAGGCGACAAGGTTCCCATGACGGTCGGCGACCGCGACGTGCACGGTGTCGCCCCGCACCGCGCCGAGCGACTGGGAACCGGCGCCTGTCCAGTGCCCCTCTGTCACGGCCCGTGCCTCGCGTCGCGGCAGCCGCGGCTCCAGACCCGCGGGCCGGCCTGGCGTCAACGCCAAGGATGCCCGGTCGCCGACCAGCGGGCGGCGTTCGTCTGCGTATCGGCTCGACAGTAGGTCGGCAAGCGGCACCGACGCGAAATCCGGATCCCCGTACCACGCCTCCCGGTCCGCGAATGCGAGCTTGGCGCACTCCGTGACGAGGTGGATGTGATCCGCGGACAGGAAGCCGGTGGAGGCAAGGTCGTAGGGCGCGAGGAGCTGCAGCTGTTGAAGGAAGACGGGCCCCTGGCTCCACGGCCCGCACTTGGCCACGGTCCAGCCGCGAAAATCAGCGGTCACAGGGTCTTCACGCCTGGCCTGAAAGGCGGCAAGGTCCGCAGCCGTGAGGAGACCGGGATGCGCAACGCCTGAGCTATCCATCAGCTCGTGCCGGCAGTGCAGATCGACCGCCTCGGCCACGAACCCCGAATAGAACGAGCGCAGCGCCGCCTCGATCTGCTCTTCCCTGCCCCCGGCCGGTGCCGTATCCCGCAGCAGGCGCCTGTAGGTCGCGGCAAGATCACGGTTGTGAAACCGCTGTCCGGGCCTTGGCACGCCCCCGCCCAGGTACACGGCCGCCGAGCTCGGCCAGTGCTCGCGAAACAACGGCTCGACCATGACCAGGATGTCGGTGATCCGCGGCAGCAGCGGATAACCGGATTCGGCATACCCGATGGCGAACTCCAACACGTCGGCCAGGCGCCAGGTGCCGTGGTCCCGTAGCAGGGCAAGCCACGCCGCGAAGGCTCCCGGTACGCATGCCGCTATGAGGCCCGTGCCCGGCACCTCGCCGAGTCCCATTTTCCTGATGCGCTGAATGCCGGCCGCGCTGGGCGCCGGCCCCTGGCCGCAGATGACATCGACCTTCTTCCGCGTCACGTCCCACAGGACGATCGGGACCTCGCCGCCGAGGCCATTGAGATGCGGCTCGACGACCTGCAGCACAAAACCTGCCGCGACGGCGGCGTCAAACGCATTGCCGCCTCGCTCGAGCACCGAGATCCCGCACTGTGCCGCGAGCCAGTGGGTGGAGCTCACCGCTCCAAAGGTCCCTTTGATCTCAGGCCGGGTTGTGAACTGCTTCACCCTGGCAAAGGCTACTGTCTACGAATGAATCAATTCTTCGACGCCCTCGGCCAGGATTGGGTCGACGCCGCGGAGCGCCGCGGGGCGGCCATCAACAAACCCGCGCTGGACTCTGGCGTAGCACTGGAGCTACTCGAGCTGGCACGAGTGGCGGCTCACACCCAGGAGCGGCGATTCGCGCCGCTGACGTGCTACATGGCCGGGGTGGCGGCCGAGCGCCTGCGGACGGCGGGGGCGGACGTCGACGAACGCGCCATCGCCGAGTTCATCCAGGAAGTCAGGCAGAAGCTGGAGCGCGAGGTCCCCGGCCTCTAGGGGTTAGCGGACGTTGATGACCGGCAGCTGCCGGAAGCTCTGCACCGAAACGCGAGCGGCGACCGCCGACGCGACCTTGCGCAGCGCCTGCGCACCGGGACCTTCAGGACGGGAAACGACCACCGGCGCTCCCGCATCGGCCTCTTCGCGGATGGCGTTCTCGAGCGGGATCGCGCCCAGGTAGGGCACGCCGAGCCGCTGCGCGGCTCGCTCGGCGCGACCGTGATCGAAGATGAAATGTTCTTTGCCACAGTCGTCGCAGACAAACCAGCTCATGTTCTCGATCAACCCGAGCGGGGTCACGTTGAGACCGCGAAACATCTGAAGGGCCTTGACCGCGATCTTCAACGCCGCGTCCTGAGGCGTACAGACGACCGCGACGCCGGTCAGCGGGATGGTCTGCGCCAGGGTCAGCGAGGCATCGCCTGTGCCGGGCGGTAGATCGACGATCATGTAGTCGAGCTCACCCCAGCGGACGTCGGTCAGCATCTGCTCGATCGCGCGCGACACCATCGGCCCTCGCCAGACCATCGCCTTGTCGGCTCCCGCCAGCAAGCCGATCGAGATCACCTTCAGGCCATAAGCCTCAAGCGGCACGAGCTTCTGGTCGTGCACTTGAGGCGTGTCGCTGATACCGAGCATGCCCGGCACCGACGGCCCGTAGATGTCAGCGTCGAGGAGCCCGACCCGAGCGCCGGAGAGCTGCAGCGAAGCCGCGAGGTTGACGGCGATCGTCGATTTGCCGACGCCGCCCTTGCCCGAGGCGACCGCGATCACGTGCTTCACGCCTGGGATCGCCGCTTCATGGCCTCGGCCGTTGAAGGCCGCGCGCACGTTGGCCGTCATCTTCAGGTCGACCGCGGTCACGCCTGGGATCCCGGCGACGAGGTCGTGGGCCAACGACTGAAACCGGTCGCGCACGGGACAAGCGGGCGTGGTCAGCTCGAATGTGAAGCTGACCCGCCCGCCGTCGGTGATCGCGATGTCCTTGATCATGCCGAGGCTGACCACGTCGCGGCCAAGATCAGGGTCCTTGATCGCTGACAGCACAGTGAGGATGTCTTCCCTACTGGGCACTGAAAATCACCGCGGCACGCAAGGCCAGGACTCCTAACAGGACCAGGACGGAGACCACGACCGTGTCGAGACGCACCCCCGCGACGGTGCCCGATCCTCCCTCGGCGCGCATCCGCATGTGGCCGCGCGCCTCGACGAGAGATCCGGCGACGCCGGCCACGGCGACCGCCCACAGCGGCAGCCAGGGCAGCTCGCGGGCGAGCGCGCCGGCGGCGCCGACCGTGATGAAGAACACGATGATCAACGCCAGCTCCAGCACGGAGAAGTAACCATCCGCCTGGTGCA
>VBFV01000048.1:0-4578 GCA_005881335.1 Chloroflexota bacterium
GACTTCTATTTCCTGACCGACGGCGGCCAGACCGCCGACGTGGTCGCCCAGCGCGTCGCCACCTTCCTCGACGGCGCGACCAAAAGCCTGGACATCGCGATCTACGACCTGCGGCTCGAGGACTCGCCAGGCAACACGCTGCTCACCTCCTTCGAGGCCGCGGTCAAAAGAGGGGTCGCCGTGCGGCTCATCTTCAACCAGGACCACGCGATGACCATCCCGGTGCCGCCACCACCCGAGATCGACTGGTCGTTCGTACATCGTCTGGAATCGATCGGAGTGCAGGTGAAGCCGATCCCCGGCGTGCCTGACCTGATGCATCACAAGTACGTCGTCCGCGACGCGGCGTCGGTGCTCACGGGTTCGACGAACTGGACCAACGATTCCTGGAACCGCGAGGAGAACGTCATGTTCACCGTCGCGTCGGGTGAGGTGGCCGCCGGGTACGCGGCGAACTTCCAGGGCTTGTGGGACAAGCCGGTCGTCGCGCTGTCTGGCCGCGTCTCGTCGCCGTGGTCCGCATTGGCCGACGGGACGAAGGTCCGTCCCTACTTCTGTCCCGGCCGGAGCCTGAAGCTCGTGCACGCGATGTCGCGGTCCATCGCATCGGCGCAGAAACGCATTCGCATCTGCTCCCCGGTCATCACGTCGGGTCCCATCCTGGGCACGCTGGCCGAGGTCGTGCAGCAGGCGAAGGTGGACATCGCCGGTGTGTACGATGCGACGCAGATGGACGAGGTCCAGCACCAGTGGGCGGCGCAGGGGGGCGCGACCTGGAAGATCGCCGTCTTTCACACCATCATCGGCGCGGCGCGGTTCGGATCCAAGCGGTCCACCCCTTACGCCAAGGGCACGGTCCACGATTTCATGCACGCCAAGATCCTGGTCGCGGACGACTACGTCTACGCGGGCAGCTTCAACCTCTCGCACAGCGGAGAGAGCAACGCGGAGAACGTGATCCAGATCGAAAGCGCGGAGGTGGCGGACATGTGCGCCGCCTACATCGATCGCGTCGCCGCTCGTTATGGCGGTGCGCCGTTGAAGGTCGCATAAGGCGCTGACCCGTCCTCGGATCTTGTGGATTGCGGCCGTCCTCGTTGCCGTCCTCGCCGTCGTGCTTCTGTGGGCACTGCCTCGATTGCAGCAGCCGACCGGGACGCTCGTGGTCGTCGCCGCCGGGCGGTCGGCAACCGTGCTCGCCGACTCCACGCTGATGCTCCAGCGCAACGACGGGCCGTGGATCACGGTCGGGAGCGTCTCGGGGAGCATCCCACCCGCGCCGGATCAGCATCAGCTGCTCGCGCTGGCGTTCCCGGTGGGCGGCTACGACCACATCCGGCTTCGGGGTGACGTGGAGCGCGTTTCCGTCACGGTCAAGGCCGGCCAGGTCGAGCCGTTGCTGCTGGGCATCGAGGCGGGCAACCTGATCCCGGGTGCCGTCTACGCAGGCAACGACGAAGTCAACCTCGGGCTGGGTGAGCTCGCGGGCAAGTTCGTGGCGATGCCAGGTTTCGACCTCGTCGATCAGAGCTCGCGCGCCTTCGATTCCTCATCCACCGCCGGCAAAGACGTCGTGATCGCGGCCTTCCACACCACGTGCCACGAAACGTGCCCGCTGTACACCGCCCTGTTTTTCCAGCTCGCGAAAAAAATCCCGGCCTCGGTCACGCTGGCCGAGGTCACGACCGATCCGGACGTGGACACCCCCTCGGTGCTCCTCGACTACAGGAATCGAACGGGCGCCACATGGGAGTTCGCGACCGGAACGCGCGACCAGCTGGCCTCCTTCTGGAAGCCGTTCGGCGTCGAGCTCGCGAGCGGAGACACGCACACGTCGACGCTTGCGCTGATCGACCGTCATGGCTACATCCGGCTCGTGTATCGCGGCGCGCCCAAGGTTGGCGGCGACATCCCGCCCGCGCTGGTCAGCTCGCTGAGCGCGCAGGGTCTGCGCCAGCTCGCCTCGGGCGGTGACGGCTGGGGTGCCCCAGACGTGCTGCAGGCGCTGCTTACCATCGCCGGTCCAGAGCAGTCGCCACAGCCTGCGGGCGGCAAGGCGCCAAGCTTCGCCCTTGCCTCCACCGAAGGGGGCACCGTGAGCCTGGCCTCGCTGGCGGGAAAGCCGCTTGTCATCAACTTCTGGAGGAGCGATTGCCCGCCCTGCCGAGCCGAGATGCCGCTCCTGCGGCAGCGCGTCGGAGCCCAGCCGAACGTCCAGCTCGTCCTTATCAACTGGGGGGAGAGTGGGGAGGTGGCGCGATCGTTTCTATCCCGGGTCGGCATCCGGCAGCGGTCGCTCCTCGATTCCGACCTGGCCGTCGGCCGCGCGTATGGTGTCGCGGCGTTGCCGACCACGATCTTCGTCCGTTCGGACGGCACGATCGACCGTCGCCAGATCGGCCAGCTCGACGAGCGGGTGCTCACGGCGGAGTTGTCCAACCTGGTCAGTCAGTAGACTGGCCGACGGATGCTGTCGATCGCGTTTTTTCGCCGTGTCGCGTTTCTGACCGCCTTCTTCGCCTACCTGCAGATCGCGCTCGGCGGCGTGGTTCGCGTGACGGGGTCAGGCCTCGGGTGTCCCGACTGGCCGCTCTGTCACGGGCGTCCCTATCCCGCGGCGGACGTCCACTCGATCATCGAGTACTCCCACCGGACGGTGGGCAGCATCACCAGCTTGCTGCTCGTCATCACGGTGGTTCTGGCCTGGCTTTTGTTTCGTCAGCAGCGACCGGTCGTGGCATGGCTCGCAACCGCGGCGCTGGTCGCCATCGGCGGCGAGGTGCTGCTCGGCGCGGGAGTGGTCGTGAACGAATTGGCCTCGTGGCTGGTGCTGGTCCATCTCGGTCTCGCGATGGTGATCCTCGGCTTTCTCCTGGCCACGGCGATCATGTCGCTGCCCGCGTCAAGCGGTGGAAGCATCGCTATGCCGGCGACCGCTGCCGCGGCGACGTTCGTGCTGCTCCTCACCGGATCGACGGTGGTGGCGAGCTCGGCTGACGAGAGCTGTCACGCGTGGCCGCTTTGCGGCAACGGCTTGGCGTTCGACTTCTCCGGTGCCAACGCGTTCACGATGCTGCACCGCGGTGCAGGGCTTGCGATCGGAATCCTTCTCGTTTACGTGCTGATCCGCGCGATGCGCCAGACGTTGCTGAGGCCCGTCGCGCTGGCGACGCTCGTTGTGCTTGCGCTGCAGGTCGCGGTGGGGGCGGCCGCCGCTGTGACCGGCGCCGCGCTGTTCAACGGCCTCCATGTCGCGATCGCCACGCTGGTCTGGTCCGGCATGTTGTCGATCGCGCTCCTGACACTTCCGCGGACAGACCGCCAGCGGGCGATGTCTCGGCTCGCGGTGGAGAAGCGACCCGCATGAGCCTGGTCCAGGCGGTGCCCCGCTCCCGGAGCTTTGCCGCCGTCGCTCGCGACTACATCAGCCTGCTCAAGCTCCGTGTGGTCGTGCTCCTCGACGCGACCGCGATCGGCGTGATGGTCCCGGCCTCGCACGGCCATCCTCGAGTCGCGTCGATGTTGGCGGTGCTGGTGGGCGGGACGCTCGCCGCGGGCGGAGGGCATGCCATCAACTGCTGGTTCGACCGCGACATCGACGCTGAGATGAACCGGACGCGGCGCAGGCCGCTGCCCGACGGACGGATCCAGCCATGGCACGCGCTGGCGATCGGGGTCGCGCTCGTCGCGCTCTCGTTTGCGGTGCTCTGGGCGGGCGCCAACCTGCTCGCCGCCTCTCTCGCGCTGGCGGGCGCGCTGACGTATGTCTTTGTCTACACCATGTGGCTCAAGCGATCGACGCCTCAAAACATCGTCATCGGCGGTGCCGCGGGCGCCGTTCCTCCCCTCGTGGGCTGGGCCGCGGCGACCGGCCACCTCGATCTCACCGCCCTGGCGTTGTTCGCGGTCATCTTTTTCTGGACACCGCCGCACTTCTGGGCGCTGGCACAGCTGATCAAGGGCGACTACGCGCGCGCGAAGATCCCGATGCTGCCGGTGGTTGCCGGAGATCGGTCCGCGAAGCGGCAGACCGTGGTCTACGCGGCGCTCACGGTGCTGGTGAGCCTGGTGCCGTTCCTCACCGGCTCGGCCGGCAGCGTGTACCTGGCGGGCGCGATCGTGCTCGGCGTGGGCCTGGTGGGCATCTCGGTGCTGGACCTCGAAGGCAAGCGGTGGACGCGGCGCCTGTGGACCTATTCGATGGTGTACGTCGCGCTCCTGTTCGCGGTCTTCGCTGTCTCGCCGTTCATCCCGTAGTGGAGATCGTCCGGCTCCACCTCGCGCGCATCGGCAAGCTCAATTCGGTGCCGGTCCACGGGTTCGTGATCAAGCACCCGCGAGCGGGCGCGATCCTGGTCGATACAGGGGTCGGCTGGCCGACCGAGCTCGTGCGGGAATGGAAGATCGTGAACCGCCACGCCGCCGATGCGCTGGCCGAGCACGACCTCAGCCCGGCCGACGTGACGATGGTCATCAACAGCCACCTTCATTTCGACCACTGCGGCCAGAACGCGGTCTTCAAACACGCGCCGTTCTACATCCAGCGGTCGGAGCTCGCGCGGGCACGCAAGCAGGAAC
>VBFV01000048.1:4639-6599 GCA_005881335.1 Chloroflexota bacterium
AGCTCGTGGCCGGGGCAGCATGACAACCGGCGCGATTGGACCCGCTCGCTGAAGAAGGTCCACGCGATGGAGCCTCGTGAGGTCCACTTCTGCCACGACACACGAGTGGTGCGATGAAATTCGGTCCGCTCGTCGACGCAGCCTGGCTGCACGAACATCTCGGGGACCCGGATGTCCGCGTGATCGACTTCCGCTGGTATCTCCAGCGGAGGGTCGGTCGCGATGAATACCTGCACGGCCACATACCAGGCGCCGTGTTCGTCGCCCTGGAGGATGTCACGGGGGAAGAGGGAGCGGGCCGCCACCCACTGCCCACAGCGGAACAATTCGAGCGTGCCATGAGGCAGGCGGGTGTGGACCAGACCACGAACGGGGTGGCTTACGACGACGCCGGCGGCTCGGTGGCGGCTCGGCTGTGGTTCCTGCTCGGCTACTTCGGCCACAGCGCGCAGGCGGTGCTCGACGGCGGGCTGCAGGCGTGGGGAGGACCGCTCGAGACTGAAGTTCCCACAGTTCAACCGGGGCACTTCCGGGCCGAACTGGCCGGCGCAGGACGCGTGCTTGATTTCGAGGAGGTGCGCCGCCTCAGTGACGTTCCGCTGATCGATGCCCGCGCCGGCGAACGATACCGTGGAGAGACCGAGCCGGTCGATCCAAAGGCCGGGCACGTCCCCGGTGCGCTCAGCGCGCCTTTCGCCGACAACCTCGGCCCCGACGGCCGCTTCAAATCCGCGGCCGAGCTGCGCCGGAGATATGAAGCGCTCGGGGCGCAGAACGGCGCCGTCTTCTACTGCGGCTCCGGTGTGAACGCGACCCATCACCTGCTCGCGATGGAGATCGCGGGCCTGCCCAACGCCCGCCTGTATGCAGGCGCCTGGAGTGACTGGTCGCGGCGTGACGCTCCCGTGGCGACCGGCTCAGAGCCCTGAGGCTAGAGTTATTGGCGCTGTGATTCTCAAGGGCAAGCGCGTCCTCATTGCGGGAATGTCGGATCGGCGCAGCATCGGCTATTCGATCGCCCAGGAGGCGCAGCGTGAGGGCGCGGAGATCCTGCTCACCAGCTTCGGCCGGATGATGAGCATCACGCAGATGACGGCCAAGAAGCTCGACCCGGTGCCCGAGATTCTCGAGATGGATGTGACCAAACCCGATGACATCGCGCACGCGGTCAAGGAAACGGAAAAGCGCTGGGACCGGCTCGACGGGCTGGTGCATTCGGTGGCCTTTGCGCCGGCGGATGCGCTCGGCGGCCAGTTCCTGAACACGCCATGGGAAAGCGTCGCGACGGCGCTTCAGGTCAGCGCTTTTTCGTTCAAGGAAATGGCGCGTGGATTTCTTCCCTTGATGCGAGAGCATGGCGGGTCCATGGTCACGCTCGACTTTGATAATTCAACCAGCGCCTGGCCGAAATACGACTGGATGGGCGTCTCCAAGGCGGCGCTGGAATCGGTGACCCGATACCTCGCGCGCGATCTCGGCCGTTACAAAATTCGTGTCAACGCGGTGTGCGCCGGACCGCTGGCGACACTGGCCGCGAGCGGCATCCCCGGCTTCAAGGATTTCGAAGAAGTGTGGGAAAAGCGGGCTCCGCTCGGCTGGAGCTTGCAGGACAAATCCCCGGTCGGCCGTGCGGTGGCCGTCCTCCTGTCGGACCACCTGGACATGACCACGGGCGAGCTCCTGCACGTCGACGGCGGCTACCACGCGATGGGGACTGAACTGCCTCCGGCTGAGTAGGGGATTTCTGACTGACCCAAGATGTTGTGTCCGACTGGGGACAAGTGTGCAACATCATGTTAGGCTCTTCCGAAATCGTGGCGTGGCGGGCCCACCGCCACGACCCCCAGACGGGAGGAATGCAGTTTGCGGGAGTGCCTGGTGATCTACGTGGACGCCGCGCTGGACAAGCATGGCCGGGCCGGATGTGGCCTGGCCGTTTTTGTTAGAGGGCGGGCCGTCT
>VBFV01000153.1 GCA_005881335.1 Chloroflexota bacterium
CGGGTCTGGGCGAGTTCCACCACGGCGCGGGTCGGGGCACGCGAAACATGGTCTACATCACATGGTCGACCGGTGTCGGTGGCGGGCTGATCATCGACGGCAAGCTGCACCGCGGCGGGCACGGGACCGCGGGCGAGGTCGGACACATGATCATCGACCCCAACGGACCGCTGGACAACTGCGGCCAGCGCGGCTGCCTCGAGGCATTCGTGAGCGGCACGGCCCTGGCTCGCGAGACGGGCCATCCCGCGGCCGAGCTTTTCGCCGAGGCCGCTCGCGGCGACCGTCACGCCCGGATGGTCGTCGAGCGGGCCGCGCGTTACATGGGCATCGCGTTGATCAGCCTCACCAACGTGATCGATCCTGAGATGTTCGTGATCGGCGGCGGAGTCTCTCGCTCGTGGGCGCTCGTCCAGCCGACCATGCTCGAGACCCTGCGCTCCTCGCCCTTCATCAAGCCCGCCCGCCGGCCCCGCCTGCGCCGTGCCCGACTGGGAGATCGCGCAGGGCAGGTGGGAGCCGTGGAATGGGCTCGGATCAACCAGTAGCGGACATTTCCGACCAGGAGCTGCTGCGCCTGCTGAAGCAGGCGGCGTCCGACCTCCGGGTCAAGGCATGGATCGTCGGCGGATACGTCCGCGACGTGCTCCTCGAGCGGCCGCATCCCAACCCCGACGTGGTGGTTGAGGACGGCGACGCGCTCGCGCTCGCCCGTCGCTTCGCCGAGGTCGCCGGCGCGCCGCCGCCGGTGACGTTCGAGCGCTACGGCACGGCGCAGGTGACGCTGCCCGGCCACCTGGTCGAGTTCGTCACCGCGCGCGCAGAGTCGTATGCCCCCGACTCGCGCAAGCCGGACGTCCGCCCCGCCACCCTCGAAGAGGACCTTCGACGCCGCGACTTCACGATCAACACCCTGCTGATGGACCTTGAGGGCGGGATCCACGACCGGCTCGGCGCGCGGCGCGACCTGGAGGCCGGGACCCTGCGCACGCCCGCTGATCCCATGCGCACGTTTGCCGACGATCCCCTGCGCATGCTGCGAGGCATTCGCTTCGCCGCCGAGCTCGGCTTTCAGCTCGCGCCGGACCTGCTGCCCGCGATGCGGGCGATGAAGTCCCGGCTCAGCCCGCCGGTGATCTCGGCGGAGCGCGTCGCCGACGAGCTGCGGAAGATGCTGGAGTCGCCGCGGCCGAAGCTGGCGCTCGAGCTGCTCGACGGGTCCGAGCTGCTGGGGGTGATCCTGCCCGAGATCGAGGCGTGCAAGGGCGTCGCCCAGAGCGGGTACCACACGCACGACGTATTCGGCCACACGCTGCTGACGGTCGATGCCACGCCGCCTGACCTCCTGCTGCGGGTGGCGGCCCTTTTTCACGACGCCGGCAAGCCGGCGACCGCGAAGGGCGACGGCACCTTCATGGGTCACGAGGAGGTGGGCGCCGGGATCGCCAAGGCCGCGCTCGAGCGGTTGCGCTTCAGCCAGAAGGAGATCGACGTGGTGGTCGCCCTGGTCCGCCTCCACCTGAGGCCGGTCTTCTACAAGTCGGAGTGGACGGACGGCGCGGTGCGGCGCCTCGCCCGCGATGCGGGACCGCTCCTGGACCGCCTGATGGCGCTGGCCCGGGCCGACATCGGGGCGTCGGCCTATCCCGAACCCGAGAAGCTCGATGAGCTCCAGGCCCGCCTCGACCAGGTCCGCTCCGAGCGACCGTCCCGGCTGGCACCCCTCATCTCCGGGGAGGAGATCATGGCGATCCGGGGCATCGGGCCGGGTCCGGAGGTGGGGCGGATCAAGCGCAGGCTCGAGGAGCTGGTGCTAGATGGGGAGGTCCCGCCTGACGAGCAGGCGGTAAAGGATTATCTGGCAACACATCCACAGCTTTAAAGGCGGCGCTATGCTGCCCTTAAGAAGGGGGCCGCTTCGGATTGGGGAGATGGCGGCCTGGGAGGTATTGGGACATGTCTGAGATGGCCGTGGAGCCCGCTTTGGCGACCAACACGAACGGGGGCCCAGATCCGCTGGGCCTGGACCCGAAAGCGACGGTACTGGCCCGCGAAGACTCCTTGTCGGGGAAGCTGGCCCTCAAGGGCACTGGACAGGTCCTCGGCAACTTCAGCGGGCAGATCGAGTCCGACGGTGACCTCTGGATCGGGCCGGAGGCACATGTGGAGGCGGACATCCGCGGCGCGCGCATCACGCTCGCGGGACTTGTCCGCGGCAACGTCATCGCGACCAGCCGGCTCAAGATCACGAGCTCGGGCAGGCTGGAAGGCGACGCGACCGTCGGAGCCCTCGTCGTCCAGGAGGGCGGCGTCCACTACGGCGTGATTCGTGTCCACCCGGAGGGCGTACCCGACACCCCTCTGGAGCGGCTCTCGCAGATCCCCGCGCAGTCGACCGTCGTAACTTTGAGAACCTCGCCTAACCCTGTCGGGCGGGTCAGGAAGTTCTGGGGTGAGTTCTTCTAGAGGACCGTCGAAAAAGCCGTCCCGGGCTCGAGGCCAGGCGCCCCGCGCCCGGGCGGCCGGCCGTCCGGCCGCCAGGGTGGCGAAACGACCTCCACCCAAGAGTCGCAAACCTGCGCCGAGGGCGAGCGAGCCGGCGCGCAAGGCGCCACCGCTGCCGACCCCCAAAGCGCTTCCGACCAGGCCGGCCTCGCCCACGCCGCCGCGGCCTGGAATCAGGTTGGCCGGGTCGGCGTCATCGAGGCTCACGATCAAGCCAAGTCCGCAGCAGGGACCGCGCCCGCAGCTGAAGCTTTCGACCAAGGTCCGGCCCGGCGGTCAGCGGCCCCTGAGCGAGGTCGAGCTCGACGAGGACGAGGTCCTGATCGACGGCTTCGACGCGACTCTCGCGGGCGAGGTGGTGCGGATCACGGCGGTGCTCGAGCGGACGTGCGTTTACGTCGACAGGGGCGGAGACCGGCGGCTGGCGCGCAAAGAGGAGCTCTTGGTGGAGGCAAACAAGCTGCCGATCCGCCGCCGCGGCCCGACTTAATCCTTCGGTTACATTCTCAGGAGTGTTGCGGCCCCGCAGTTCCTTGCATCTTCGCGCCCTAGGCGGCCGGGCGCCTGCGGCGCTGAAGCCTGCGTCAGGGGGCCCGGCGCTCCTCGTCACGCATCTACCGATGCGCTCCTCGTCGCGCCACCCCTTCCTTGGCTCCGGCCGCCGATGGCGCGAATCTGCGGCGGAACTCAGGGCCGCAACACTCTAACCCGATGATCGAAGAGCCCAAGATCAACCGCAACCTCGCGCTCGAGCTGCTGCGCGTGACCGAAGCGGGCGCGCTGGCGGCAGCCCCTCTGCAGGGTCGCGGCGACAAGGACGCGGCGGACGCACGCGCGGTCGAGGCGATCCGCGAGTCGCTCGCCACGGTCGACATGAAAGGCACCGTGGTCATTGGGGAGGGCGAGAAGGACGAGGCGCCGATGCTCTACTTCGGCGAGGAGATCGGCAACGGACTCGAACCCGAGGTCGACGTTGCGGTCGACCCGATCGAAGGCACGAGCCTGACTGCCTCAGGTCTCCCTGGCGCGATTTCGGTAGTCGCGCTGGCGGAGCGCGGCACGATGTTCACCACCCACGTCCACTACATGAAAAAGCTCGTCGTCGGTCGCAAGGCGCGCGGCGTGATCGACCTCGAGATGCCGGTGGAGTGGAACCTGCGCAACATCGCCAAGGCTGAGGGCCTGCCCGTGCAGGAGCTGACCGTCGTGGTCCTCGACCGCGACCGTAACAAGGAGACCATCGCGCAGATCCGCGAAGTCGGGGCGCGCATCAAGCTCATCTCCGCGGGTGATGTCGCCGGGGCGCTCGAGGCCGCCCTCGAGACGCGCTTTGGCATCCACTGCATGATGGGATCGGGTGGCGCGACCGAGGGCGTGCTCGCGGCGTGCGCGCTCAAGACGATCGGCGGCGACATGCAGGCCAAGCTCTACTTTCGCGACGAAAAAGACAAGCAGGTCGCGATTAAGGAAGGCCACAAGCCCGACCGCGTGCTCTGCCTCGACGACCTCTGCTCGGGCCAGGACATCTTCTTTGCGGCGACCGGGATCACCTCTGGTGAGCTGCTGAAAGGCGTCCGCTACGAGGACGTCTACGCCTATACGCAGTCGATGGTGCTGCGCTCCGCGTCAGGCACGATGCGCATCGTCGACGCCTACCACCCGATCGACAAGCTGCGGGCCAAAGGCCTGCTTCCGGAACAGGTCGCGGTCCGCTGAGCGCCACGGAGGCGGGGCAGTTACTGACTGCCGCCGGCAAGACGTTGGGGCCGGCGCAGTGGGAGTGGATCGCCACGGCCCGCCTACTCTCGCGGCAGCGTCCGTCCGTCGGGGCGGTCGAGCAGGTTATCGACGGCCTGCTTTCAGGCGCGGACGAGGCGATGGTCAACGCATTCACGACCGGGTTTCGAGTCACGCAGGTGCAGACGGCGATCGGCAAAGTCCTATCCGACAGCGCCGCCGTGGCCGCCGCACTCGAGTCGGCCCAGGTGGTGGCGCTCGGAATCCTCGTGCGTGAGCAGATGGACCCGGCGCAGTTCGCCGCGCTCTATCGGCCCTTCGCGACCGTGCTTCCCGGTCCTGGCTACCGGCCGCCCGGCCCGATCGACCAGCAGATCGCTGCGTTCCTGAGACGGCTGCCGACCTTGAAAGGCGAGGTGGAAGCCGAGGTCTCGGTGGTGGCGAAGTCTCTGAGCGAGAAGCCCAAACCGGCGGGCCCTCGCGCGGCGGGCGCCGGGATGCCTGCCGTCGGCGTAGCGGCCGGGCTGGACCCGGCGGCGAACTACACCGCGGCCTGGAAGCAGGCGATCGCAAGCGCCAACCAGACCGCGCGCACACAGGCGTTCCGCGCCATGCAGGACAGCGCGGAGCAGGCGGCGCCGCACGACGGCACCGGGATCGTCGGATTTGCCGGGGTCGCGGCGGGCGCGATCTTCATGCGCGACGTGCTGCCGATCGAGAAAGTGCTCCTTCTATACGAGCCGTTCGCCTCGGCATTCCCTTACGAGTCGCTCGCCTAGCGGTCTTGGTTCGCCTACCTCAAATGTAGTAGACGCGAAAAGTGCCAAAGGCCTTGACAATGGCATCGGATCGTTGCACTGTGGAGGCAATTCGTTCTCCGTCCGGGTCCACCGACAGTCCGCGCAAAGGTTGGCCTCCACAAGTAGGCAACGGCCGTAAAGCGGCGCAGAAACCAGAAGCGTGTCACCCGGTGGTTTCCCGGTCGAGGCGGTGTCCGCTGCAGGCGCCGCCTCGTTTCTTTGTATCGAAGAGGAAGTCCTACTCCTCCCGATTTATGGGGAGGTGGCGGCGAAGCCGCCGGAGGGG
>VBFV01000077.1 GCA_005881335.1 Chloroflexota bacterium
CCACGATTCGATGAGCCGGTACGTGGAGCGGTTGTCGAGGCGCGGTTCGGCCGCGTTGGTGACGACCACTGTCGAGCGAGGTTTGGGAGCGTTGGTGCGCGCGGACCTCACCAGCAGGTCGCCGACCTCGAAGAGCGCCGCGTACGCGTGGGTCGAGAATCGCGGGTAACCGTAGGGCGGGCCCAGCTTGTCCTTCAGCTGCCGGTTCCACCACATGTAAAAGTTGGGCAGCTTGGTGGCGAGGCGGCTCATCGCATTCATGACCGGCCCCGGAATCGGTTTCAGCCCGAGCATCGGCGCGATCAGCGCGGCGCGGTCGATGCCTTCGCGCGTCTGCGCCAGGTAGCCGGTCAGGATCGCCCCGAGGGAGAGCCCGGCGATCGTCACTCGTTCGCCCAACCCCTGGCCGACGTCGGCTGCGCGATTGGCGAGCGCGATCAGATGCTCTGCGCGCAGCTCGGCGATCGACGTGTTCAGCCGGTCGGCGTAGCCGTGACGCGGATAGCGCGGGATGAAGACGTTCCAGCCTCGCTGGTAGAAGAGCTTGCCCAGCGAATCCATCTGCTGCGGACAGTTGGTAAACCCGTGGAGGAGGACCAGCGAGCGCTCGACTCGGTGTCCTTGCGAGTAGAGGCGCGTGTGGCAGAGCGGGTTGACGTTGGGCCCGTCGAGGTCCTTGATGCCGGCGGCAATGTGCAGCGCTTCTGTGTAGTCATGCAAGGATTGTTGCAATGGATTTTGCACTGACTCCTGAACAGCAGGCGATTCGAGACACGTGTCGCGACTTCGCGCGGGAGGTTGTCGCGCCGGCGGCGGGGGAGCTCGATCGGAATCATCGATTCGGCTACGACATCGTGCGCCAGATGGGGGACCTTGGCCTTTTCGGTCTGCCGTTTGCGGAAGAAGTGGGGGGAGCGGGCGGAGATTTCCTTTCCCTCTGCATCGCGATCGAGGAGATCTCGCGCGCCGATGCGGGCGTGGGCATCACGCTGGAGGCGGCGGTCTGCCTCGGCTCGGCGCCCATATATGAATTCGGCACTCGCGAGCAGAAAGAGGAGTGGCTTCCGGACCTCGTCGCGGGAAGGAAATTGTGGGCGTTCGGGCTGACCGAGCCAGAGGCCGGGTCGGACGCGGGCGCGACCAAGACGCGCGCGGAGTCGCGTAACGGCAAGTGGGTGATCAACGGGGCGAAGCAGTTCATCACCAACTGCGGCACCGACATCTCGGCGGGTGTGACGATCACCGCGGTAACCGGTCGCACGGGTCAGAACGGGCCCGAGATCAGCGCGATCATGGTGCCGACCGGGACGCCGGGCTATCACGTGCTCGAGCCGTATCGAAAGCTGGGTTGGCATTCCTCCGACACCCACCCGCTGAGCTTCGAAGATTGCTCGGTTCCCGCTTCCAACCTGCTGGGTGAGCGGGGTGGGGGATACCGGCAGTTCCTGCACACGCTGACGGGCGGGCGGATCGCGATCGCCGCGCTGTCGGTCGGGGTCGCGCAGGCGTGCCTCGACGCGGCGCTGGCTTACGCCAAGGAGAGGCGGGCGTTCGGCGAGCCGATCTCGAAGCACCAGGCGATCCAGTTCAAGCTCGCGGACATGGCCATGGAGACGGAGGTGGCTCGCACCATCGTGTATCGGGCGGCGGCGGCGTACAGCCACGATGGGGCCGAAACGACGGACGAGGTCCGGATGCTCGCCGCGATGTCGAAGCTGTATGCGTCGGAGGCGTCGAAGAGAGCGGCGGACAACGCGGTGCAGATCCACGGGGGGTACGGGTTCATGGAGGACTACCCCGTGGCGAGGTACTGGCGGGACGTGAAGGTGAACGAGATCGGCGAGGGGACGTCGGAGGTGCAAAGGATGCTGATCGCTCGCCTGCTCGGGGCTTAGAGACGTTGGACGCCCCCACCAGGCGCTGCACCGTCGCGTGATACCGGCCGGACGCCCAGAGCTGAGTCCCGTCCGGGCTCAACTGCAGCATGTCCGGGCTGCCGCCGCCGGGCATGACCCACTTCGCCACCACCGAACGGCTGGCGAAGTCGATCACTGAGACCGATCCTTCGAGACGGTTCGAGACGTACAGCGATTTGGTGTCGCGAGAGACCTGCAGTCCGTGGGCGCCGCGGCCGGTCGAGATGAACTGGACCTCCTTCATCGACACCGGGTCGACCACCGACACGCCCATTCGGCCCTGGTTGGTCACATAGAACACCGAGCCGTCGGGCGAGAGCCTGACGTCGATCGGCAGCCCACCGAGGTGGACGAATCCCACGAGCTTCATGCTCACGGTGTCCACCTTCGCGACCATGCCTGAGTACTCGGTCGAGATCATCAGGTAGCTGCCATCAGCGCTGAAGTCGAGATGGTCGGCGCCGCGCCATGGGATGTACACCGCTCCCATCAGCTTCCAGCCGTTGCGCCAGTCTCGAAATTCGACGCGGTTCAGCCGTTCCACGACGTCCACTGCCTTGGTGCCGTCAGGGGTGAAGTAGAGGTTGTAGGGAAAGGGGATCGAGACCTGGCCGGTCGGACGGCCGGTGTGGATGTCGAGCACCGTCAGGCTGCTCGAACCCTCGTTGTCGACGTACAGAGCGCTCATGTCCCAGGCCGGCGCGATGTGGTGGGGAATGAAGCCGACCCTGTAGTGGTCGACGACGCGGAAGGTGGCAGGATCGATCACATCCACGGTTCCCGCAATACTGTTCGGCACGTACACGCGCGCCGGTATCTCGCACAGCGGGCAGGGCACCATACCGGAAAGCGTGTTGGCGTAGACGTTGAACGCGGGGCTGGGCAGGCTCGTGGGCTGGACGTCGGGCTCGGGGAGGAGGCGTTCGGAGCGCATGTCCAGCGTGCTCGCGGCCGCGCCGGTAGTGATCGGCGGCGCCGTCCAGACGACGGCGAACACGACGGCCGCCGGGCTCAGGACGCCGAAAAGGAAGACGGCCGCAAAGAAGATCCGGAACACCCTCGCCCTAAGGGCACCACTGAACGCGCCGGCCGGGGTCTTACTCGTCCGGAAGATCTTCAAGTTTCGGGGTCAGCTCGCAAACCCATCGACCGTCGTCGAGCCGGCGGATAAACCGCGCGTAGCCCTGGTTGCGAGCCACGTTCAGGAACTGCTCCTGCGTGATGAGTGTCCGCAGCCTGGCCAGGTCGGCATATGTGGTGTCGCGCATGATCCCACCGACGACGCCTGCGAGCTCGCGCCATTGGCCTTCGGAAAGGGGCTCCCCGTAGCCCGCGATCGTGACCAGCAGCGCCGCGGTGGCCCCGGTGATGGTGTCGGGCAGGATCTTTTCGCCCTTGGCCCGGGCGATGATCTCGCGCCCAGTGCTGATGATGTCCGCGATCCGGTCTCGCCGCACGCCGATGATGTCGCGGCCACTCCCGACAGTGGTTCCCTCGAGGTACCTCGGCCCTGCGTCCATCGTCAAGCCCACTATTCTAAGTAACGCCTCAGTTGGACCTCGAACTCGCGCCCGAGCACGCCAGCTTCCGCGCCGGTGTGCGTGAACTCGCGCAAGGGGTGGTGCAGCCTCTCGCGGCCGAGGTCGACCGCGACCATCGGTTTCCCCAGGAAGCGATCGACGCGGCGGCCCAATCCGGGCTGCTGGGGGTGCTCATTCCGCGGCGCTACGGCGGCGCCGGACTCGACGCTCTGGCGTTCGCGATCTGCGTCGAGGAGCTCGCCCAGGCGTGCGCGTCGACCGCGGTCATCGTCGACGTGCACACCAGCGTCGGCACCGAACCCATCCTGCTTTTCGGCGATGACGAGCAGAAGAGCAGATGGCTGCCCCGACTCGCGACGGGTGAGCTGCTCGGCGCCTTTGCCTTGACCGAGCCGGCGTCAGGATCTGACGCCGCGTCGCTGACCACGACCGCCCGGCACAACGGCGACGGCTATGTGCTCAACGGCACCAAGGTCTTCATCACCAACATCGGCCATGCGGGCCTCTACGTGGTGTTCGCTCGGACTGGACCGGACGAGAAGGCGGCCGGCGTGACCGCGTTCCTGGTGCCGGCGGATGCGCGAGGCGTCCGCGTCGGCCAGGTCTTTCACAAGATGGGCCTCCACGGCTCGCCGACCGGCGAGCTCATCCTCGAGGACGTGAGCGTGCCGGCGGCCAACCGTCTTGGCGCCGAGGGGCAGGGCTTTACGGTCGCCATGCGGGCACTGGACTCGGGGCGAATCGGCATCTCCGGGCAGGCGCTGGGCATCGGCCAGGCGGCGGTCGACGAAACGCGCGCGTTCATGCGTGACAAGGGACATGATCAGGGCGACGACTTCACGCTGGCTGACATGGCAACCCGCGTCGAATCCGCGCGACTCCTGGCCTACCAGGCGGCGTGGCTCTGCAGCCGAGGTCTGCCTTTCACGCGCCAGGCCTCGATGTCCAAGCTGCATTGCACGGACACGGCGATGCAAGTGGCTCTCGACGCGCTGCAGATCGCTGGCCCTGAGGGGGCTGCCTCCGGCAACCCATTGGAAAGGCACGTGCGTGATGCGAAGGCGCTGCAGATCTACGAGGGGTCCAACCAGGTACAAAGGATCGTGATCGCGCGGGATTTACTCCGGGCCGGATAATCACTTCGGATGGACTTCGAGTTCTCGGCCGAGCAGGTCGCGATCAGGGACACGATCCGCGAGCTGGTCCAGGATCGCGTGTCGCCGCGTGCGGCGGAGATCGACCGGACGGGCGAGTACCCAAAAGACATCGAGAAGCTCTTCGCCGACAACGGCATCCTCGGCATCCCGTTTCCCGAGGAGTACGGCGGGATCTCAGGCTCCAGCGTCACGATCTGCATGGGCATCGAGGAGATCGCGAAGGCGTGCGCCAGCTCATCGCTGATCCTCGCGGTTCAGGCGCTCGGTTCCTACCCGATCCTCGTCGCGGGGTCGGAAGAGCAGAAGAAGCGGCTCTGTCCGCCGCTCGCGTCAGGCGAGAAAGTCGCCGCCTACGCGCTGTCGGAGCCGGACAGCGGGTCCGACGCAGCGGCCATGAAGACCTTCGCGAAGAAGCATGGCCACGAGTACGTGCTCAACGGCACGAAGCAATTCATCACGCACGGCAGCATCGCCGGGACACTGGTCGTGTTCGCCCAAACCGATCCCGGTGCTGACCATCGAGGAATCTCCGCCTTCGTCCTCGAGCGCGAAACCAGCCCGTGGTCGGTCGAAAAGCTCGAGCACAAGCTCGGCATCCGAGGTTCGCCCACCGCACAGATCGTCTTCCAGGACGTCAAGGTGCCCGCAGCCAACCGGCTCGGTGAAGAGGGCGCCGGCTTCAAGATCGCGCTCGCTGTGCTCGACCGATCGCGGCCGGGCATCGGCGCGCAGGCGCTCGGCATCGCTGAAGGCGCTTTCGATTACGCGTTGAACTACGTCAAGGAACGCAAACAGTTCGGGCAACCGATCGCGAGCTTCCAGGGCATCCAGTTCATGCTGGCCGACATCGCGACGCAGATCGAGGCGGCGCGCCACCTGGTCTATCGAGCAGCGACCAAGGCGGACGTGAAGGCGCCGGACCTCACCAAGGTGGCCGCGATGGCCAAGCTCTTCGCCTCGGACATGGCGATGCGGGTGACCACGGACTGCGTCCAGCTGCTCGGTGGTTACGGCTACATCTCCGACTACCCTGTCGAGCGAATGATGCGAGACGCAAAGATCACCCAGATCTATGAGGGCACCAACCAGATCCAGCGCGTGGTGATTGCCAGGGCGCTGCTCCGTTGAGCGCGGAGCCGCAGAAGCCGGCGCCGCCGCCACCGCCGCCACCGCCGCCACCGCCTCCGGTGCCGCCGCACCAGATCGCCCCGTACTACCAGCCTGCGTACCCGGGACCGCAGGCGCCGCGAGTTCGAACCGACGGGAGGGCGCAGGCCGCGCTGCTGACTGCGAGCGTGGGGCTGATCCTGGACTTGACCGCCATCCTTCTGGGCGCCACCGCCTACCTGTTGGTGCTGGACTCCCTGTTGTTGGGCCTGGTGCTCGGTCTCCCGGCGATGGTGCTCGGCGCGCTGGGATATTTCCTCGCCAGGTCGTCACAGGGGCGAATCGCGGAGTCCAAGGGGACGATCGGCGGTCAGGGCATGGCCACCACCGGCCTGGCATTCGGCGTCGCGGCGACAGCAGTGGGGGCGGTCCTCACCCTGGTTGCGATCGTGCTCTACCTTCTGGCCGCTTTCGGAACGCCGCCCGTCTAGAAGCGCGGCATGGATCGCATCACCGACGCTTTCGTCTGGCCCTTTCGCGATCCGGAATGGCCGGCCAAGATCGGAATCATCGGATTGATCCTCCTGATCCCGATCGTTGGATCCATCAACGGATTGGGTTGGATGCTGGCGGGGCTGGACGGGCTGCGAGCCGGCGAGGAGAGGCTGCCCCCCGCGAACCTCAGCTACCTGGGCCGCGGCTTCCGCCTGTTCGTAGTCAACTTCGTCTACTACTTCGCGATCTTTGTCGTGGCTGCCGCCGTTTATGCGGCGGGGTTCGTCATCCTGGCGAACCAGGGTCAGGGCGAATCGCAGCCGGTTCTGGTGTCGTTGGGTCTCGCCCTTCTATTCCTGGGCTTCAGCCTCCTGTCGCTCGGCTACCTGGCGCTGACATTCCTGACGCCGTCGATCGTGCTCGCCGTTTCGCGCCGCGGCATCGCCGGCGGTCTTCGGGTCGACATGGTCGTGCGCACAGCGCGCAGGTCGCTGGTCAACACACTGATCGCGGGCCTTATGCTGATCGCCGTCCACTTCGTGGCCTCGCTCGGTTTGATGATTTGCGTGATCGGGGTGCTGTTCACGAACGCATACGGGCTGGCGATGCAGACGTGGATCGTGCGCAGTTTCGAGATGGGCCCACCGCAAGCCGCGTAAGGAGGAGTTGAATGTCGGACATCCCACCACCGCCCCCGCCTCCTCCCGGTGGCAGCTCCAATCCGCCACCTCCTCCGCCGCCTTCCGGCGGTGGTTACAACCCGACGCCACCACCGCCACCTCCGCCCGGCGGCGGTTACAACCCGCCGCCACCACCACCGGGCGGTGGCTTTGTTCCGCCACCTCCCGGCCCTGGATACGGGCCGCCTGGCGGATACGTACCGCCGCCGCCTGGCATGTACATGCCGCCGGGCGCCGGCTACGCGGGACAGCGGACGGACGGCCTGGCCATCGCGGCGCTCGTCATCGGCATCGTCTCGATCGTGTGCTCGATCGTCTGCCTGGGCATCGTCCTCGGGCCGACGGCGGCGATCATGGGCTTCATCTCGCGCCAGCGCATCGCGACGAGCGGCGGCGCGATCGGGGGCGGAACCCTCGCCCTGGTCGGCCTGATCCTCGGCGTCGTCGGTTTCGTCGCCAGCGTCGGGTGGTTCTTCTACGTGGTCGTGTCAGGAGCGTTCAACAACTCGGCCGCGACACCCTCGCCGTAACGCTCGTCCCCCAGGCGTCGTTGTTAAAATCCCGGTGCTCATGTTTCGGGCCAGGCCAAAACGGGCCAGGCGATCCCGCTACAACGTCTCCTACCGCCTGACCAGGTCGGTCCCTGCGGCGCTGCTCGCCGTCCTGCTCGTCGCCGTGCTGGTCGGAGTCACCCTCACGTACAAGCGGTTCGACGACTTTGTCTCGGCGACCACCGGCCATCACATCAACCCGATCGGAGAAGTCGTCCAGGTGGTCGAGCCGGCGCCGGGCACCCTGGCCTACAAGCTCAAGCACGGCCAGCAGGTCAACATCCTGCTTCTTGGTATGGGCGGCGAGCAGAACGACGCGCCGTACCTGACCGACTCGATCATGGCCGTCAGCATCGACCCGACCAGCAACCGGGTGATGATGGCGTCCATCCCGCGTGACCTCGTGGTTCACATGAACTTGCAATCGAACTCGAATCGTGTCTGGACCAACAAGATCAACGCGGCCTATGAGGTGCCGCTCACCAACATCATCTGCTGCGTCGCGTCGCAGTACGCAGGTCCGAATGCCGGCGGATTGGCGGCCGAGCACGAGGTCGGCAAGTTGACAGGGTTGACCTTCGACAAGTACATCGCCGTCGACTTCAAGGCGTTTCGCGACATGGTCAACGCTCTTGGTGGCGTGGACGTGTGCCTGAGCACCAACCTCGATGACTACGAATATCCCGACTACTCCAACGGCTACATACGGGGCGGCATCCACTACAAGGCGGGCTGCCAGCACCTGAATGGTGAGCAGGCGCTGCAGGTGGCGCGGTCGCGACACGCGCAGCAGGCGCAGCAGTCATCCGACTTCGGGCGCGCGCGACGTCAGCAGGACATCATGCAGGCGATCAAGAAGAAGGCGACGACGGTCAACGGTTTCGCCAAGGCGCCGCAGCTGCTCGACGCTTTGCAGAAGAACATCCACACCGACATGACGCTTTCCGACATGAAGGCGATCTACGACTGGGGCAAGAACCTGCCCGACAGCTCGATCATCAGGTGGGCGCTCACCGCTCCGTCCGGCGCGGAAGATGGCAACCTGCTCGACGCCTTTGACTGCGGGATGGGTCCCGGTGTCTCGCAGCTCTGCCCTGACGACCCGACCTACACGATGATCCACAAGTTCTTCAGGTCGGTGTTCATCGACTCGAAGACCCTGGGCGAGAAGGCTCCGGTCCAGTTCGTCAACGGAGCCAACAACTTCCCCGGGCTCGACAGCCGAGTCACGTCCCTGCTCGATCCCACTGGCCTCCAGCTCAACGACCCGGTCGGTCACCGCCCATCCTCGACCACGCAGATCCTCGATTACTCGGGCGGCCAGTTCCCGCTCACGACCAAGTGGCTGCAGGGCTTCTTCGGGGGCACGGTCGTGGCGGCGACGCCGACCAGTCCGGCGCCCGCGTCCGGCCAGCAAACCTACGGGATCGTGGTGGTGCTGGGGCACGACTTCGCCCTACGCTGGTTGGGCGAGTAACGACCTTTCCGACCCAGGACTGCTGAAGAAGTTCCGCTCTGGCGACGTGCGCGCCCTCGCCCGGGCGATCACTCTGGTCGAGCGGCGTGACCCGTCGGTACGCGACCTTGAAGCAGCCCTGCGGACCCAGGCCCGCGCGCCTGGGGTGGCCGGCTTCACGGGGGCGCCAGGCACCGGCAAGTCAACATTGGTCGACGCCGTGGTGGCGCTGCTGCGCCAGAAGCAACGGTCGGTGGCGGTGCTGGCGACCGACCCCAACTCGCCGTTTACGGGTGGCGCGATCCTGGGCGATCGAATTCGGATGCAGCGCCATGCGCTCGACACGAAGGTGTTCATCCGCAGCATGGGCGCGCGCGGCCACCTCGGGGGTTTGTCGCTGGCCACGCGCGAGGCAATCCGGCTTCTCGGCGCGTTCGGTTTCGACGAGGTGATCCTCGAGACGGTCGGCGTCGGTCAGTCGGAGCTCGAGGTCGCGGCGGTCGCCGACACCACAGTCGTCGTCTTGACCCCCAACCTCGGCGACAGCGTGCAGATGATCAAGGCCGGCATCCTCGAGATCGCGGACGTCTTCGTCGTCAACAAGGCCGACATCGACGGCCACTTGCGCGTGATCGCGGAGCTGCGGGCGATGCTCAACCTGGCGCCCAGACAGGGGTGGAAAGCGCCCATCATCGCCACGGTGGCGACGCGCCAGGATGGCGTCGAGCAGCTCTGGGAAGCCGTCCTCGCGCATCGCCGGCACCTCGAGACGACCGGGCGCGCGAAAGAGCTGGCCGAGAAACGGCTGCGCGACGAGACGGCCGAGGTCGCCGCGGAGCTGGCCCGGCAGCGGGCGCGGCAGGCGCTCGAGGAGGACCCACGGCTCGCGGAGCGTCTGCTGGAGGACGGCACGCCGTACCGTACCGCTGAAGAGATCCTCAAGCGAAGCGCGAACCGATAATTGACCTGAGTTGAAAGTAAGGGCGCGGGAACCACAGCAGGCGTGGCGCGAGGATTTCGAGGCCGGACCGGTGCGGGACGACGGCATCGAGACCTCGACGATCTCGGGCATCCCCCTCCGGCCGCTCTACACGTCACAGGACCTTCCGGGCCGGGCCGAGGAATATCCCGGCCAGTTCCCTTACACGCGCGGCATCCATCCGAGCGGCTACCGCGGCCGCCTCTGGACGATGCGCCAGTTCTCGGGTTTTGCGACCGCCGAGGAGACGAACCGGCGCTACAAGTACCTGCTCGCCAACGGCCAGACCGGCCTGTCGGTGGCGTTCGACATGCCGACGTTGATGGGTCAGGACTCGGACGCTCCGACCAGCCGTGGCGAGGTGGGGCACTGCGGCGTGGCCATCGACTCGCTGGCCGACATGGAGGCGCTGTTCGACGGCATCCCGCTGGGCGAGATCACGACGTCGATGACGATCAACTCACCGGCGGCGATCTTGCTCTGCATGTACATCGCCGTCGCCGAGAAGCAGGGCGTGCAAGCGTCGAGCCTTGGCGGCACGCTGCAGAACGACATCCTCAAGGAGTTCATCGCGCAGAAGGAGTTCATCTTTCCTCCTGCTCCGTCGATGCGGCTGGTCGTCGACTCGATCGAGTACTGCGCCGCCGAAGTCCCGAAGTGGAACACGATCTCCATCTCCGGCTATCACATCCGCGAGGCGGGATCGACCGCGGCCCAGGAGCTGGCGTTCACGCTGGCCGACGGCATGGCCTACGTCGACGCGTGCCTCGAGCGCGGCATGCACATCGACGACTTCGCGTCGCGGCTCTCCTTCTTCTTCGACGCGCACATCGATTTCTTCGAGGAGATCGCCAAGTTCCGCGCGGCGCGCCGGATCTGGGCGCGATGGATGCGCGAGCGCTACGGGGCTCAGCAGGAGCGGTCCTGGAAGCTGCGCTTTCACACGCAGACGGCGGGAGTCTCGCTCACGGCGCAGCAGCCGGAGCTGAACATCGCGCGCACCGCCATCGAGGCGCTGGCCGCGGTCCTGGGCGGCACGCAGTCGCTGCACACGAACGCGATGGACGAGGTGTTCGCGCTGCCGACCGACAAAGCCGCGCGTCTCGCGCTGCGCACGCAGCAGCTCCTCGCCTACGAAACCGGGGTCGCGAACACGATCGACCCGCTGGGCGGCAGCTATTTCATCGAGGCGCTCACAGACGAGATGGAGCGCCAGGCCGAGGCTTACTTCAAGCGCATCGACGAGATCGGCGGCGTGATCCCCGCGATCGAGGTCGGCTTCTTCCAGAGGGAGATCGCCGACGCCGCGTTTCGCTACCAGCAGGAGCTGGAGCAGAAGCGGCGCCTCGTGGTCGGGGTCAACGAGTTCACCGTCGACGATGAGCCGCCGATCGACATCCTGCGTATCGACCCGCGTCTGGAGAGCGAGCAATCGGAGCGGGTGCGGCAGGTTCGGCGCAAGCGCGACCAGGCGGAGTGCAGCAACGCGCTCAACGGGTTGCGCAAGGCGGCCGCCGGGACCGACAACCTGATGCCATACATCCTCGACGCCGTGCGCGCGTACGCGACCGAGGGCGAGATCATGCACGCGATGATCGAAGTGTTCGGCACTTACACCGAAACGGCGGTCGTCTGATGCCCACCGCTGTTCGGCCGGTGCGCATAATCGTGGCGAAGGTCGGTCTCGACGGGCACGACCGCGGAGTCAAGGTCGTCGCGCGCGCGCTGCGGGACGCCGGCTACGAGGTTATCTACACGGGCCTGCGCCAGACGCCGGAGATGGTGGTCGACGCGGCCCTGCAGGAAGACGCCCAGGTCGTCGGACTGTCGATCCACTCGGGCGCGCACATGACGCTGTTTCCCGCCGTGGTCGACGAGCTGAAGCGGCGAAAAGCCACCGACATCGTCGTTTTCGGCGGCGGAATCATCCCGGACGACGACATCGCGGCGCTCAAGAAACGGGGCGTGGCGGAGATCTTCACGCCGGGCACGCCACTCCAAGAGATCGTCGACTGGCTGCGCAAACGTTTTCCGGACGAAAAAACGCCGAAGCGTTAGTTCGTAGTTACGATCGTCCCCGCGACCTTGTCGTGGATCGCCTGCTTCTGCGGGTCCCACAGCTGCCAGAGCCACCCGATGGCGCCGATGATGCAGATGGTGAACCCGACCTCGACCACCCAGATGAATGCGCGCAGCACGGATTTGCCCATGTCGGGGTACTGGCCGGTGGCCACGTCACGCACCTTGAACCCGAAGACCATCATCCCGATCGACTGGCCGCGCGAGCTCCAGAAGTAGCCGAAGTATGCGAGGTCGGCGACGAAGTTGATGATGCCGGCGAGCCAGTTGGCCTTCTGGAGGATCGTGGCGATGATGCCGTTGATGACCAGCAGGATGATGAAGTCGATCAAGCCTCCCACGATCCGCAAGCCCGGGCTGGCCAGGTTCCCCGGCACCGCCATCGCGCCGCCGCCGGGCGGCATCATCGGTGGAGGAGGAGGGGCCATCGGCGGCTGATCGCCTGGAGGCGGGGGCGGCGGTGGGTTCTGCACGGCTTGACGTATCATATGCGGGCTCTCCCATCAGAGGCACAGCCATGCAACTGAAAGCTTCACCACGCCAACCTCTGGGCAAGCGCTCGCGCCGGATGCTGCGCGAGGGCAAGCTCCCGGCGATCGTGTACGGCCACAACACTGAAGCGACCCCGATCACCCTCGACCGGCTCGAGTTCCAGAAGGTGTTCGTCAAATCGGGTCGCACCCACCTGGTCGACCTCGTCCTGGATGGGGACCGGACCGAAAAGGTGCTCGTGCGCGAGATCCAGACCCATCCCCGCCGGCTGGGGCCGATCCACGTCGACTTCTACCAGGTCGACCTGGAAGAGAAGATCGAGGTCGACGTCCCCGTCCGCCTCGTCGGCGAGTCGGCGCCGGTCAAGTCCGGAGACGGCGATGTGCTGCAGCCGATGCACTCGATCCGCGTCGAATGCCTGCCGTCCGATATCCCGGAATCGTTTGAGGTCGACATCTCGTCGCTGGAGGAGATCGAAGCGGAGCTGCGGGTCTCCGATATCAGGGTCCCGAGCGGCGTGACCGTGCTCGATTCACCCGAAGATCTCGTGGTCAAGATCGTGCACAAGCGCGAGCTCAAGGTCGAAGAGGAAGTCCCGGCCGCCGAAGCCGCGGTCCCGGCCGAGGGCGAAGAGGGTGCCGCGGGCGAGGCTCCGGCCGCGCAGGAAGCAGAAGAGACCGAAGAATGATGCCCGCCGCCTCGTCCGGCGGCATCCATTTCGAACCGAGCCCCGAGAACCTGCTGTTCGTCGCGATCGGCCTGGTCGTTCTGTTCGTCTTCATCGTCGCGTCGCGATTCGTCTCGCGCTTCGCGGGCGAGCAGCTGATGAAGCGCCACGTCCGCGCCGAGCTGGTCGTGATCAGCCGGCGAATCGTCACCAGCCTCGTCATCGGGCTGGGCCTGTTCGCGGCGCTCAGCTTTGCGGTCCAGAGCGCGAACGTCGCCCTCTTCGGCCTGGTCCTTGCGACCGTCGTCGCCGCGCTGGGCGTGCAGGACCTGCTGAGGGACTACGTGTCGGGTTATTACGTGCTGCTCGAGCGCCACATCCGGATCGGCGATCGCATCAGCTTCGACACGCACACGGGGACCGTGAGCGAGGTCCGCCTCCGCGTGACATTGCTCAGGAGCGAGGGCGGCGACGTCGTCATCGTGCCGAATTCGGAGCTGTTCACCAAGCCTGTGACCATCCACGGCACGACACCTGAGGAAGAGGCTAAGAAAGCGCCCCCAACGTAATCCGCCGCAGGGCTTCGAGCTCCGCGCCCTCGAGCTCAGACTCCTCGGCCAGCAGCTCTCCGATCGCCTGCGACGCAAGCTCGACGTGGATTCCGTTCGCCACCTGCGTCGCGAGCGAGCGCAGGTGGTAGGTGTGGTCGGGCTTTTCCGATTTGTCCTCCAAACGGACCTTCACGGCGTCGAGCTGGACGAACTGCGACCAACGCTTGACCTCCGCATCGCCCGTCTCGGGCGCATCGGAGAGGTGGAGGCAGTTGAGCCCGCCGAAGATCCCGTACTGCTCGCGAAGCGAGCCCGGCCGCGACTTGGCGATCTGGGTTTCGCCGAGGTCGTAACGCATCTGCATCAGGGACTCCGCCGAAGCGGTCACGCGGCCGACCGCGACGGGCAGCGCGGTCATGAAATCGACCAGCCACGGAAAGAAGGGGCGGCCCTGCAGGAAGTCGTAATGGTTTTCGATCAAGGACGCCGGTGGCTGAAACCAGTCGAGCGACTCGACCTTCCACTCGCGCTCGGTCGAGAGCCACCGCCAGATGCCGGCACGCGCGGCCAGGCGGTAGGCGGCGTCGGGCTTGAAGATCAGCAGCGCGTCAGCCAACGGTCACCTGGCGCGACCATTTCGGATAGTCCGGACTAACCGGCTTCGTGCGACTCGGAAAGGCCGGATAGTCCGGACTAACCGTGAATGAGGCGGACATGCTCGAGCTATTTTCCCGGCTTGCGGTCGCGCGGGATGGGGGCGTAGACCTTGCGGCCCTTCAACTTCGCCGGCATATGCACCTGGTCGGCGACGCCGGATTCCTCATCGTGTGCGTACTTGTAGCCGCGGCCGTAACCCATCGACTTCATCAGCCCGGTGGGCGCGTTGCGAAGGTGCAGCGGGACCGCCTCATTGCCCGTTTCCTGGATGAGCTCGCGTGCGGCGCCGTATGACGTGAGCGCGGAGTTCGACTTCGGCGCCAGCGCGAGGTAGAGTGCCGCCTCGGTCAACGGCAAGACGGCCTCGGGCATGCCGACGAAGTGGGCCGCCTGCTGCGCGGCGACGGCGACTGGCAGCGCTTGCGGGTCGGCCAGGCCGATGTCTTCGGCCGCCAGGATGACGAGCCGCCTGGCGACGAACATCACGTCCTCGCCGGCTTCGAGCATCCGGGCCATCCAGTAGACGGCCGCGTCGGGGTCGCTGCCGCGGACGCTTTTGATGAGCGCCGACACGATGTCGTAGTGCTGGTCGCCGGCGCGGTCGTAAAGCAGGTGGCGCTGCTGCATCGCGCGCTCGACATGGTCGAGGCCGATCGCTGCCTCCCCGGCCAGCGCGGCGGCGGCCTCGAGTCCGTTCAACGCGACCCGTGCGTCACCCCGCGCCACCTCGAGGAGCGCATCCATCGCATCCCCCTCGATCGTCGCGTGCAGCTCCACCAGCCCCCGCTCGACGACCTGCTTCAGCTCGTCCCGGTCGAGCTGCTCCAGCCGGAAGACGCGACTGCGCGACAGGAGCGGCGAGATCACCTCGAACGAAGGATTTTCGGTTGTGGCGCCGATCAAGGTCACGGTTCCATCCTCGACGTGAGGCAGGATGGCGTCCTGCTGCGCCTTGTTGAAGCGGTGGATCTCGTCGATGAACAGCACCGTGCGCAGGCCGGCGCGCCGGTGCACTTTGGCCTCGGCCACCACCTTGCGCAGGTCGGCCACCCCCGCGGTGACGGCGGACATCGCGACCATCCGCGCGCTGGTCTCGCTCGCCAGCAGCCGCGCGAGCGTGGTCTTGCCGCTGCCCGGCGGACCCCACAGGACGATGCTCGGGAGATGACCCGAACGGGTGAGCTGCCGAAGCACGTCCACCACCTGGCGCTGGCCGACGAGCTGGTCGAAGTTTTGGGGGCGCATTCGAGTCGCCAGCGGGGCTTTCGGCTCGGAACCCACCGGAATCGGGAAAAGCTCCTCCTGATCTCCCATCTCGCAAATTCTGAACCGGGAGCGGTCTCCGGGCCGGCGGCCTAGAATTGCCGCCCATGACGACCTGCTGGTACTGCAGCTCGGAGGTGCCGGAGACCTCCCAGTACTGCCCAAGCTGCGGCCACAGCCAGTCCGACCACAGCTCGAGTCCTCTCTTTGGCGTGGTCGACCCGACGACCGGGATCTGGAACTCCAAGTTCGTCAACGCCCTGGTCGGCCAGGAGGCGAACCGCGCCGTGCGTTATCACCGGCCGCTGTCCGTGCTGGTCGTCGAGCTGGACCACGCCGAGCACATCCACAGGGAGCTCGAGCAGATCCAGATCGAGGGCTTGCTGAGGGAATTGGCCGAGCGCCTCGGCCAGGCGGTCCGCGACACCGACACGGTGGGATTCCTGGATGTAGACGGCCCGCCGCACTTTGCGATCGTCCTGCCCGAAACCGACGAGCACGGCGCGGCGCTGGCCGCGGACAAGATCCGCCGCTCGATCGCATCTCACGATTTCGGCACCACCGGCGCCTGGAAGCGCATCACCGTCAGCTGCGGCGCCGCGACCATCGGCGCGGGCTACCGCCCTGTGGACGAGGCGGGAGTGCTGAACCGCCGCGAGTACACAGGCAACCTGCTGCGCGAGTCTTACCAGGCTCTCGACTTCGGCCGCGCAGCCGGGACGAACCGCACCACGGTCGGCGCCTACCGACCCTAGGTGTCTCGTATCCGGACCACCGCCGCAGATTCGCGGCATCGGCGGCCGGAGCCAAGGAACGGGTTGCGCGCCGAGGAGCGCATCGTAGATGCGTGACGAGGAAGCGCCGGGACCCGTGACGCCGGCTTCAGCGCCAACGGCGCCCGGCCGCCTAGGCCGCGAAGATGCAAGGGGCTCCGGAGACGAGACACCTCACACGCGGTTTTTTCTGATCCGGCACGCGGAGGTCGAAAACCCGCACCGGGTGCTCTACGGCCACCTCGACGGCTTTCACCTCAGCGCGCTTGGCCGGGCGCAGGCCGCCGCGGTGGGAGCGGAGCTTCGAGACGCGGGGCTGACCCACATCGTGCACAGCCCGCTCGAGCGGGCGGTGGAGACCGCGCGGATCATCGCCGACCAGTTGACGCCTCGCCCTGCGCTGGAGGCGGACCCCGAGCTTCGTGAGGCCGAGTTCTCGCGCTACCTGCAAGGGATTCCGTTCTGGCAGATCCCCGTCCGGCGTCCGCTCTGGCTCGTGCACAAGGCGAAGCGCGGGCTTCTGCCGGGTGACGAAACCATCGAGGCCATGGGCGAGCGGGTGCTGCGTGTCGTGCGGCGAGTCGCTCGGGAGCGTCCAGGCGCGACCATCGCCGTCGTGAGCCACGCGGACCCGCTCAACGCCGCTTGGATCCTGCTCGACGGGCGCCCGCAAAACGAGCGTGAGATGCACCGCAGCGGCATCGGCAAGGCGGGCATGCTGGAGCTCGAGATGGAAGGCGAAACGCCGAAGAGCTGGAGGTACATCCCGCCGCCACACGTCGAGAAGCCGGCCAGCGCCGCCGCGTAATTGGCCCGAACTTTTCCGAAGGGGTTCCTCTGGGGGACCTCGAGCGCGGCGCACCAGGTCGAGGGCGACAACCGGAACTCCGACTGGTGGGACTGGGAGCAGCAACCTGGACGGATCGCGCAGGGCGACACGTCCGCGGTCGCGTGCGATCACTACCACCGCTATCGCGAAGATTTCGCGCTGCTGCGTGAGCTGAACCAGAACGCCCACCGGCTCTCGATCGAATGGGCGCGCATCGAGCCGTCAGAGGGCGTGTTCGATTCGAGGCAAATCCGTCATTACCGGGACGTGCTTGGCGAGCTGCGCGAGCAGGGAATCGCACCGATGGTGACGCTCCACCATTTCACGAACCCGATGTGGTTCTCACGCCAAGGAGGTTGGATGGCGCGCGGCGCGGCGCGGGCGTTCATGCCGTTCGTCCATCGCGTCGTGGACGAGCTGGGGGATCTCGTCGCGATCTGGTGCACGATCAATGAGCCTGGCATTTACGCCGCCAACGGCTGGATCACGGGCGAGTTTCCGCCCGGCCGTCATGGCGACCTTGTGGGCCAATACCGGGTGACGCAAAACATGCATCTGGCCCACGAGCTCGCGTACTCCGCGATCAAGCGTCGCTGGCCCGACTCGCCGGTCGGCCTCTCACACCACAAGTTCCTGTTCATGCCCGCTTCGCGCAAGCGCCGCGACCGCCTCGCCACCAAGGCGGTGCAGTCGGTGATCGACCGCTGGCCAGTGGGATTCGCGCAGCTTCGTCGCGTGGTCGAAGCGACGAGCGACTACATCGGAATCGCGCACTACTGGGGCCAGATGGTCGCGTTCGATGCACGGCGGCCGCAGGACCAGTTCGTGCGCCGCTTCAACCCGCCCGGCGCGAACGTCACCGAGATGGGTTGGGTTTCCGAGCCCGGATGGATGCGCCAGGTGCTGGCCGAGGTGCGACGGTACGGCAAGCCCGTCTACATCACCGAAAACGGCATCGCCACCGCGGACGACACCCAGCGCGAGCGATACCTGACTGATGTCCTGGCCAACGTCCACGCCTCGATCGAGGATGGGGTCGACGTCCGCGGCTACTTCCACTGGACGAACATGGACAACTTCGAGTGGGCGCGCGGCTACACGGCGCATTTCGGGCTCATCGGGGTCGACCGCAAGACGCTCGAACGGACGATCAGGCCCAGCGGGCGGCTTTACGCGCGAATCGCGACCGCAAACGGCCTCGACTAGACTCCATGCACGTGAACCGCAAAACAGCGGTGATCGGGTCGGTTGCGATCATCCTCAGCTCGGTGCTCCTGCTGTCCCTGGCGTGGGGCCTGCAGCACGCCGCGCTGGCCAACCCGCCGGTGCTCGGCCGGACGGCGCCTTTGCTCGCCATCAAGCCGCTTTCCGGCGACGTGGTCCGCGTCCGGGAACTGCAGGGCAGCCCCGTCGTGCTGAACTTCTGGGCGTCCTGGTGCGGGCCATGCATCGAGGAAGCCGGGGTCCTCGGCCAGGCGTTCCGGGAGGGCCAGGGCAACGTCAGCTACGTCGGAGCGGACAACCGCGACACCGACTCCGCGTATCAATCCTTCGAGAAAACGCATCCTCATCCCTATCCCGCGGGACCGATTGTTCTCGGGAGCTACCAGTCGTACGGCGTCGCCGGTCTCCCGGCGACGTTCTTCATCGACAAGCAGGGCACCGTCCTGGCGTCGTTCGTGGGTCCGCTCGACAGGCCGACCCTGAACCACTACATCGAGCTGATCACTCGGTGAGCATCGCGATGAGGTGGGGTCTGCTCGCGGCGGTCGTCGCCGCCTGCGTCGGCTACCTCATCTACTCGGCGTCAGGTGGAGCGACCGAGTACTACATGACCGTTTCCGAGCTGCAGGCCCACGCCACGGCCGGCGACGTGCGCGTGGCCGGCGTGGTGCAGGACGACGTGCAGAAGAGCGACGGCCTACACGTGACCTTCACAGAGAAAGACGGGACCGCGTCCATGCCGGTGCAGTACACGGGCACGCTGCCCGACATCTTCAAGCCGGGCATCACGGTCGTGGTCGAGGGCAAGCTGGGTGGCGACGGTGTCTTCCACGCGCGGACGCTGCTCGCGAAATGCCCGTCCCGGTTCTCGACCCAGCCGTACGTCAAATGATCCTCGGTTATCTGGGTGCCGGCGCATTGCTCGCGGCCCTCGTGATGGGCGGCTTCTCCGCGCTGCTCTCGTTCTGGTCGGGCATTCGACAGAGCGCGACCTTCATCCAGGTCGGGCGCCGCGCTTTTTACGCCGCGGCCGCGATGACATTCCTCAGCGCCGTGGTGCTCGAGGTTGCGTTGCTCACGCATGACTTCTCGCTCGCCTATGTCGTCGAGCACACCGACCTCTCGACTCCGACCGCGCTCGTGGCCGCGGCGTTTTACGGCGGCCAGGAGGGATCCCTTCTCTACTGGACGGTGATCCTCGGCGTCCTGGGCAGCGCCTCGCTGCTCGCGAGCGCGTCGCTGGGCGGCCGGGTCGCCGCCTACGCGGCGGGCATCCTGGCCTCGATCCTCACCTTCTTTTTGTTCGTGCTCGCGGTCGTGGCCAGCCCATTCGACGTGCTTTCGGTCACGCCGCCCGACGGCCTGGGCCTGAACCCGATCCTGCGCGACGGCGGCATGCTGATCCACCCGCCGGTCGTGCTCGCGGGGTTCGCCTCTTTCGCGATCCCCTTCAGCTTCGCGTGCGCGGCGCTGCTCGCGGGCCGCGTCGACGCCGCCTGGATCACGCACACGCGCCGCTTCGCCCTGCTCGCGTGGAGCCTGCAGACCGCGGGTCTGCTGCTCGGCATGTGGTGGGCGTACCACGTGCTCGGCTGGGGCGGCTACTGGGGTTGGGACCCGGTCGAGAACGTGGCCCTGATGCCGTGGCTCGCGACGACCGCCTACCTGCACTCCTCGCAGGTCCAGGAGAGAAGAGGCCGCCTGCGTTTGTGGAACTTCGGGCTTGTGATCACCGCGTTCCTGCTCGTCGTGTTCGGCACCTTCATCGTGCGCAGCGGCGTCGTTCCGTCAGTGCACACATTCGCGATCAGCGCCATCGGGCCGTGGTTTTTTGGCTTCCTCGTCGTCTGTCTCCTCTTCTCGGCTCTGCTCCTGACGTTGCGCTCCAACCTCGGCGTGGAGGCGAAGCCCGCGCCCGCGGTGTCGCGTGAGGGTGCGTTCGTTCTGCAGAACCTGCTGTTGCTCGGCGTCGTGGCGGTCGTGATGTGGGGCACCGTCCTCCCGCTTGTCTCGGGCATGTTCGGCGTCCAGCGCGTCGCGGGCGCTTCGTTCTACGAGCGCGCCGCCGGACCGCTGCTGGCGGCGATCCTGGCTCTGCTCGCCGTGGGGCCGCTGCTCCCCTGGCGGCATGCCGGACGCGCGACGCTGCGCGCTCTGCGCTGGCCGGTCGCGGCCGCAATCGTCGCGTTGATGGTCCTATTGATCGCGGGAGTGCGTTCGGCGCCCGCGCTGGTCGCCTTTCCGATGGCCGCGGCCGCGGGCGCGACCGCCCTCACCGAGTACGCGAGGGCGGCGCTGAGGAAACGGCGGTCCATCCTACGCAAGCGCCGCCGCTACGGCGCCTACCTCGCGCACCTCGGCCTGGTCGTGGCCGTGACCGGCGTCGCGGCCTCGCACTTCGGCCAGCAGGAAAGGGACGTGACGCTCCAACCGGGCGAGGCGGTCACGGTGGCGGGCTACAGCCTCACGTACGCGGGTTCCGAGCGGCGGCAGCTCACCGACCACACCGAGTTCGTGGCCGGGATGCGGTTCGGCGACCAGACGCTGGAGCCCTCACGGGCCACCTACGCCGGCCTCGGCGGGCAGGCGCTGACCCACGTCGCCATCTCGACCACGCCGACGGCAGACCTCTACGTCGTGCTCGCGGGCACGAACCCCGACGGCTCGGCGACGTTTCGGGTGTTCGTGAACCCGCTCGTGATCTTCATCTGGGCGGGCGGCGCGGTGATCATCCTGGGCGTCCTGCTCGGCAACGTAGGGGAGAGGAGCGCGGCGACGGAGTTGGCAAGGCGGCGGATCCCGGTTACTCTCCCCGCGTAGCGATGGCCTTGATAGTGGCGACGCTGCTCCTGTTCCTGGCCGGCCCCTTCGTGCTCTGGCCGCTCATCAAGACTCCCCCGGACCAACCTTGAGCGTCATCGTCGCCAACGGCCTGACCCACCACTTCGGCAACGAGCCTGCGCTGGAGGGCGTCGACCTGGTCCTCGATATAGGCGAGCACATGGCGGTGCTCGGTGACAACGGCGCCGGCAAGACCACGCTCCTCCGCATCCTCGCCACCGCGCTGCGGCCGACCGCCGGCCGGCTGCAGATCGCCGGGCTGGACGCCTTCCGCGAGCGCCGCCGCCTTCGCCATTACCTCGGCTACGTCGCGCATGCTCCCGGCCTGTACCCGGCGCTGTCCGCGACCGAGAATCTCCAG